>CALAGR010000523.1 GCA_937891735.1 uncultured Pseudomonadota bacterium | reverse complement strand
CCACGCGAGCTCTTCGTCACTTCCTCGTCGCGCATCTCGATGCGCTTCCTCGTCGTTCCTCGATCTCGCGCGCCTCGGTCTCACCGCGCTCGCTCCTCTACGCGCTCCAGGCTCCTAGACGCTCGCCAAGCCCCCGGGCTGATCCGAGGGCATCGGCGTTCTGCGCGGGAGGTTCCCAAGAAGGTGGGGGAGGTTCCCTGGCCGCAGCCCGTGCCTAATGCGTGCCTAACTCGGTATTTCTGGGCGTTTTCGGCGGCTGCTGAATGCTGGAAAAACCGAGTGTTTCTGGGTGGTTGGTGACCCCAACGGGATTCGAACCCGTGTTGCCGGGATGAAAACCCGGTGTCCTGGACCTGACTAGACGATGGGGTCCCAGTATTCAGCTGTCTCGAGGCGCGCGGCTCCTCCGGCGGGGATGGTGGTGAGCCGCCCGGGGCTCGAACCCGGGACCTACGGATTAAAAGTCCGGTGCTCTTCCTGCTGAGCTAGCGGCCCCCGTAGGCTGGCGTAGTTGCGGTGTGATAGTCGCCAGCCGTCTTGATGTCAATACTCTGCCGGGCCAGCGCCCGCTCTCTGCCCACAGCCCCGCTACTCCAGCACCTCGTGCGCCGGGGTGAATCGCTCGCGTCGGGGCGGCGCCACGTCACGCAGCTCGATCGTCTGCCGCCGTCCGGGCCCCACCGACACCAGGCTCACGGGCACTCCAGCCAGCTGCTCCACCCGCCGCACGTAGGCCCGCGCCGTCTCCGGCAGGTCCCACCACGTCTTCGCCTGCGTCAGGTCCTCGTTCCAGCCGGGCAGCGACTCGTACAGCGGCTGCACCTCCGCCAGGCCTCCGTACCGCGCTGGCACCGCGTCCAGGATCGCGCCCCCGAGCCGGTAGCTCGTGCACACCTTGATCTCCGGCAGCCCGCTCAGCACGTCCAGCTTCGTCAGCGCGATCGTGGTCAACCCGTTGACCCGCACCGCGTGCCGCAGCACGACCATGTCCAGCCACCCGCAGCGCCGCGGACGTCCCGTCGTCGCCCCGAACTCGCCGCCCTTCTGCCGCAGGCTCTCGCCCGTGGCGTCCTCGAGCTCCGTAGGGAACGGCCCGGCACCCACCCGCGTGGTGTACGCCTTGCTGATCCCGACCACCCCGTCGATCAGCGTCGGACCGACTCCGGCCCCCGTGCACGCGCCGCCCGATCCGGCGTTGCTGCTGGTCACGAACGGATAGGTGCCGTGGTCGATGTCCAGCATCGTGCCCTGGGCCCCCTCGAACAGGATCCGTCGGTGCTTCCGCGCCGCCTGGTCCAGCAGGACGCCCGTGTCCGTGACGTAGGGAGCGAGCCGCGCCGCCACGGGGTTCATCTCCGCGAGCACGGCCTTGACCTGCACCGGCTTGCCGCCGTACGCCTCGATGACCCGGTTCGCCTGCTCCAGGTCCTGCGCGAGCAGCTTCGCGAACGTCGCCGGATCGATGAAGTCCGCGACCCGAAGCCCCGAGCGCGCGATCTTGGCCTCGTACGCAGGACCGATGCCGCGCAGCGTCGTGCCGATCGCGTTCTTCCCCCGCGCGGTCTCCCGCAGCGCCTCCAGCACCTTGTGGTGGGGAAGGATGACGTGCGCGCGGTCACTGATGCGAAGCTGCGCGTCGTTCGCCAGGAAGCCCCGCTCCTTGAGCTTGTCGACCTCGCCCATCAGCACGGCCGGGTCGATGACCACGCCGTTGCCGATCACGCAGGTCTTGCCAGGGTGCAGCACGCCCGACGGGATGAGGTGCAGCACGGTCTTTTCGCCGTGCACCACGAGGGTGTGCCCCGCGTTG
The DNA here is from genome assembly GCA_937891735.1 of uncultured Pseudomonadota bacterium. GTDB lineage: Bacteria > Myxococcota_A > UBA796 > UBA9615 > UBA9615 > JAGSHC01. Next base: position 14,141 of record CALAGR010000523.1, on the reverse strand, counting down.
TTCCCACCCTGGTAGCGGACGACGATGTCGGCCCGCTCCGTGAGCAGATCGACGAGCTTGCCCTTGCCTTCGTCGCCCCACTGGGCGCCGACGACCACGATGTTCGCCATCTCTCCTCCGTTGGGCGCTCACGCGCCGGTGGCAGGCCTCAGCCGTTCGAACACCTCGGGGTTCACGGCGTCCTCGACCCGTCCCTCGTTGAAGAACGCGATGACCTGATCCGCCAGGGCCCGCGCAACGTTGATCTGTGCCTCGAAGGTGGACGCCAGCAGGTGCGGCGTCACGATCACCTGCTCCATCTCGAGCAGCGGGTTGCCGATCGGCGGCTCCTCGGTGAACACGTCGATCGCCGCTCCGGCCACCTTTCCCGCGCGGATGGCCCGCACCAGGGCCTTCTCGTCCACGACCCCGGGCGCGGAGCAGTTCACGATCCGCACCCGGTCCTTCATGCGCTCGAACGCGTCCTGGCCGAAGAGCCCGCGCGTGTACCGGCTGGCGTTGACGTGCACCGTGATGAAGTCGCTGAGCCCGAGCAGGTCGTCCCAGGACACCGGCACCGCCCCGGCCTGGGTGATCTGCCGCGGATCCATCGCCGGATCGTGGACCAGGACCTCCATCTGCAGCGCCCGGGCCCGCTCGACCACGCACCGCCCCACGCGCCCCATCCCGATCACCCCCAGCCGCTTGCCCCGCAGCTCGACGCCGCGATATCGCCGCTTGTCCCACCGGCCCGCCCGCAGCGACGCATCCGCCGCCGGGATGTGCCGCGCGAGGTTGAGCACCATCGCTATGGCGTACTCCGCCGCCGTGACCGCGTTCCCCTCGGGGCTGTGCATGACCACCACGCCCTTGGCCGTGGCGGCCTCGACGTCGATGTTCTGCGTGCCGAAGCCCGCGCGGCCGACCAGCCGGAGGTCCGGGCACCCCGCCATCAGCTCGGCGGTGACGTGGGTGCGGGACCGGACGAGCAGGGCGTCGGTCTCCGCGGCGCGACGCACCAGCTCATCCCCGCGGATCCCGGGACGCCGAAGCACGTCGAAGCCCTCGCGGTGCAACCGCTCCAGACCCACTTCGGAGATGTCGTCACAGACGAGAACGCGCCAACCCACAGGGTCTCCTTGCCGAGAGCGCCTGGACTCTACAGAGAAGTGGCGACGGATGCCCTCGCCGTTCCCCCGTGGCCTACCTCAGCTCGATGATCCCGTTCTCGAGGAAGAAGTGCAGCGCAGACAGGACCCGGAACTGATCGAACGTGCCCAGGATCGTCAGCAGATCCTCGATCGTGATCTCGCCGTCGATCTGGCTGATCAGGAACCCCCCGATGGGGTCGAGGCTCAGCTCCAGGATCGAGGCGTCCGTCGCCCGAAGCACCGGCACCCGCTCCAGAGGCTGGAGTTCCTCGAGGTAGTCGGCGGACAGCGCCTCGCGCAGCGTGAGCGCCAGGCGGATCGCTTCGGGGTGATCGGGGTCCCGCTTGAGCGCCTCCTCGGCGTGCTTCAGGGCCTCCTCGCGCCGACCCGCGGCCTCGCCGGCGAGGGCGTCGCGGATCATCATGTCCACGTCGGAGACCATCGACTCGATCTCGAGCTCGTCCGAGTCGCCCTCTTCGTACGCAGCGACCTCCGCGGTGAACGGAGGCACCAGCGAGTCACCCGAGTTGGGGTGGTCGTCCTGCCGCGGGAACTCCGGCGGAGCCGAGGGAACGGTCGCGACCTCGTCAGTGTTGATCCCCACCTCGTCCGACCCGGCGGACGAGATCGCACCCACGGAGCGCAGGTAGTCCCGCGCCCGGTCGTTGTCCGGCTCTTCGGACAGCGCTTCCTGCCACAGCATGATCGCTGCGTCCCGCTTGCCCAGGGCGTATCTGACCACTCCACGATCAAGGAGCAGCGAGGCGTTGCTTCGGCTTCGCGAGGGGGCCATGGCTAGAGCGCTTCGACGGCGTTCAACGACTCGTACGCTTCCTGGAGGCGCCGCTGGCATGCGCGCAGCTGGCTTTCCTCCCGGCTGTTCATGGAACCCTTCGCTTCGGAGAGCGTGTCCATGATCGCGTGGAGCTGTTCGCCCGTGATGACCGCCTCGGCGGCGGGCAGGAGATCCAGCACCTTCTGATGCAGGGACTCGACCTTGTAGACCAGCTCCTGCATGGACTCATCGGCCCGCTGCTGGACCTGATAGTCCACGCGCTCGTCGATCATTCGCCGCAGGTCGGCGTCGGAGAGCCCGCCGCTCAGCGCCACGGTGATGGACTGCTCCTTGCCGGTGTCCGCGTCGCGCGCCGTGACCGCCACGATGCCGTCGGCGTCGATGGCGAAGGTCACTTCGATGTCCGGCACGCCCTTGGGCGCGGGCCGGATCCCGCTGAGCAGGAACTCCCCCAGCAGCTGGTTCTCAGACGCGCGGGTGGACTCGCCCTGAAGCACGACGATCTTCACCGCGCTCTGGTTGTCGTGCACCGTCGTGAACGAGTGGCTCTTCTGCGTGGGGATGGTCGAGTTCTTCGGGATCAGCGTGCTGACGCTGCCCCCGACCGTCGCGATGCCCAGCGACATGGGCGTCACGTCCAGCAGGAGCATCTCCATGCCCTCGTCGACCAAAGCCTGCCCCTGAACCGCCGCGCCAAGGGCGACGACCTCGTCCGGATTGATGCCCTTGGACAGGGGCCGGCCGAAGAACTCCTCCACCTTCTCCTGCACCAGCGGAGTCCGGGTCTGCCCGCCGACCACGACGATCTCGTCGATCTCCGGCGGCTGCATGCCCGCGCTCTCGAGCGTCGCGCGACAGATCTCCGTGCAGCGGTCCACCAGGTCACCGACCAGCTCTTCGAACCGCGCCCGCGACAGGGACTGCTGCAGATGGATCGGCTGGCCTTCCTTGGTGGCGATGAACGGGAGCGTCACCTCGACCGTGCGCTTGAAGGACAGCTCGCACTTCGCGTTCTCGGCGGCTTCGCGGAGACGCTGCAGGGCCACCTTGTCGCCCCGCAGGTTGATCCCGTGCTGCGCCTGGAAGGACTCGGCGAGGTAGTCGATGATCCGGCTGTCGAAGTCGGTCCCGCCCAAGAACGTGTCACCGGAGGTGGAGATCACCTCGAAGACGCCCTCGGAGATGGACAGCACCGACACGTCGAAGGTCCCGCCGCCGAGGTCGTACACGACCAGGTTGCGGTTGCCTTCGCGCTCGAACCCGTAGGCGAGCGCAGCCGCGGTGGGCTCGTTGATGATGCGGATGACGTCGAGCCCGGCCACCTGACCGGCCTGCTTCGTCGCGGTACGCTGGGCGTCGTTGAAGTAGGCGGGAACCGTGATGACGGCCTTGGAGACCTCTTCGCCGAGGTAGTCCTCCGCGATCTTCTTCATCTCCATGAGGATGAAGGCGGAGACCTCCTGCACGGTGAAGGATCGCCCTCCGGCGCGGAGCCGGCAGTCCCCCTCGTCACCGTCCTCGATGGAGTACGGCACGAGCTCGCCGGTGCGCACCACCTCGGGGCTCGAGTACCGACGCCCGATCAGGCGCTTCACGCCGAACAGCGTGTTCGTGGCGTTGGTCACGGCCTGCCGCTTGGCGATGTGCCCCACCAGGCGCTTTCCGTTTTCGGCAAAGGCGACGATCGACGGCGTCGTCTGGTAGCCACCCCGATTCGGGATCACCACCGGGCCTTTGTTCTCGTACACGGCCACGCACGAATTCGTCGTGCCGAGGTCGATGCCGATAACCTTCTCCATGCGCGATCCCCGGTTCCCTGCTGCGCTGCGTTCGCGTCTTCACCTGGAACATCCACCCCGGTTCCAGGACCCAACTACTTCACTTCAGTCGTTTCAGCGCCTTGCTGGCCTCAGAATTCTTCTTGTCGAGGTGGAGAACCCGCTCGAACGCCCGAATCGCGTTGCTTGGCATGCCCAGTTCCTCGTACGCCCGCGCCAACTCGATGTTGTAGTTGACGTTTCTCGGCTCCAGCTCGACTGCCTTCCGAAGCAGCTCCAGCCCCACTCGTTGTTGCAGCGTATGGGCGATCACGAGCTTACCAAACTCGTGATAGTACTTCCCCTTCGTGGGCTTGCAGTCCACCGCCTTCTGCATCAACTCCGCGGCCCTCTTGGTGTCCTCCGAGAGCAACACATCCAGGGCCTGTCGGTAGAACTCCTCGGCCTTGCCGTTGCGGTTGGACGACTGTGACCGCTTGAACAGCGTCTTCGCGCGCGTGTTCCGGGGGTCCAGCGTCATCGCCATCTGGAAGTTGCTGGCCGCTTCGGCGAAGTCGCCCTTCTCCAGGGCAGCCTCACCGTCCGTCATGTGCTTCTTCGCCTTCGCGATGCGAAGAACGATCTGCTCCTGGAACTTCTGCATGAAGACGGCGCGCCCGGCCTTCGGCTTGCCGCTGCGCTCCTTCGCCTCCTGCTTCGCCTCCCGAACGCGCACCGCGTCCGGCACGAAGTCGACCGTGGTCGAGGCTTCGGTGAGCGTCGCGGCGTCCTTGCCCTCCTTGCCGAACACGAGACCGTCGTAGTCCGAGCGGGAGTCGGGATCCGACAGGATCCGGTAGGCCTCGGTGATCTTGTTGAAGATCACCTCCAGCTTCGCTTTGTACGGCCCCAGCTCCTTCCGATAGAACTTGTCGGGGTGGTACTCCTTGCTCAGCCGGTAGTACGCGCGCTTGACGGACTTCTGCTCAGCCGTGCGCGGAAGCAGCAGGATCTCGTAGAAGCTCTTGTCGTCGATGCCGTCGAACGCGAGCTCGATGGACATCTTCTGCTCGGGCCGCAGATCGACCATCTCTGCGTCGGCGCTGCCCTCCGGCTCGTCCTCGACGGGGGTCGCCGACTCGTGGTCGCCCGGACCGAACAGATCGTTGAGGAAGTCGGTGTCGGGCTCGTCTTCGATCTGCAGTTCGAGGTCGGACTCGGGCTCCTCGTCGACCTCGAAGTCGAAGTGCTCGCCGTCGTCGTCACCGGACGCGGACGCTGAAGAGTCCCCTGTGTCCCATTCCGGCGGGTCCAGAGCCGTCTCTTCACCGGGATCCAGAGCCGAATCGCACTCCTTGGGAGAGTGGAACGGCCGGGGGGAGACTCGGCTCATGCGTGGACGAGTCTACAGGATGTAGCGAGACAGATCGTCGTCACCCAGGATCGGCACCAACCGGCGATCGACCTCCGCCCGGTCGATCACGACCACATCGCCGGAGCGCTCCGAGGCGTCGAAGCTGAGTTCCTCGAGCAGCGCCTCCATCACCGTGTGGAGCCGCCTGGCGCCGATGTTCTCCTGCCTGGCGTTCACGTCCGCGGCGATCTCGGCCACCCGGTCGATGGAGTCCGGCGTGAAGTCGAGGGTCACCCCCTCGGTCCGCATGGTCGCCTTGTACTGGGTGATCAGCGCGTTGTCCGGCTCCACGAGGATCCTGCGCAGATCCTCCATGCGCAGGGGCTCGAGCTCGACCCGGATCGGAAACCGCCCCTGCAGCTCGGGGATCAGATCCGCCGGCTTGCTGACGTGGAACGCTCCCGCGGCGATGAACAGTACATGGTCGGTCTTGACCGCCCCGTGCCGGGTGTTCACGGTCGTGCCTTCGACGATGGGCAGGATGTCGCGCTGGACACCTTCGCGGGACACGTCGGGCCCACCCCGTGCTCCGCCGGAGCCGCTGCTGACCGCGATCTTGTCGATCTCGTCGACGAACACGATGCCGTCCTGTTCCACCCGGCTCAGGGCCTCGGCGACGACGCGCTCCTGATCCACGAGACCCGCCGCCTCCTCCTCCCGGAGCAGCTTGCGGGCCTCCTTGACCGACAGCGTGCGCTTGGCGCGCTTGTCCGGCACGAGCCCCTTGAGCATGTCCTGAAGCCCCGAGAGCTGGTCCATGTTGTTCCCAGCCCCGAACACCTGGAGCCCCGGGGAGCTGGTTCGCTGGGTGAGCTCGATCTCGATCTGCCGGTCATCGAGGTGCCCCGTGCCGAGCATCTTGATGAGCTTGTCCCGGGTGCGCTGGTTGCGCTCCTTCTCCTCGGGCGACGCGTTCGGGGCCACGGGCGGGAACAACGCCATCATCACGCGCTGGTCGGCGCGGGTCGCCGCGTCGTCCGTCACCCGACCCTCGTACTCGGTGCGCACGAGGTGGATCGACGCCTCCACGAGGTCCCGGATCATCGACTCCACGTCCTTGCCGACGTAGCCCACCTCGGTGAATTTGGTCGCTTCGACCTTGAGAAATGGAGCGCCGACCAACTTCGCGAGCCTTCGCGCGATCTCGGTCTTGCCGACGCCGGTGGGACCGATCAGGATGATGTTCTTCGGGGCGATCTCGTCGCGCAGGCCCTCGTCCACCTGCTTGCGACGCCAGCGGTTGCGCAGGGCCACGGCCACCGCCCGCTTCGCCGCGGCCTGACCGATGATGTGGCGGTCGAGCTGCTCGACCACCTGCCGCGGCGTGAGCGAGCCGGGCTGGGTGACCGCGGGCGGCTTGTCCTCGGGGCTGTGCACCTCCACCTCAGACCCCCTTGTCGGAGTCGTCGAGCTCGATCAGCACGACGTTGGCGTTGGTGTAGATGCAGATGTCCGCGGCGATGGCCAGGGCGCGGCGCGCCACCTCGGCCGCGGGCAGCTCCGTGGCGTCGAGCAGGGCCCGGGCCGCCGCCAGGGCGAAGGACCCGCCGGAGCCGATCGCGGCGGCGCCACCGTCGGGGTCGAGCACGTCGCCGTTGCCCGAGATCATCAACGTGCGGTTCTCGTCCGCCACCAGCAGGAGCGCCTCCAGGTTGCGCAGGTACTTGTCCGTTCGCCACTCCTTGGCGAGCTCCACGGCGGCGCGCGCGAGGTTGCCGGGGTACTCCCCGAGCCGGGCCTCGAACTTGTCGAAGAGCGTCAACGCATCCGCGGTCGAGCCCGCGAAGCCGGCGAGCACGGTGCCCTCGGCGAGGGTCCGCACCTTGCGGGCGGTCCCCTTGACCACGGTGTTGCCCAGGGTCACCTGCCCGTCCGCGGCCAGGGCCACGGCCCCTCCGCGACGCACACACAGCACTGTTGTCATGTCTTGTCGTCCTCTTCGGCCTGCGTGCCGCCGCGCGGATGGCACCGCCGATGCACGGTGAGCAGGCCCTCCACCGTCAGGTGGGTGTACTTCTGGGTTGTGGACAGCGAGGCGTGGCCGAGCATCTCCTGGATGCTCCGCAGATCCGCGCCGCCCTCGAGCAGGTGGGTGGCGAAGCTGTGACGCAGCGCGTGGGGATGCACGTCCTTGGGAACCCCAGCCTGCTGGGCCCGGGACTTCAGGAGGCGACTGACGGAGCGCGCCGCCAGGCGGCTTCCCCGGGCGTTCAGGAACACCGCGGGGTCGTCCGGGTCGGGCTCGAGGAGCGGGCGCAGCGTCAACCACTCACCGACGCCGTCGATCGCCGACCGCGGCATCGGCACCACCCGCTCCTTCCTGCCTTTTCCCGTGACGCGCACCTCTCCCCTTTTGAGGTCGAGGCCCGCGATGTCAAGACCCACGACCTCCGATACCCGGAGCCCGCTGCCGTACAGCAGCTCCACGAGCGCCGCGTCCCGAGCCCACAGGACCTGCGCCCGCACGGTGTCCGTGGGGATCTCCGCGTCGGCGAGCCGGCCTGCCTCCGACTCCCCGAGGACGTGCGGCAGGTGCTCGGACCGACGCGGCGCCGACAGGGCCCGGGCAGGGTTGCGGTCGTCGCCCCGCCGCTCCGCGACCCAGTCGAAGAACGTGCGCATCGACGCCAGCTTGCGCGCCCGGGTGGCCACAGAGGACCGGGCATGACGCGCCGCCAGGTAGCCACGCAGCGCGCGAGGAGTCAGGGCATCCAGGTCCGGCTGGCCCGTCGACTCGAGGTGCTCGGCGAGCTGCTGCAGGTCCCGCTCGTAGGCGGTGATGGTGTGCTCGGACAGTCCGCGTTCGACCCGAAGGTGCTCGACGAAACGCTCGATCAGACCGCGCACGGCTCAGCGCGCCGGCAGGGCCGGGTCCCGACGGGCGAGGTCCTGGTCGGTGGCCCAGCGGGAGAACAGCTCAACCGCGACGCGCCCGCGCTCGACCCGACGCTCCTTGCGGTCCTTCTTCTTGACGCGCTGGGTGTCCTCCGGGAGCAGCCCGAAGTTGACGTTCATCGGCTGGAAGCCCTTGGGCTCCGCGGTGCGCAGGTAGTCCAGCAGCCCCCCGAACATGGTGCCGATGGGCGGCGGCGTCAGCTCCCGGCCCTGGCGCTCGGCGGCCACGTTCAGGGCGGCCCACAGCCCCATCGCGGAGGACTCGGTGTAGCCCTCGCACCCGATGAGCTGCCCCGCGAAGGACACGCTCGGGCACTGGCGGAGCCGGAGCCCCGGGTCGAGCAGCCGGGGGGTGTTGATGAACGTGTTGCGGTGCACGGACCCCAGGCGCAGGAACTCGGCGGACTCCAGGCCCGGGATCATCCGGAAGATCCGGCTCTGCTCCCCGTACTTGAGCTTCGTCTGGAAGCCCACGAGGTTCATGGCCGTGCCGTGCCGGGTCTCCTTGCGCAGCTGCACCACCGCCCACGGACGGCGCCCGCTGCGCGGATCGCTCAGGCCCACGGGCTTCATGGGGCCGAAGCGCAGGCTCTCCCGCCCCTTGCCGGCGATGGCCTCGATGGGCTGGCATCCCTGGAAGAAGCGCTCCTCCTCGAAGTCCTTGCTGGGAACGTGCTCGGCGGCGAGCAGCGCGTCGATGAAGCCCTCGTATTCGGCCTTGTTCATCGGCAGGTTCAGGTAGTCCCCGTCCGAGGACTCCGCGTCGCCGTACCGGTCTGCCCAGAAGCCGATGTCCAGATCCACCGTCTCGGAGTTCACGATGGGCGCGATGGCGTCGTAGAAGTACAGGTCGTCCGCGCTGGTCCACTCCTTCAGCGACGTCGCCAGCGCCTCGCTGGTCAGCGGGCCGGTGGCCACGATGGTGCGGGTGATGCTCGGGTCCGGCAGCGAGGTCACCTCTTCCCGCACGATGCTCACGTTGCCGAGGCTGCTCAGGGCGTTGGTGATCGTGGCCGCGAAGAGGTCCCGATCCACCGCCAGCGCGCCGCCCGCGGGCACGTGCGCGAGCTCTCCGGCGGCGACGATGAGGCTGCCCAGCACCGCCAGCTCTCCCTTGAAGATGCCCGGCGCCGTGTGGGGCATCTTGCTGCCCAGGGTGTTGGAGCACACCAGCTCGGCCAGCCAGTCGGTCTGGTGCGCGGCAGTCTGACGAACCGGACGCATCTCGTGCAGCACCACGGGGATCCCGCGGGAGCCCAGCTGCCAGGCCGCCTCGGACCCTGCGAGGCCGCCGCCGATGATGTGCACCGGGCCGCTCAGGGGTCCGCTCGGCTCAGTGGAAGGCAATGCGCCACTCCTCGTCCAGGAAGCGAAGGGTCTCGGGATCCAGCTCGCTCTGCCGCTCGAACAGCACCGACGCCACCGCCCGACGCAGCCCGGACAAGCCGACGACGCCGTCGCTGCTGACCTCGTCCAGCAGCAGGTCGAGCACGTGATCCTCCATGTCCGCGGTCAGGTAGCCCAGGTCCCGCAGCCCCACCAGGAAGCCCGACGCGTCGTCGCTCAGGTCCAGCACCGGTACGACGCTGCGCCGCGGCTCGACGGGGCCCGGCTCCTCCGGCTCCTCCGACGAGGGCGCGACGCCCGCGGCCTCCAGGGCGGCCGTGGCGGCGACGGGCTCGAACCCCGCGGCGACCAGTACGCTGAGCAGCGCGGCGGGCTCGGATGGCAGCTCGCCGGCCACCGCCAGGCGACCGACAAACGCGAGGATTGTTTCGTGTCCGGGCACGCTGACCTCCACGACCCCGGCCCCAGCCGCGAGTCGGCGCGCAGGGTTGCACGGACTCGCCGGACGATCCATCCTCTCGGTGCGCAGCACCTTCGAGCGATCCTCTTCCGCCCAGGCGCACGTCCCCCCAGCCATCCCAGGAGCCACCATGGATCTCTCCCTCGCCATCCGGCGGGCGGGTGCGGCGGACCGTTCCACGCGCCCCTTCCGGGACCACTTCCGCCTGCCTGCAGGCCAGGTCGCGGCCTTCGGCACCATCGATTCCGGCTACCCCGCCGGGGCCCTCGCCCTCACCCCCCCACCGCCGGTGCTGTTCGTGCGCGGATCCGGCCCGCTGCCGCCCCGCAGCGAGTGCCTGGCGATCATCGGGGCCCGCCGGTGCACCCCCGAGGGGCGCGTCATCGCCCGGCAGATGGCGGTGGCGGCGGCCCGCGCGGGACTTGTCGTGGTCAGCGGCCTGGCCCTGGGGATCGACGGCGCCGCTCACGAAGGCGCGGTCGATGCGGCAGGCCGATCCCTCGCGGTGCTCGCCTCGGCCGTGGACGATCCGACGCCCCGCGCCCACGCGGGCCTCGCGGGCGAGATCCTGGAGGGCGGAGGATGGCTGCTCTCCGAGCGCCCCCCCGGCGCCTCCGTCGAAGGGTGGTCGTTCCCCTGGCGGAACCGGATCGTGGCCGCGGTGAGCGGGGCCGTCCTGGTGATCGAAGCAGGCCTGCGCTCGGGCACCCTGAGCACCGTGCGACACGCCCTGCAGGTGGGCACGCGGGTCGGCGTGGTGCCCGGCTCCGTGCTGTCGCCCGCCTCCGCCGGCGCCAACGCCCTGATCCGCGAGGGCGCCGTGCCGGTGACCTGCCCCGACGACGCCGTGGGTCTGTTGCGTCTGCGCACGAGCGCGCCCCGAGCGCCGCTGCGCGACGAGGAGGAGGCCCTGCTTCGAGGGATCCCGGGAGCCGGAGCGCCGGCGGACCAGTGGATCGCGCGCTCGGGCCTGCCGGAGGTGCAGGCGAGGGCCTGCCTGCTCGCGCTGATCGCCAGGGGCGAGCTGCTCCGTCGGGGGGGCAGGGTGATCCGGAGCGCGTGGTGAGGGGGCCGGGACCGGCCGGGAGCTCAGTCGATGCGGCTGGTGATCCGGTCGCCGACGTTGATCGCCATGGCCTGATCCGTCATGACGGCCATGGCCACGTTCTCGTCCGCGGAGAAGACCACGAGTCGGCCCACCACCTTGTCAGGCAGCGTGTTGTCGAAGTCCCGGGGCATGCGGGCCATGCCGTCGCCGCGGCGGGTCACGTAGAACATGGTGCCGCTCTGCACGCCGTCGCTCTTGCCGCGATCGATGAACACCACCTGGTTGCGCTGGATGAGGATGTTCTCGTCGTGCACCTTGTCGATGACGTAGCCGTCCACGAGGGAGGCCATCTCGCTGGTGCGGATCCGCCCGCTGACGGGCAGACGGTCGGTGATCAGTTCGCCGCGCACCACCTCGCTGTGGCTCTGCACCACGACTCCGGTGACCCAGCGATCCCCCACGTCCGTGACCATCACCTCGCCGGTCACCCGGTAGATGTGGCCCAGTCGTGCGCTCCGCACCTCCGGGTGCCGAGCCTCCTTCATCTTGTGATAGACGGTGTAGACATCGCCGCAGTTGACGTCCCCGGTGTTCCGGAACCGCATGTACAGCACGTCGGCCTGACCCAGGTTGGACTTGCCGGGCACCGCCTGATCGACCACGCCGAGGGGCTCGATCTCCTGCCGGGTCATGATGCCGGGGGCCCGCAGGGTCACCTCGGTGCCCGAGCCCGCGAACGGCACGTACAGCTCGCAGTCGCGCTCGGTGGCGATGAAGTGCACCAGGGGGGTGAAGCTGTCGTCGAAGTCGACGTTGTCGCCCCGGGCCGGGTCCACGATGATGGACGGTGCCCGCACATCGGTGCCCGGCTGGAAGCGCAGGCGCTGGCCGGGGTAGATGTAGTGGGGGTTTGTGACCTCGTCGTTGTTGATCGACCAAAGGGTCGGCCAGTACTGCGGGTCACCGAAGAACTGACGACAGATGTCCCACAGGGTGTCGCCATCGTTGACGTCGTACACGTCCCCACCCTGGTTTTGCGGGGCGGTGATCGAGTTGAGGTCGATGGCCGTCTGGGCCTGTAGGGGGGAACTCAGTAGCAGCGCCCCGAAGGCTGCTGCACCCATACCGAGGAGAGATCGGCTCCGCATGTATCGCACTCCGCATCGAGACGGGCGTGTTTGATCCCGCCTCTCTCCATGCGTCATTGTTCCGGTGTTCGCAAGCCCGTGTCAAGGAAGGCGGCCGCCACTGAGGCGCCGCGGGGGCGGCCCACTCAATCCAGATCGAAGAAAAGGGTGTCCTTGACTCCCGAGTCGATGAACGCCTGCAGCTTCTCCCGCTCGACCTCTTCGATGTGCTTGAACTGGACACCCATGCCCGCAGGCAGCCCGCCGATCGCGCCCGGTGGCCGGATCCAGCGGACCACGACCTTGTAGTTCGTGGCCTCGCGATTCATCACGCTCAAGGTCACGTCGAGCTCGTCACCGATCTCGAACGGCGCTTCGGTGGCGATGAACAGACCGCCCTCGCTGATGTTCTCCGTGAATCCGGTGAAGAACGTATTCGCGCTGAAGAAGTCGACCTTGACCTCGAACTCCCGCCGGCCGAAGACGCGGCGGTCGGACGAATCAGCGGAATCGGAGGGGGAGTCGGGGTTCGCCATGTGGGTCTCTCTATCGTCTCGGCAACGGCCGACTTGAGGTATTCGCCCCCTGATCTTCGCTGTCCACGAGCCGAAACTCCACCCTCCGGTCCACGGCGCCCGCCTCCGACCCCCTGCCCGCGCGGTCCCCCGAGGGGTGCCGCTCTCCATATCCGACGGCACGCATGCGCTCGGCGGGCAGGTCGAGCCGCTCCAGGAACGCCACCACGGCCTGCGCCCGCGCGCGGCTCAGCTCGAGGTTGTGCGCGTCGCTCCCGGTCGTGTCGGCGTGGCCCGCCACCTCCAGGATCCCCGCGTGTTCGTGAGAGAGCACCCAGGTCGCGACGTCCTCCAGGACCGGGTGTGCCTCGCGGCGCAGCACCGCCGAGTCCAGCTCGAACAGCACCCGGGCGTCGATCGAGACGGTGCGTCCCACCAGCCGGAGCCCCCAGCCCGGGGAGGTCGAGGCGCCCGGAATGGGGGGCCCCACCGCAGCGGCCGGTTGCACGACGGGCTCGGGCTCGACGGCCATCAGGCCAGGGTTGCCCTCGATGGACCGCCGGGTCGGCAGGTGCATGCGCACCCCGACGAACAGCCGCCCTTCTGGTGTTCCGACTCCCCTTCCCAGGCCGACGCCCGCGCCGCTCATCAGCTCGAACCGCTCCGCCCGATCCACCACGACGCGGAGATGGGACATCCACTCGCCGTACCGCGCGTTGGGGCCGCGGCCGATCGCACCCACGACCTCCGACCCGATGCGCACCCGGGGGATCGGGTCCCAGCGCAGGCCCAGGCCGAAGGTGAACTCGCCTGCCGTGTCGAGATCCAGCAGCTGGACCCGCGGACGGAACCTCCACCCGGCGTCCAGGGTCACGGCCAGGTTCAGCAGCGGCGCCCTCTCCCAGGTCATGCGCTTTTCGAGGGACACGCGGGGCTGCACGGTGGGCGTGGCGTCCCCCAGCAACGCATCGACGCGGCCCGTCGGGAAGGTCACCGGCGCGCTGAGGGCGACGCCCAGCCACTTGACCGACGGGTCGAGCAGCATCACGTGGGGGCTGATCCGCAGGTCGCCCACGCCGCCCTTGGCCAGCGCGAGGCCCGTCACGGGGTGGGTGCCCAGCTGGATCAGCGCGGCGGGCATGTCGAGCGTCAAGCGCACCCGGCTGCCCAGGGTCACGCCGGCCTGGAGCACACCGACGAGGCGCGCCGCCACTACCGGGTCCGTCGGGAGCCCGCCGTCGGTGAAGACCACCTCCCGCCGCGCGAAGGCTGTCCACAGGCTGACGTCCACGTCCCAGGGCAGCCCCGGGTGCACCCCTTCGACCAGGACCCCGCCGCTCGGGCTGACGGCGGGACGGAACCGGACAGTGTCCAGCCCACTGGCCACCTCCTGGGCCCCGGCGGGTAGCGCGAACAGGGCCAGGGACACCCCTGCCACCGCCGCGAGGCGACCTGCGGGCCGACGTCGGCGCAGGCTGGCAAGGGCCGGCAGGATCAGCAGGAGCCACCAGGTCGGCGCCCCCGAGGGACCGACCTCGGAGCACCCGAAGCCGCCTCCGGCGATGCCTCGGGGCAGACCAGGCAGACCGCCCGCCGAGTCGTCGTCGTCCCCCGCGTCGTCGTCGTCCCCCGCGTCGTCGTCGTCCCCCGCG
>CALAGR010000522.1 GCA_937891735.1 uncultured Pseudomonadota bacterium | reverse complement strand
TCGAAAAGCGCCGACTCCGCGCCAGATCCAGTCCCCCTATGTCAGGAGGTCTGGAATCAAGCGGCTTTTTGTGAGGCGTGTCGAACGCAGGGCACCTACTCGCGGGCCTTCTTCTCCAGGGGGAATCGCTTCAGCAGCTCCAGCACCGAGTCTGCGTTGGCCTTGTCCTCGGGCGCGGTGCGGGTGCGCATCAGCTGCACGGCGGCGTCGAGCTCCCTCCGGATCACGTCGGGCTCTTCAAGCACGGCGACGTAGCTGGCGTGGCCCAGGGAGATCCCACTGGCGTGGCCCGTCAGCATCCCGACGAGGTCCTCGGGCATCGCATCGACGAACGCCAGCGCGATCGTGCGCCGGAACGACCGGAGATCTGTGGTCCCGGAACAGCCCTGCCCCCCGCCGACTGTTACTGCTGTCGTTGCCGCTACTGCTGCGGCGGTTCTCAGGTTCGCTGTCTTCGCGGGCGGCTTCCGCTTCGCCCCGTGTGGTCGGCGGGCTTGGCGTTGGCGCCGTCTTCCAACGATCCGAAGCCCGGCGTCGTCGCGCCCAAGGTCACCACCGGTCCGGGATCCTCCAGACGAGGCCGGCACGAAGCCGCAGCATGAGAAGAAGAGACGCACCGCAGAGCAACACCAGCAAGAGAACCGAGCGGCGGCGGGGGGGCGAGGCTGTTCCGGGGCCAGAGATGCTGCTGGAGGCGCGGCGTTCTGCAGCAGAGTCGCCTCCACGGGGCAGGCGCACGTTGAGGATGCTGAGTGCGAGCCTGCCGACGTGCTCCGTGAAGCTGGAGTTCGTCCTTCTCCATCACCGTCGCGCCCGTCCGTCCTTCGAGGTCGCCACCGCAACCTCCCGCACCTTGGGGGGGTCCGTCCGCTCCCAGGCGAGCTCATCGACGCCGTGATGGGCCTTGACGGCCTCGACCAGGGGTTCGGCCCAGGTGAGCGGCTCGTACATCGACGCGACCCAGCTGGACTTCCAGGGTGATGGACGCTTGCGTGCTCAGCGGCGGCTTCGGCCGCTCAGATGGCCTAGTCGTCCAAGCGAGGACGCCCCCTGGACCCGAGAGACCAGGGGGCGTCGTTGCTCGCTTCGAGCGGAGGGCTTCCCCCGCGGGGGAGCAGCGGGAGCTCATCTCGCGACGCCTAAGGCGCAGCCGCAGGCACGAGAGAGATTAGCTTCCGCTGCTCATAGCTGTCTGGCGAAACGCCAGTATCCGAGCACCTTCTAGTATGTCAGCCGGACGATGCTTCCTTCAAGCCCCGTCGGCCCATCCCAACAGGAAATTCGTCGCGTGGCGCTCGCCGGCGACTTGCACGGCGAACTCGCGGAGTAGCGTGGAGAGCGGCGCGAGCAGCGCCGGGTCGCCGGTGACCGAGTAGGCGTAGGCGACAAAACCTCGCGCCGATGCCGAGTGACACCCGACTCCGCCGTGCTTCAAGTGGTGGAGGGCGGCCCGCAGCCGGCGCCTCCTCTCCCGGTCGAGTGCCAGTGGCGCTCGCGGTTCACCAGGAACCACGATCCCGCAGATTCTCAACGGCGCGGTCCAGCCGGCGTGCCAGATTCGGGTCTTCTTCCGGTTGAGCTTCCATTGCTCTACGCTGGCCGCCCGCTGGAGGACGCCACGTGCTCGCGTCGCAAAGCCTGGGATGTCTTCCCGCGAGGACAGGACGAGGTCGTCGGCGTATCGGGAGAAGGCCCAAGTGCCGACCCCGAAAACCTCGTCGGCCAGGGACATGACCCGCTTGTCGAGCGAGTGGGCGGCGAGGTTCGCGAGGAACGGGGACGTGGGCGCGCCCTGCGCGAGGTACGGCGCTCGGTCGGCTGATCGGCGGAACACCAGGTCTTCCACGGTCTGTAGTCCCTCCGCGCTCCAACCTGCGAAGGGGTGATGCACCGTCGGCGTCGCCAAAGGCCGATAGCCCTCAGGCCGCAGCCATGGGCGGAGCCGCCACGCCCGGACGCTGCCGAAGAAGTCCTTGATGTCCACGACAGCTGCGGCCTTCGCGCCGGCGTGCATGCGCGCGTGGTACGCGGGCGAGCGGCCCTCGAGGAAGCCTGCGCAGTGGCCGTGCCCCGGGTACCACAGGGCCAGGAATTCGAGCAGTGACCTCTGGACGGCAGCCAGCGGTTCCGAGGGCACATCGAGCCACCGGAGTCCTCCCGACCGCTTTGCGATCGGGTGCCTGCGGTAGGCGTTCACAGTGTGCGCGAGGGTGCGCAGCGCGGCCCAGCCTGGTGGTCCCTCGCGCCCCGATGGGCTTGACGCGACTTGCCGGACGGCCTCATCCAGGTGGGCTCGCAGCACCTTCTCCGACGGGGCATGGCCGCTCGGGAGGCGCCGGACCCGGCCGCGGTCAATCGCCGAGCCCCACAGGGGCAGGGGGAGGGTGTCTGCCGGCTCCGAGAGAAGCGCCTGGACCGCGCTCGGAGGGGTGTTGGCGAAGAGGATTCGCCGGTTCCAGAGTGCATCGGCGCGCTGGTCGTCGGGGCCGTGGGCGTTCGCCCTGGTCTTCCCGATCTCCAGGACGTCCGCGACGCGCAGCCGGTGCAATCCGTGAAACCAGGTGCTGCGCAAGTGCCGCATGCGCAGCCTTTGCCACCGCGCCGCGGGCGGCGCTGCGTCGGCTGACCACAGCTCCTGGAGGGGCCCGAGGAACTCGGGCGGAAGATCCCGCGCCCCGGCCAGCTGGTGACAGAAGAGCGCGCCTGCCCCCCTCCACCCCGCGGCGGACAGCTCGTACCGCCGGCTTGGGCTCCCGACAGGGAGGCTCGACTGGATGACACGGGCCAACCTTGCCCGGGGGGAGCGGCCCGCACGGTCGTGCTGCGCGGCCAAGAGCTCGTTGAGCAGGCCGCCGTGGTCCGCTCCTGGTGGCGCGAAGCCCAGGACCGACGTCTCGGCGGCCATCGTTTGGAGCCGCTGCAGCGCGCGTTCTGCCAGATACCAGGCGACAACCAGCCGGAACATGTCGTCCCGGCGGTATCGGCTCCGGTCGGGTAATGCGCCCGCCGGGGTCGGGCGAACCCGCGATCGGGGAGCGAGCGCCAGGGCGTGCACGAACTCCTCCGCGAGGGCGCTCGTGCCGCGGCTATCCGCGTTCTGAACCCACGGGAGCTCATCCGCCAGCCGGGCCGCTTCGGCAAAGACCACCCGCTCGACGACCGGATCTCGCCCGCGCTCGGTGCGGCAAGGGCTGGACGAGGCGTCCTCCAACTCGCACCAGCCGAATCGGTGGCCCGACGAGTCGACGAGTCTTTGGGGGCAGACCCGTGCAGGATCGATGACCCCGTTGGTCGGGCTGACGATGCGTCCGATTCGCAGGGGCCCGCTCGCCTGAGTCATGGCTCTGTTCAGGAACGCACGGACGACGAGGGTGTTCCCGGCTCCCACTCCGAGCTCGCCGTCGGCGCCCCTGGGGGCGAGCCTTCCGAGAGCAGGCCACCGATCTGCCCGAAACTGCTCTCCGCTCGTGGTGTGGAGCTTCTTGGCCTCCCCGAGCAGCTCTTCGTACAGCTCTCTCGCTGCCCGCTCGTCCGTTGTTCCCGCGTTCATTGGGCCCCCAGGTTCCGGTCTCGTGCTCCGCGGTCCCGTGCCGGGGGCAGTCGCACAGCTCGAGGGTCGATCCTGCCACGGTGGGGCGGTCCGGTGTGCCGAGGAGCGCACTCGCCGCTCCGACTCCGCGCCGTTCCGGGGGCCTCGATCCGGCCGCCACCACGTCACGCTTTGCCCGCCCCCCCCTCACCCGTTCGACTGATAGATCTCGCATCGGGAGGGTGGGGATCGTTCACGCCGGAGCGGCGATCGGCTCGCTACGCGCCGGTGGCCACCTGATCGACCACGGGCACGAGGTCGAGGTCGATTAGGCGGACAAGCACGAGCGGGACCACGATCGCGGGCGACAACGAGGGGGGCGACAAGTTCCAGCCGTAGTGCTCAGCTCCGCCCGAGACGTGCGGAGCTTGCTGATGCCGCTCCCGTTCTGGTGCCCTCTCGTCCGTGTTCTGCTCTTGAGCAGAGGATCCTCAAGCTGTGTCGATGGACACGGAAGCTGGTCGCTCTCCTGCCCGAGCATCGGAGATGGCTGCGGCGCGCTCAGGTAGCCGGAGCGACGCGTCTCTATTCCCCGCTCACAGGACAGCCGTGAAGTAGGCCGCCATGCCCTTGCTCATAGCCGCCTCGATGAGGGCCTGAGCCTGGTCCGCGCAGGCAGGAGGCGAGGTAACGAGCACCTCGTCGTGGACGGCGAGCAGGAGGCTCGCGCTGGACGAACCATCTCGGCCCAGGTCACTCATCACAGCAGCCTCCTGATCATGCGCAGAGCAGCGCGCGTGGCCTCCGTGGGCTTTAGGACAAGTTCCCCTCTAGTTACATCAGTGGGGATCTTGTCCGAAAGGGGACGTCTCTCCATCGGAGTCCCATCCGCCTGGGCGCAGCAACTCGGGAGGAGACCTTCTGCGCGAGCATCGAGCCAGGAGTCGAACCCGTCGAGCAGCGCGACCACCGCCTCCTTCGAGCGCGTGAAAAGGCGCAGAGGTCGGCCCAGGGCACCGGGGGGGCGGCGCGGGTCGGGAACGTCGTCGGTCTCGATGTCGGTCCTGGAGGCGAACAGCTGGCGCCAGATCCTGGTGAGCTGACGCGCCCCAGGAGCCTTTGCGGCGACGACTGCGGCTGCTGGTCCAGCCAGGACGCCTCGGGCCTCTGTACAGCGCTCCTCGAGCCTCGGGAGGAGCTCGGCTGCGAGCCAGTGGGCCGTGACGCCCCCATGCTCCAGGAGCAGCTGGGCGAAGTCCTCGGCGGCGCGGCGGGCATCGGAGCGTGCAGGGCCAGGCCCGAGGTCGATGGTCTGGGCCTTGAAGCCGATCATGCGGTGGCGGCCAGCGTGAACCACGACCTTGGGCCGGTCGAGGGTGACGCGCAGGGCACGACTTCGGTGCAAGGCCTGGATCAACTCCGCAGACACGCTGCGCTGGGCGTGGTCGTCCGGGTCAAGGCCGAACAAGCGCGCCTCTTCGCGGACAGCGCCCAGATTTTTCACCGGATCTCCCAGGTTGATGAACAGCGTCGCGTCCTCGAGGGTGTTCAGGCCCCTCAGACCCCAGTGATACGCGGTGGTCACCTCACCCAGTGCCCCCGCCTCCTGGGCGAGCTCTCGGAACTGCCCGAGGATGCTCTCCTCGTCCTCGAGCGACTTCGTCGCGGGCCGGGGCGCGGTGACCGCTGTCGGCGGTGCCGCAGGGAGGTGCTTCTTGGCCAGTCGGATCGCCTCGCGGGTGACGTTGCGGACGGACGCGCCGCCCTTGACGGTGATCTGCATCTTCCCGTCCCGGCGGGCGAATAGGCGCCGCCGCGACAGGCTCCTGTGCTTGATCCAGTAGCTGTGAAGGCCATCCTCCGGTCCGGGCATCGGGATGTCGTAGGTGAACAACTTCACGTCTTTGTTCGTGAACGCGGCGCGGGTGAGGTCCTCCGTGAGATCCGCGGTGGCGTCCAGCAGCACCACCGAGACTTCGGGCGGGAGCACCTTGCGCACTCGCCACTCGATCCAGACTCGCGCCTCGGGGCCGTAGCCGTCACTGCAGAAGCAGGCCACGCTGCCGTTCGCCGGGCCAGCCTTGCCGCGAAGTTCCGCGAGCACGGTGGCGAAGAACAGCGGGAGATCGGCGCGTGGGATGCGGGACATGTCGTTCTCGTGGACAACCCGCCGAGGCGGGTTGGGAGCCTCCTCGGGGTCAACAGCCGCGGCCCTTTCGAGCAGCGCGGTGATGTGCTCGAGCTCGAACCCCGTTGCTCGCATCAGAAGTTCGGCGCAGTCCTTGACGGGAGTCCGTTCGACGAAGGGCGGCGTGTCCTCCTCAGTCCGGGCGAACACGGAGTCCTCCAGGGTCACGAGCGCGCGGACCATCACCTGCGCCGCCGCGTTCATCGGCTCGAGCCAGGGCTCGTAGTACCTCATCGCGTGGTCGCCGGACGCCGTCCAGAAGTCACGGTCGATCAGCTCGATGTCTTCATGTAGAGCGGACAGCTCGTCGATCACGACGACGTTGTCCTTGAGACGGTCTGTCTCCAGCAAGAAATCAAGGTGTGCGTGCGTCGCGATCTTGATGGTCGTGGCCCCAATCCCCCCGATGTGGTCCGTGTACTCGCAGCCGCCGTAGCCGCAGGCCAGCTGGTGCAGCTTCCGCCAGGCGCCGGCGTAGCCCATGCGGCGTACTGACGCGAGGCCGCGCCCGTGGGGACACAAGGCAGCCTGGCCGAGCATGTGGACCACGCGGTCTTCGACGCCGAAGGTCGTGGCGATCTCGATTGCTTGCTCGGTCTTCTCTTCCGCCAACCGGTGAGAGCTCATGAGGAGGGCGAAGCCGTCTTCGGTCTTCGCTGCGTGTTCGATCTGTGCGTGGAGGACAGCGGTCGTCTTGCCCCCGCCAGGAGGCGAGATGCCGACGACGGCAACGCGATCGGTCGCTTCGGAGGCCCACTTGATCGCCTCCAGGACGACGGGCACCACGCCGTCGAAGCGATCCTCGGGGAGGGCCGTGGGCTCGACCTCGTCCTCGGTGGCGCCTTCGATCCGCTCGTTCAACGCGGCCCAGAGCGGATCGACGACGACGACGCCATCAGGCGGAAGGACGGGGATGGCGTCCGGTACGAACTGCTCGACCCAGTCGTCGAGCTCGAGTCCGACGAAGCCACCGCTGTCGGCGCGGCCAGAGGGTCCACCAGCCGGACACTTCCTTGCCCGGTGCGACATCAGGCGTCCCGACGACGGCACGATGAAGCAGGCGCCGCCCGTACCCTTGCAGGCCGGACAGGTGCTGGGGAGCAGAAGGGCGACCCCACCGTCGCTGTCGAGCTTGATGCGGTGTTTGATACCCGCAGCCTCGAGCACCGCGACCAGCGCGGGCGGAACTTCGGACAGTGCGAGAGGCTTCGGGTGGTCGCCACAGACCCGCCGAGCACTCCGACGATGGCGCGCCACACCCTCGGCAGCCTCCGGCGCGTCCGTGTTCTCTGCGCTCTGGATGGAGCCCAAGAACCAGTCCCAGTCGGTGAGGTCGGTGACGTCGTACCGGAGGCCGGCGTAGTCGAGCAGCCGCACCTGGGGGAAGGACCCGTTCTCGCTTCGTCGCTCTGGCTTCCAGTTCACCGTTCCCGGCAGCCGGAAGGAGTGGGTCAACGAGTCGGTCGGATCGCAGCAAAGGCAGTTGAGGCGCCAGTTGAGCCACTCCTGAACGACCCTGCTGGCGATGCTGTGCTGCTGGACGTCCTCTGGGTCCTTGGCGTCGAGCAACTCGCGGTACGTCCAGACGACGTGGAGTCCACCGCCTGAGTGGATCACCACCGACGGACGTCCCCACGGAGCCTCTGCGAGGGCCACGAGGGCGGCCTCGTCGGCAACTCCATGCTTGCGGGTGTCGATGTCGGCGGCAACCCCGACGAGGTACTGAACCGCAGCTTCGCCGGCGCCGTGCACGTTGTTTGAGCGCAAGTGGAGGCCTAGGAGAGCGTGGCAAGAGCGCTTGCTCGCAGCGTGTGCTTGCTCGAACAGCGAGTCGGGGCGCGTGTGCCTGACGGTCCGGGCTCCATCCACCGGGTGGAGCAGGGTGAGCTGCATGCCCAGGCCCGGCTCAAGGTCCTCGCCATCGAGCGCGCTCGCCCAGATGTGCTGCAGAAGGCGTGATGTGTCCATGGGGACCCCGGCGGCGAACGGCGTTGTTCTGGGGCCGGGAAGCGCTAGAATGGCAGGGCCCAGCGGGCTTCTGTGTCGGCGCAACCCGGTGGGGCCGGCGGTGCGTCAACACCGCCGAACCCCTGCGGTCTGACTGGGCTACGAGTTGTTGCTGTGGCCCGTCCCGAACGGGGCGGGCTGCAGCAGCTTCACGACGTCCACGTTGACGAAAACGCGGTCCTTGCCGACGCGGTGCACCACGACCAGCTCCACGATGGCGCCGACGATGCGGTCCCGGATCGGCCCGGCGCAGTCGTTGACGTGGTCGTAGACCTCGTTGGCCTGGGCCAGCGTCTGGCCGGACGCGACCTGGAGGTTGCTCTTCAGGTACCCGAAGGACTTCGGCGTCACCCGCCGCGAGTCCTCGTAGACCATCCCGGACAGCTCGCCCTCCATGAACTCGAACGACATCTTCGCGCGCACCTCGCCGAAGTTGTTCGTGCTCATCTCGTAATTCTGGATCTTGGCCACGTGCTTGCCCTCGGGGACCGTCTCGACCAGCTGGAAGAACCCGGCGAGGGGGTTGGGCTTGTCGCCACCGCCCATGAAGCCCGCGAGCGGGTTGTCCTTCGGCGGCGGGACCGGCGGGGCCGGCGGCGCCGCGGGAGCCGTGGGCGGGGGCGGCAGCTCGTTGACGGGCTGGGAGGTGCCGGTGGTGGCCGGCGAGCCCAGGATGTTCGCCTGGGGCTGGAGGTTGTTGGGGGCACCCGTGGTGTTCGGGCTCGGGTTCGTGTCGAGGACCTTCATGATGAGGTCTCCTGAGGGCCCCGCCGCCGGGGACTTCTGATGGGTGTAGGCGGGCGGCCGCCGGGGAAGGTTCGGAGCTAGATCCCGGAAGGGCGCACGCTGCTCGCGAGGTAGCGCTCGTTCGAGGTGCCGGGGTGGACCGACCGCGTCAGCTCATTCACGAGTTCGAGCAGCTCGTCGTCGTCACTGAGCCGGTCGATCACCTCGGCCTGGGCGAGCTCGACGGCCTTGTCCACGTCGTCGGGCGACTTGAGCAGACCCTCCGCGGCGCAGCGCGCGAGGTCGAGGCAGACCCACGTCGGGTGGCCGCAGGTGTCGATCATCTCGAGGAGCGACAGCGCCTCGACCACCACGTCGGAGCGCGAACGGGCGGCCCCGGCCCCTCCGCCCAACAGGGCAGACAGCACCGCCATGTGCGCGGCGACCTCGCGGCAGAACTGCCGGAAGCAGGCCGCCGACACGGGGTCCAGGTTGGCGTCCTTGACGACTGCGATACGCTCGCTGACCTCGCGCATCAGGAGACGGAGGTCGTCGAGCAGCCGCGCGAGGCTGTCCACATGCTCGCGGGCGCCGGGCTCCCGAACGGTGCTCGCGGGGTCGTTGCTGGAATCGATGTCGGTCATGTCGGTGTCGCTCATCTCTTGTTTCCTATCCGCCCTTCAGGGCGTGTTCAGGGCCGACGAGGAGGCGTCGGTCTTGGTCCGCTCGGGGCGGTCCTCGGTGTGGTTCTCGGTGCAGTTCTCGTGATGCGTGGCCGCGGGCGGCTCGTATTCAGCGCGACAGCGCCAGGCGGACCAGAGCGTTGCGTAGTAGGTGGTCCAGAACGCTTCTCGGTTAATCGACCGACCACGGCTCTTCTCGATGGTCTCGAAGTTCATCACGCCGAAGGGGTAGAACCGCTCCCACTCGCGGGTCTGGATCGCCTTCAGAACCATCTCGGCCTTGAGGGGGTCCGGGCAAACGTTGACGGTCTTCCACGCGGCATCTTCGGCCCTCCGTCGGGCCAGGGCGCGGTCAGAGGGCAGCGCCGCGGCGGTGGGCTGGTCCCGAAGCCGGGTGGCGATCTCAGACAACAACGGAACCCACGCCAGGAGCACTTGATACTGCTGGAGAGCGATGGCCCCCGTGACAACCTCGTCACTAGCCGTCCCAACGATGCGAGGGATCAGTCCGAAGTCGTCCCCGTCGGGGCTGATGTGGGCGAGTGCGTCGTCGTCGAACGCGTGGCCCAGGTACTCGGTGCCAGACCCGGGCGGCCAGGTGGGATCGAAGACGCCACCGCTCGGATCGACACACCACGCGTGCCAGAAGGCCTCGTTGGGGTTGCAGTCAGCCTTTGTGGCCAGCCCCTCGACGTACCGGAGACCTTCGTTGGCGAGGGTGTACCGCCGGGCCGTCGCGAAGCAGTTGAAGTAGCGACGCTCCTCCATGCGCTTCCGTCGCTCGTCGAAGGAGACGAGCTCCATTCCCTGAACCCGCGGCTCCACCACGGGGGTGCGGCGAGCACGAGTCGCCGGCTCGATCCATGCCTTCGAGGGCTCTTTGCCCGGGCCCCACAGGACGCCATGGATACAGAGCCAGAGCAGATCAGGGGCGAAGAGCCACACGGGGGCCTGCCACCCCTCCAGAACCTGTGCGAGGACGAAGCTCGTGGCCAGACCCTGCATCGCGATCTTCCGGATCTTCGAATCGGAGGATCCGCGCTCGATGCAGGTATCAAGAACTCCGTTGAGCTCCTTGGAGGTCTGGGGAGGGAAGCTCGAATCCCGAAGCGCGCACTGCAGGGAGGACTGGTCCTCGTAACCCCGAGAGATGCGCGCGGAGACTCCCTCGTAGGGGTCCCGCTCCAGCTTGTCCACCTGGTTGAAGAGGATGCTCATCGCACACCTCCGCCCGCCGACTGGCTGATCAGGTTCGCCAGTGAGGGCAGGCGCGGCCTCGCCGTCGCCGCCACTCCGCTGGTCGTTTCGTTGCTCTCGAAGGTCTTCATGTCTTGTCTCCCTATCTGCGGCTGGGCCGCGTGGTGATCTCTCAGTTGGGCAGGTCCTGCGGGATGAGCTGCAGCTCGAGGGCCTCGGCGGCCTCGGCGATCTCCTCCACGATGCTCATGAGCCCCAAGAGGACGCCGAAGCGCCAGCAGCCCTCATCGGCGGCGTTGAGCTCACCGACGCTGACGTGGCCGCGGAAGCGCTCGAGGAGCGAGTCCGGGATGGGCAGGGCCGGCGCGTCCTTCTGGCTCGCGATGGCGATGGCGATGGCGATGAGCGGGCCGAGGACGACCAGATCGCCCCGGTGCTGATCGGCGAAGTCGAAGACATCGCCCTGACCGACGTAGCCGCCCTTGCAGAAGTCCTGCTCGGACTCGGACGTGGCTCCGTCGCACGTCACGTCGGGGGCGCCGTCCGTCTCGGACGAGCTCTCCCCGAGCGGGGTGGTGCTGCTGCTCGTGTCTTCCATGTCTGTCTCCTTGCCCATCAGGGCTTGTTGACCGGCGCAGACGCGCCAGTCGGGCTGTGCTTCTTCGCGTGCGGCACCACGACGGGCGACGGCTCCATGGGCTCGTTGCCTTCACAGACCCAACCGCTCCATTCGGTGGAGCGGCTGCTCCACCGAGTGGAGCGAACGTGGAGCTGATCCCGATGCGCTCAGGGAGCGGTAGACTTCGCTCGGCAGACCCATGCCCGAGAGACTGAGATACCTGCCTCTTGCAGAGGCAGCCGAGAGCCTCGGTCGCTCCGTGCCCTCTCTCCTGGAGATGGCGCGGGACGGCCAGTTGACGCTCTGCGTCTTCATTTCGGGTGCCCGCTACGACGCGGCGTGGGGCGAGCAGGATCCAGATCCCCCTTGGGACTGGGACCCGCATAGGCCGGTCTTCGGTGCAAGTGAGCTCCTCTCGGAGCTTCCTGCTGGCCACTACGGGCTCAGCACCTCGGCCCTCAATGATCTGCTTCTCCACGGGGGAGCTGAGTGCTCTCGCGTACACGGCGTCGAGGAGACACATCGCCGGACCTTCGGGCTGGAGCCCACCCGCCGCGTCAGCTCGGACGATGTGGTGATCCGCGCGGCGGAGTACGAGCGCCTGGGGGGCTCCTGGGCGAAGGAGCCCGCGGCAGACGGAGTGCATGCGGACGCTGTCAAGAGTGGCGAGGCAAGACCATCAATGAAGCGCGTGGGGCCTGTGTGGCATCTGGAGTGGCGAGGCAAGCAGGCCTCCTTGCAGAACTCGAAGGGCCTCCGAGTCCTGGCAGTCCTGCTCCAGCGCCCGCGTCAGCATTTCGGCGCTGTTGAACTTGCTGTCCTTGCTGAAGGCAACACGCTCGAGGCACTACCGCCGCAGCCCACCGCGAAGCCTGTGTTCGATGCTAAGGCCCTCGCCCGGTACAAGCGCGAGGTTCATCGGCTGCGTGCACTTGAAGCTGATGCTGGGACCGATGGAAACCAGGCTGGCGAGTTCAAGGCACGTCAGGAGAGGGAAGAGTTGGAGGAGTTTTTGGCCAAGAACCTGGGTCTGGGGGGCAGGACCCGGCAGACGAACAGCCCTGCCGAGCAGGAACGGAAGAACACGAGCAGGGCGGTCAAGAGGGCGCAGGACTCTCTCGATGCGCTACTTCCCGCTCTCGCCGACCACCTGAGGACTTCCGTGAAACTGGGGTTGAACCCGATCTACAACCCGGTTGGGACCGTCAACTGGCTGGTCTCGCTCGACTGAGGACCGACTCTTAGCCCGCTCCGTTCGATGGAGCGGCCCGCTCCATTCGATGGAGCGCCTTGTCTGTAGGCAGCCCAGCCATTCACTCCAGTTGACGCTTGCGGGCGTCTCGAGGTCCCCCAGGAGCATCCAGTGGGTCTGCCTGCTCCTGGGGGGCTTCCCCCTCCTCCATGCAGACGCTGATCAGCATCATCGAGGCCACCGAGGCCACCGGCCGCAGCCCGCGCGCCTTCGTGGCCGAGGCACTCCGTCGCCACGGCGACATCCCCGTCTTCGTCCAGCCCGACCCCCCCGGCTGGCGCGCCGTCCTGCTCCAGGCCATCGTTGGTGGCCGCACCGCTGCGTGGAAGGAGCACCTCCCCGACGACAGCTACGATGTCATCCTGAGCGAGCCGATCCTCCTGACCCCCGACGTCATCCGCGACCAGGTGCTGGCGACCGGCTGGCTGCGTCGCGTCACAGTCGACGGCCGCACGATCGGCAGCTCACGCGAGGAGGTCGGCTACGAGCGGTGGCTCATCAGCGTCGATGGCCGGGTGGACGTCGAGCCCGACAGCTCCGTCACGCGGCGCTACCAGGAGTGTTTCACCCTGTGCACGGCACAGCGCATCCCGGCGGAGGCGCTGCTGGTGCCCCGGTCGGCCCTGGACCTGCTGGGTCTGCCTGAGGACACTCGGCGGCCCTCGCCGGCGGATGAGATCCGCGATCTGCTGCGCCCGCTGCTGACCTCCGACACCATCAAGGGCCTCGTGGCGCTCCGAGGGCGCAAGACGTTCTTGCGGCTCCTCTTGGGCGTCCTGCCGAGCCACGACGCGGCCGAGCTACTCCCAGGTGGCGCCGCCGACAACAAGGGCACCCTGCGGCGTCTGGGGATGGTCTCGGACGCCCTCGGGAACCGGGGCGG
Source organism: uncultured Pseudomonadota bacterium (assembly GCA_937891735.1). Taxonomy (GTDB): domain Bacteria; phylum Myxococcota_A; class UBA796; order UBA9615; family UBA9615; genus JAGSHC01. The sequence continues at coordinate 50 of CALAGR010000522.1, read as the reverse complement.
CATCGTGATCCTCAACAAGATGCGCCGAGCCCTCTCGGGCGATGCTGAGC
>CALAGR010000521.1 GCA_937891735.1 uncultured Pseudomonadota bacterium | reverse complement strand
ACGACACCACCGGAGACGACGACGACACCACCGGAGACGACGACGACACCACCGGAGACGACGACGACACCACCGGGGACGACGACGACAGCAGTGGCCCCGGGGACGACGACGACAGCGCACTGCCCGGCGGCTCCCTGACCGGAACGATCACGCGGAGCGTGGCAGCGACCGGCGACGGGATCGGTGGGCTGTTCATCACGATCTCCGACCCTGAGATCGGTGGTGGCCCGAAGAGCATCGTCGCCGAGACGACCCTGGCCTCGGTGGACCTCTCCGGCGACGACGGCGTCTCGTACAACGTCTACGGGATCCCGCCCCGCGCAGCCGCCTACACGATCGAGATCTTCTTCGACGAGGACGAGAGCGGCGGCAAGGGCGGTCCCACCACCGGAGACCTCACCGTGTCGGCCTACCCGTCCGTGGTGGTAGCTGCCGAGGAGCCCCCGGTGTCGCTGGACATCGTTCTCGACGTCGCCACCCAGTAGCTCTCCGGCCGCGCTGCATCTGCACGGCGAGCGTCACCGTGCGCCGTTGCCTTCGACACGGGTCGGGCCCCCAACCTCTTCGATGCCGCCGACGAACGCGTCGATCACGACCTGGGACAGGTTCGGGTTGTCGGCGATGATCAGCGCGTCGCCGATCCGGGACAGGGACGGAGCGGAGATCGCCGTCAGATCCTCGTTGAATATGACGTTGAACGAGGCCCCGACCGACTCGAGCCGCGGCAAGTCGATCGAGGTCGCGGAGGTGTGATCGAAGTAGACGAAGCCGCCCACCTCGGCGACCGGGATCGTCAACGACCGGAGCTGTCGATTGTACGACAGGTACATCCCCATACCGAGGGTCTCCAGCCTGCCGAGATCCAGCTCGGTCACGCTGTCGTTCGAGCTCAGCTTCAACACGCCCGACACCCGGGTCAGCTCGGGCATCGAGATCCGGGTCGCGGCGTTGTTGAGCCGCACGTAGAGGACCTGGTTCGCTGACCGATCGACCGGCCCGACGGTCGCGAGCGTGGGGAGGCTCACCTCCTGGAGGGCGGCGTTCGAGTAGATGGAGAGGAAGGCTCCGGTGCTGGCGAGGACCGGGGCCTCCAGCACCTCGAGCCGGGGGTCGTACTGAACAACGACGGCTCCGCCGGTGCTCTCGAGCGCCGGAAGGCGGAGCTCGAGCAGGTCGGGATCGACCTGAACCCGGAGGTCCTTGCCGACACGCCGGAGCCGGGGCAGCGACGCCGACGTCAGCCCCGGAACGTCTTCGATCACGATCGATCCGCCGACTTCGCGGACGCAATCCAGGGGATCGAGATCGACCACGCCAGGGGCGATCACCAGGTCCCCGGTGACCGCGTCTCCCTGGGCGCACAGCGCGTGCATGGCCTGCTCGGTCGACACCAGGACGTCGCCCTCGATGGGCACCAGCGCTTGTTCGAGGCAGAACTCGCTCGTGTCATCCCAGACGAACCCGTCTGCGCAGATGAGTGGAGGCTCCTCGCCTTCGGAGACGCAGCCGATCAACGCGGTGAGACCAGCGAGGAAGCAGGACTGGGCGGCCCGCGGCCAGCGGTCGAGGGGGGCGGCGCGAGGCACGGGTTCAGTCCTGCCCATTGTCGGCGATGGTCGTCGCCGCGCCCACTCCCGACGGGCACATCCCGTCGCGAACCGCCCAGGCCTCCGACGGGGGCAGCGAGGGGTTCCCGATCGCCAAGAAGAACTCGTTGACCCGGCGCAGGGCAGGTAGGTCCAGAGAGTCGAGCGCGAGGTTTCCCTGCAGCGACAGGTCGCCGCTGATCCACTTCAAGGCCGGGGCGCTCAGCGTGCGAACCCCTGGGTTGAGGACCACGCTGAGGCCGCCGCCGGTGAACCGGAGCGCAGGCAGCGAGATCGTGTCGATCTGCGAGAGCCTGGTGATCAGGAGGAATCGGGTGGCGACCAGGCAGGACAGCGGCTCCAGAGACGTGATGTCGTCGGCGTAGACGTCTGGTCCTTCTGGATTCTCGACTCCACCGAGCATGATCCCGCCGCTGACGCAGTCCCAACTATCGCAGAAGCCCTCCAGATCGGCGTCTTCCAGCAACACCAGGTCGCCGTCGTAGATCGACGTGCACTCCGTCTCGAGCCGCGGTTGTTGACGAGCTTCGGCGCAATCCGCCGAGAGGATCTCGGGGGTCGGTGGGCCCAGGGTGGCGCCGGCGTCGAGCAGACAGTGGCCGATCCGGTCTGGGTCGGCGTGGTAGCCCACCGGGCAGGACCGGTCGCCGGTCGGGGTGCCCTCGGGTGGCGCGCAGGCGACCAGCATCACCGCGACTACGGTCATGCAACGCACTCCTCGACTTGGATCGGGCTCTGCCACCTCGGGTCGCATTCTAGCCGCTGCTGATCCCCTTGGTATACGCACGTTCATGCGGCCTTCACCCAGGCAGGCAGGATCGATGTCCTGAGCCTCCTTCGGCGTGATCCGAGGACCACCCAGGCGTCGCTGTCTCGCCCGGATCGCGTTGTATGGCTGCTCCTCGAGGCCCGCCACTCCTCCGGCGAACGGCGGGGATCTAGCACCCGGCGTGGGCCCTGACCCTTGCGACCTGGCCCGGCCGACGTCAGCGCGCGTCAGGGTGGCGTAGACGCACGACGGCGCCTGGCAAGGGCGGGTCGTACGTCCACAGCAGGCCGTCCGGCCACAGCACCTCGACCGCCTCGATCTCGGTGGCGGCGCCGAGCCCGAAGTGGAGGCGGGCGGGGCCTTGTCCCAGCGAACGCAGGTTGAGCTGCTCCCGGAGCTGGCTGGCGCCCCCGGCCCGCACCATTACTTGGGCGCCATGCCCCTCGGCGTTCCGCCCGGGACCCTCAAGCTCCACCTCGATCCAGTTGCCATCGGACCCGTGGTTCATCCAGAGCACGGGCGACCCCTCCGCTCCGGTGACGACCAGGTCGAGGAGCCCGTCGGCGTCGAAGTCGGCGGCCGCCATCCCGAAGTGCTTCCTCGGGTCGCCGAAGCCGACGTCGTCGGTCACGTCCACGAACGTGGGGCCCGGCCCACCCATCCAGAGCCGGTCCTGGTGCGTGTCGCCGTCGTCGTTCGGGGCGGGGTTCCCCGCGATGATCGCGACGTCTGGCCAGCCGTCGTTCTCCAGATCCGCCAGCTCCAGGGAGTAGGCCGACCACTGCGGAGGCTGATCGAGCGGCGGGTTGCCCGGAAGCCACAGCCCCCAAGCCCGCTCGGACTGCACCCAGGACCCGTCACCGAACGAGGCGATGCAGACAGGCGGCCCGAACTGGGCGATGCAGTAGTCCAGGGTACCGTCCCGGTTGAGATCAGCGGAGTCGATGCCCATGCCGCCCACCTCGAGATCGGCGCCGACGAGCCCTGCGTCGTTCTCCAACACCGGCGGGGTTCCCCCCTCGTTGCGGTAAAATGCCGACCGCGTCGCCTCGGGGTGGTTGCCGAACTCCGCGACGAGGAACAGGTCCTGGTCTCCGTCCCCGTCCCGGTCGGTCATGATCGCCATCTGCGAGTACCCGGGAGAGGTGAGGCCGTCGACCTGGGCCCAGCCGTCGGGGCCCTGGAGCAGCACGAGGTGGGGCACGGACGCGGGCAGCCCCGGGAGCTGGTCTCCCTGGGGCTGGGCCTCCGTCCCGTCCCATAGACCGAGGGTAGGGACCACGAGGTCCAGATCGCCGTCGCCGTCCAGATCGCCGAAAGCCAGCGTGTTCATGACCACCGGGGCCTCGGGATTTGGTTCCACCAGGAACGTCGGGTCCCCGAAGGCGAGCCCTCCGAGGTTCTTCACCTCGGCGACGAAGCCGCGGCCGAACAGGTAGAGCTCTGGCAGCCGATCACCGGTCGTGTCCACCGCCGCGAAGTCCACCGAGTCCTCGATGGAGAACGAGCCAACGGAGATGCCGATGTCCACGGCCGTGAAGTGCCCGGTGCCGTCGTTCGACAGCACCAGCGGCAGCCGCGCGCTGTAGGTCAGAGTGTCGTCCGGGGAGCGGCGACCGATGAGGATGTCGATGTCGCCGTCGCCGTCGAGGTCGGTCGCGACCACGCCTCCGTGGCTGAGGGTGGGCTGACCCTGCTGGCCATCCTGCACGAAGTCGAGCCCCCGCTCCGCGGCCTCGTCCACGAGCGCCATCGCCGGCGCGGGGGTCGATGGCTCGTCGTCGGGAGTCGGATCGGCCGGCGCGCACCCCGGGGCGACGCTGGATGCGAGGAGCCCCAGCAGCAGCAGAGCGAGGGAGGGCGGCGGCAAGTACACACCTCAGTCTATCCGAGCGTGGCGGCCCAGGGACTCTTGTTCCAGGCGAGTCACACGTGCGCTGAACCACGGCGCGGAGCCCTGGGATGACCTCGACGGGGGGGGGGCGAGGCGCCGCTGGTCAGCGCGCGGCGTTGCCCGTGATGTTGACGCTGCCCCCGATGCGGTCGGGGCAGATCCCCGCGACGAGTTCCTCCGCCCCGGCCGACGGCAACGAGGCGTTGTTGGCGATGTAGACGTTCAGGCCGACCCGGCGAAGGGCCGGCAGCTCGAGCCGCTCGAGGGACGGGTTGCCCTGCACCGACAGGTCGCCCCCGATCGCTTGGAGCGCGGGCGCCGAGAGCCGCTGTATCGCCCCGTTGAGCACTACCGACAGCGAGCCTGCGCCCGAACTCCCGACGTGGCGGAGCGCGGGCAGCTCGAAGCGCTCCAGCACTGCGTTCCCCCCGACGAAGAAGTAGCCGGACACGTCGACCAGGCAGTCCAGCGCCGCGAGGTCGTCGATGTCGTTCTCCACCGGACCGCCCCCGGGAGCCTCGGTCCCGCCCACCTCGAGGTTCCCGTCCACTCCGTCCCACTCCGCGCAGAACCACTCCAGGTCGGCTCGGTCGTACAGGTGCAGGTGGCCGGAGTAGGGGTTCGCGGGCGGGGGGATCGCGGAGACATCGAACGGCTCCAGGCAAGGGTCCCCGGCGGTGCTGTCGTCGTCATCCACGGCCGGAGCGACGGGCGCAGGCTCCAGGCAGTTCCC
>CALAGR010000520.1 GCA_937891735.1 uncultured Pseudomonadota bacterium | reverse complement strand
CGAGGGACGAGATCGAGGCGCTTCGTGCCGCGCGGGACGCCGGGTTGGGTCGCGCAGAGAAGGCGGAAGCGGAGCTGCGTGGGGCGCGGACCGCGATGGAGTCTGCGTCGGAGGGCCGCGCCTCGGTCATCGGAGACCTGGAGGCGACGCGCGCCCAGGCCGATGCCGCTCAGGCGGAGGCCCAGCGGGTGGGAGCGGAGCTCGCCGCGAGCCGGGCGGAGGTGTCCGCGAGCCGGGCCGAGCTCGCCGGCACGAGGGACGAGATCGAGGCGCTTCGTGCCGCGCGGGACGCCGGGTTGGGTCGCGCCGAGAAGGCGGAAGCGGAGCTGCGTGGGGCGCGGACCGAAGCGGAGCAGGTGCGGACCGAAGCGGAGCAGGCGCGAACCAAAGCCGAAGAGTCCAACGCGCACGTCGCCCGGCTGCTCGCCGAAGCCGACCGGCTGCAGAGCACTGCGGCCGATTCGGGCGTCGAAGACGAGCTGCGTCAGGAGCTCGAAGATCTCTCCACCGAGCGGGACCGCGCCCTGGTCGCGCTGGAGAGCATCGGGGCCTCGCTCGCGGAGGCGCACGGCGAGCGGGTCCGGCTCGAGGAGGCCATGGACCTCGCCCGGGAGCGGATCGCCGATCTCGAGGCGGGCGTGGCCACGGTCCCGGCGGGCGCCGCCGATCTGGGCCCGGCCCGTGATGCGCTGGCCCCGCTGCAGGCGGCGGTGGTCCAGCACCGCGGCAGGGTCGGGCAGTCGCGGACTGACTGGAACGCGATCCAGGCGAAGGTCGGCACCTCCGTGCGCGACCTGCTGATCTTCGTGCAGCGGCACCCGGAGGCGATGTCGACAGTGAACCAGCTGCTCCTCGAGCTCGAGTACATCCTGACCGGCGGGTCCAAGATCGTCGCCGAGCATGATCGTGCGCTGGCCGCGGAGGAGGCTGCCGTCAGCACCCTGAGGGACGTGCTCGACCGGTGACGCCCGCGCTCCGCCTCATCACCTGGATCACCCCTGAGCAGCACGCCGCGTTGCTGGGCGGCGGATCTGTGGCCACCTCCGATCCCGAAGCGGGCGAGGTCGGGAGCTTCTGCTCCCGGAACAACATCCCCTGGCGCGAACCGAGCTGCGCCGTGCACTGCTTCGCGGGCCCCGTTCCCCGGGACCAGGCAGCCCTTCGCCGCGGCCTGGTGCGCCTGGAGCTGGATGTCGGTTGGCTCCTGGAGGAGGTCCGCCTCGTCGTCGATGGTCCGGTGGTCGACCTGGCGCTCGTCCTCGCGGCCCGGCAGGAGCGCGGCGAGGAAATCTGGCGGGAGCTCCGGCGGTTTCGGGTCCTGGGGGGGCCTCCCGCGGACCGGGGCGACGCGCTCCTGGCCCTGGCCCACGGCTACACCGGCTCCCACGCCGTGGAGGCCCGGATCTTCCGCCCACTCGACCTGGACGACGTGGACCACTGGATCGAGGAGACCGGCCTGGTCATCGTCGGCGAAGCCTGACGCCCGGGACGCGCGGCGGTGCCGGAGTGACGCGTCAACCGGGGCAGACAGACCATCTCCCCCCGATGACGCGACGCCCGCGCCTACCCCGCCCGGCGTCGCAGCCACTCCGCCGCGGGCAGCGTCGTCGTGAGCACTGCCCCCACCCAGGCCACCAGCGTGCCGCCCCAGGGCCCCATCGTGGGCAGGCTCCAGGCCGCGATCAGCGCGTACGTCGCGACCGCCGCCGAGCCGAGCATCATCGGTCCCACCGCTCCGGCCGGCACCGCCTCTCCCTGGGCCATCCACAGCGACACCATCGTGGTCAGGAAGATGGCCGGAAACACCGACGCCACGCCCGCTGCGACCGGCCCCCCGACGCGGGTGAGCCACACCGCGAACCCGATCGCCGTGGCCGCCAGCAGACCCCGGGACACGAGCACGGGGATCGACACCGGTCGTGCGCCCCGGGGGCTCGGGGTCGCGCGCAGGCAGGCCAGCATGCCCACCACGATGATCGCGGCCGTGCTGCCGTACCCGATCACTCGGCTGAGGGCTGGTCCACCCCCCAGCCAGCCGAGCAGCGACACGAACCCGACCGCCGCGGTCAGCCACACCAGGAGCGAGATCGTCGTCATCAGCGCGAGTCGAACCGGTAGGGACGCGTCTGGGAGACGGCCTGGCACCGCCCTCCACAGCCACAGGAACAGCGCGTTGATCAACATGCCGCCGGGGACCACGTACATCGCCGCGGCCACGTCCTCAGGGGCATCCGAGGCCGCCAGGATCCCCAGGCTCGCAGGCACGATGGTGGTGGGCAGGGTGCCCAGCAGGCCCCCCACCCGTCCTCCGAAACGCTCGATGGCGACGGTGACGGCGGTGGCGACGAGCCCCGCGAACAGGGCGGCGAGGAGGAGGGAGGACACGGCCGGCGGAGTGTAGGCTCTGGCGGTGTCCTCCGAACCCGAAGCGCCGCGCACGGACGCCGATCTGCTGGCCTCGGTCCGCCCCAAGGGGCCGCGGGCTTTGCTCCGTCGGCTCGGCTGCCCCGTCGTGTTGGCCCTCGCCGGCTGGATGGCGTGGCGAGGCGGTGTCTGGATCGGTGAGCAGACGGTGCCCTGGGTGCGCTGGATCGCGGCCCCGCTCCTCTTCGTGCCCGTGGGTGCGCTGTTCTCGGCCCTCGTCGCCGCGGTGGCCGGAGCGGGGGAGCCCGAAGCCGGAACGGAGCTCCAGCGTCGCCTCGGTCAGCGCCCCCTGCCAGACGCCATCGACGAGCTCCACCGGGACCTCGCGGGGGTCGCCCCGGGCCAGCGTGGGTGGATCGTGCTCCTTCAGTGCCGCCGGATCAGCGACGGCTTCCGGTTCGAGATCCGGGCCGATCTGCGGACGGACACGGCGCCCGTGCAGGGCGAGATCCGGGGCGTGCGCGGGCCTCGGCTGGACCTGTGGATCAACCCGCCGCGCGCTCTGGACGCCTGGGAACGACGGAGCGAGCAGCTCCGCGCGGATGCGGTCACCGAGCTCGTCGGCTGGCTCGGCGGCGCCGATCTGGGCCGCCTGCCGACTGGCACTCCCCTCAGTGGCGCCCTGCGCATCGAGGGGGTGGTGATCCGGGTGGGCGACGCGACCAACGAGTGGCGGTTCGGAGGCGGGATCGACGGTGACGACGGCTCGACGCTCGCGACCCTGACCCACCGCATGCTGGGCACCCTGGACTGGGATCCCTCCGCCCGGCCCGCTCGATGAACCCCTCCTGGGTCACCTGGCGCGCGGCGGTCGCGGAGGTCGTCGAAGCGGCTCTCGCCTCGCAGGACCCGGCCGGCTGGCTCACGCGCCACCTGGCGGCGCGGATCGCAGAGATCCGACGCGCCGCCCCCGCCCCCGAGCTCCTGGCCTGGATGCGGGCCGACGACGCCGTGAACTTCGTGGTCTACGACGCGCCCCGGGGGGTCTGCAGCAAGCCCCCCGAGCTCGTGCACGCCCTGCTGGAGACCCTGGTGCGGGAGCTGGTCGCCGAGGCCCGCTGATCAGGCCTCACTGCGACGAGCAGATGACCGGATGGCACATCGCTGGTTCCGAACGGTGCTCGCTGCGTTGTCGTCGGTCACCGGGGGCTTCACCCCGCCTCCCTCCTCCGCCCTGCGAGCAACGCCCGGCCCTCACCGATGCATCTGTCGAGTCATCTGCTCGGCGCGGTTGGCGACCGTTCCACTCAGGCGCTCAGGCGCCCATGCGCGTGGCACCACGGCGTCGTCGCACAGACAGACCGAAGAAGGCCAGCACGCCCACCAGGGCGAACCCTGAGGACGCCGTCGCGGGACCGCTCATCGAGGAACTGCACCCCGTCGCCTTCGCCTCACCGCAGGTCCCGCCCGTCCCGCCGCAGTCGGCGTCGTCGCCATCCGTCGCGGCGTCGCAGTCGTTGTCCACGCCGTCGTCACAGTCCTCGACGCCGTCGGCGTTCGCGGTGGCCTCGGAGTCGTCGCAGTCGTCGCCGCTGCAGAGTCCGAAGCCGTCGCCGTCGGCGTCGATGTCGTCCTCGTCGGTGCTGGGGTCGCAGTCGTCGTCGACTCCGGCGTTGCAGATCTCCGGGGCGTCCGGGAAGACCGCCGCGTTCGTGTCGTCGCAGTCGTCGTCGCACAGGCGGAAGCCGTCGTAGTCCAGATCGACCTCGTCCTCGAGGCCCGTCGGGTCGCAGTCGTTGTCCTGGCCGTCACAGACCTCCGTGTTGCCCGGGAAGTTGTTCGGATTGGCGTCGTCGCAGTCGCCGTCGCACTCGTCCAGGCCGTCGCCGTCGTCGTCGGTCATCTCGTCGGTCAGGGAGTCGCAGTCGTCGTCGATGCCGTTGCAGACCTCCGTCGCGAGGGGATTGACCGCGGGGTTGCTGTCGTCGCAATCCCAGGGCACGGTCGCGCCGTCCCCGTCCGCGTCCACGTCTTCGTCTTCGTCCTCGCAGACCAGATCGGAGCCGTCGCAGTCCTGATCGACGGTGTCGTCGCAGATCTCAACAGCGTCGGGGTTGATCGCCGCGGCGGCGTCGTCGCAGTCGGACTCGCAGGTCCTGAACCCGTCCGCGTCGGCGTCGTCCTCGCCGCCAGCGAAGTCGGCGGTGCCGTTGCAGTCGTCGTCCACGCCATTGCAGAGCTCGGTCGCGCCGGGGTTGATGGCTGCAGTGGCGTCGTCACAGTCGGCGCAGGACAGGTAGGTGTCCGTGTCGCCGTCCACCTCGCCGCCAGCGAAGTCGGCGGTGCCGTTGCAGTCATCGTCCACACCGTTGCAGAGCTCGGTCACGCCGGGGTTGATCGTCGCGACTGCGTCGTCGCAGTCGCCGTCGCAGGTCAGGAACCCATCGGTGTCGCCGTCTGTCTCGCCGCCGGCGAAGTCGGCGGTGCCGTTGCAGTCGTCGTCGATGCCGTTGCAGAGCTCGGTCACGCCGGGGTTGACCGCGGGGTTCGTGTCGTCGCAGTCGTTGTCGCAGGTCAGGAACCCATCCGCGTCGGCGTCATCCTCGCCGCCCGCGAAGTCCGCGGTGCCGTTGCAGTCGTCGTCCACACCGTTGCAGAGCTCGGTCGCGCTGGGGTTGATGAGCGGGTCGGTGTCGTTGCAGTCGGCGCACGAGCTCTCGCCGTCGTTGTCGTTGTCGACATCGGCGCAGGTCACGACCCCGGTGGTGCAGTTGTTCCCGATGCACCCGTTGAGGGTCGCCAGCAGCGCGCCACTGTCCAGATCGCTGTCGGACGCGTCGCAGACCACGATGTGCAGCTCGTTGCCCGTGCTGCCGCCGGTGAGGGCGCCCTGGGCGAGCAGCAGCCCCGTGGAGCCGTCGTACTCCAGGCCGTTCGTGGGCGGCGTCACGACCGAGCCGCCGTTGAAGAACCCGCCGTTGATGTTGACGGCGTTTCCGCTGGCGTCGAAGGCGATCTGGTTGCTGACGTCCGTGCCGTTCAGCCACACGCCGACGGAGTCATTGAAGCCCTGGCCGAGATACTCGGGGTACTCCTCCGAGCCGAAGATCAGCTGGAACGAGATGCCGTCGTAGCCTGCGGCCAGGTCGAAGACGATGTCGAGCCGGGCCCGGTCAAAGCTGTTGTACGGCGCCGTCAGCTGGCCGCAGAGCGGGTCGCCCGGCTCGCCGTTCACGGTGCCCGTGCTGCCCGAGTTGTCCGGGGGGAGCGCGGCGAGGGCGGAGCCGGAGGTCAGGATCACGCCGTTGGCGATGCCCATGGGGCCGTCGGTGTAGGTGCCCGAGGCGGTCGCCGCCCCGGAGTAGGTCGATGACGTGATGGTGACCGCGCCGGTCCCGCCGAGCAGCGCGTCGGCCAACACCGTCGCGTCGTTGGTCGGGACGATGGTGAACTGGGCCTCGGCCGCAGCCGGGACCAGCAGCGCCACGCCGCCGGCCGTGAGGGTCAGGAGCAGGTGAGACCAGGAGATCCCGACCTTCCCGGCCAGGGCCGGATGACGGCGCCGGCCACGGGCGAGGCCGAGCAACGCCAGGAGGCCCAACCAGGCGAGCCCGGACGGAGAGTCGGCGCGGCCGCTCATCGCACAGCCGCCGGGATTGCAGGTGCCGGTGTCTCCACCGCAGTCGCGGTCCGCTGCGTCGATCGCGCCGTCGCACTCGTTGTCGATTCCATCCGTGCAGTTCTCGGTGACCGAGGGTCCCGGGTTCACGAGGAACAGCGTGTCGTCGCAGTCGTCCCCGCCGAAGGCGACGGCCTTGTATCCGTCGCCGTCGCAGTCCGAGCAGACGTCCACCGTGAAGCCGCACAGCGCCTGCGCAAACAGGGGATCCGTGAACAGGACGGTCCCGGCGCGCACACCCAGGTCGCCGACGGCGGGCGACCAGGAGAACGTGCTGGTCAGCGGGCTCGCCCCCGACGTCGGGGTGAACGTCGACCCCGGGAAGGACCCGAGGAGGGCGGAGGTGACCGCCGCGCCTTCAGGATCCGTCCCGACGAAGGGGATCGTGAGGGTCGCACCCGGCGCCACCCGGTAGTCGTCGGCCCCGGTGCAGGTCGGCGGGTGGTACAGCGCCTGGTCGACCACGGTGAGGAGCCCGTCGAAGACGGAGGAGGCCTGGTGGTCCGCCTCGGTCTCGGTCACGGTCAGCTGGAAGGGCCAGGTGGTTCCGATGGCGAGGCCGGTGGTGTTCCACGAGAGCTCGCAGCCCGCCGAGATGGTCAGCCCGTCGGGCTGGAAGGTGAAAGACGACTCCGGAGCGAGCGAGCACGCGAAGGAGTCACCGTCGGGATCGACGACGGGGATCTGGTAGGTCCACGAACCGCCCGACGGAGCGGCGATGAGCGCCGGCGCGCTCACCGCGGGGGGACCCTGGTTGCCGCCCCGCAGGTCCACGACCAGGGACAGGCGCCATGGCTGGCTGCCGCCCTCGCCCAGAGTGTCTACCCGCGCGTTGCCGGTCCAGCTCGGCTTGAACGGGCCCGCCCCGGAGTACTTGAAGGTGAAGTCGTGCTCCCGGATTTCGTACGGGTTGCCGTCCGGACCGGTGAACGGTCCCGTCAGGGTTCCGATGTCGCCAAAGGAACCCGGCTCGTTGATCGCGTCGTCGAAGATCCATCCGAACCCGATGCCATTGGCGGCTCCCGCGCGCCAGGCGGTCTGCCCAACGAAGCGGACGTCGCCCGTCGCGTCGAGCTTCCAGGTGAAGTTCGCCATGCGGAAGTGGGATGCCGTCGCCTCACTCGGCACCGTGGCCGCGCCCGCGACCCCGAGGGCGACGACGCCAAGACACCACGACCGCGTCGAGAACCGACGCATTTCCTGCTTCAAATCAGCCATGTTCCACTCCAGATCCTGGCGCGCTGGCGCCCAGGTCGAATCGCGAAGACGTCGCGCCCCTCACCGGTGCCGACCAGCCTGTCGCTTGTCCACTTCCGCGCCTTCTAGATCAGGCGGATCTCGGCCCACAAGACCGTCCTGACGATTGTCATGGGCGCGAGGCTGCAGGCGGCTCGTGCCCCGAAACTGCCCCCGCCACGGGGTCCGCTGAGGCAGCCCAAGCCGGCGTTCGAGCGGGAGCGGGACCTCCGTCAGGGGCGCAGCAGCACCTTCACCACGTCGCGCTGCCCGGCTCGGGCCAGCGCCTCGACGCCCTGATCCAGCCCGTACTCGGCAGTGATCAGCGGCCGCGGATCCACGAGCCCTGCATCCAGCAGCCGCAGGGCGGGAGGGAAGGGACCGCAGCGCGATCCCACCAGGGTGAGCTCGTCCAGGACCCAGGGGATGGGGCTCAGGGAGCCGATGTCGTGGGTCGTGGTCTTCAGGACGAGGGTGCCCCGGGGGCGCACCAGGCGGGTGGCCAGGGCGAGGCCCTCGGGGTTGCCGGTGCAGTCGACGACGATGTCGGCTCCAACGACGCCGGTGGGATCCGCGTCCACCTCCGCCAGGGTCGCCCGTCCGACCGATGCCGGAAGCAGCGCCAGCCGGGCCGGGTTGCGAGACACGCCCGTCACCGCGGCCCCCGTCAGCGCCAGCACCCGCGCGCAGAGCTGGCCCAGCCGGCCCACTCCCAGCACCACCACCCGGTCCGTGGGCCGCACATGGATCTGCTGCAGGATCTCGCACGCCGCGGCGAGGGGCTCGATGAACACCGCCGACTCGTCGGGCACGCCGTCGGGCACCGCGTGCAGGTTCCCCTGGGGCAGGCACAGCCGCTCCGCGAAGGCGCCATCCCGCCCCATGATCCCCAACACCGTGCGCTCGGGGCAGTGGGTCGGCCGCCCCGCTCGACAGGTGGCGCAGATCCCGCACGAGGCGTTGATGTCGCCCACCACCCGGCGGCCGATCCACCTGCGGTCCGGCGCGTCCTCCACCACGCCCACCCACTCGTGGCCGAGCACGCCCGAAAAGCCCATGTAGCCCTTCACCAGCTCCAGATCCGTCGCGCACACGCCGCCGATCACCGTGCGGATCACCGCCTCCCCGGCGCGCACCGCCAGCGGCTGCTCGCTCATCCGGGGACCGTCTGCGGTCAGCACCAGCGCGCGCATCAGGGCGTCCCCCGCACGAGGTCGTCGAAGAGGACGTCGCTGTCGTACACCGCGAGTCCGGCGCCGGGCCGCGCCGTGACGGGCACGCTGAAGGCGCTTCCGTTCACGGAAAACCGGGCCTCGCCGGGGTCGGAGCCGGTGATCGCCAGGGCCACCGGATCGCTCCCCGGAGCCGGGATCGCTCCGAGGTCGGTCCACTGCACCTGGCCGCCCGAGACATGCCAGCGGGACACGCCGCCGTCGCCTCCCACCAGGATCGCGGTGTGCTCATCCGCGCTGTCCCAGGCCACCAGCAGACCCGAGGCCCCGCCCATGACGCTGGGGCTGTCCACCGTCACCGACAGGGTCTGGGCCGGCTCCTTGATCCGCGCCACCGACATCGCTCCGCCCAGCGACCAGCCCCGCACCGAGGTGGGCGTGCGGTGCTGCCACTCCAGCCAGATGGGCTCCAGGGGCTCCGGATCCTGACGAACGAAGGCGTCGAACGGGTCCTCGATGTCCGCCAGGGAGTCCACGCCGAGGAGGTCCGCGATCCCCTGGGCGTCCGGCGCCTCTCCGGCATCGAACGCGTCCCGGACCGCCAGCCAGCCCGGCGCGCGCTGGGTGTGGGTCTCGAAGTAGCGGAACAGCTCGAGCATCAGCGGGCGCCCGGGAAAGCCCACGTCGTCGACCCAGTAGGGCAGATCAAGGGCCTCCGCGTCCAGGTCGTCGACCGCGTCTGCGGGCATGTCTTCGAACGTCAGGAGCGGCACCACCCCGAGCCGCACGCACCGCCCGTCCCAGTCGTGGCGGCTGAGGAACTCGGCCGTGCCCTCGACGTACCAGGCGGGCGGGTCGCTGCTCGTGCGCGCCGCCGCGTGCAGCTGGTGCCCCAGCTCGTGCAGGAAGAGCTGTCGGGTGTAGTACACGGTCGGCTGGGCGTACAGGTAGGCGCGGTTGGTGGCGGGGTGGAAGAAGCCGCCGGCGCCCCAGGGCACGCCCAGGCCGTCGGCTGCGATGCGATCCGCCCAGGCCGCCTCGGTGGCGTCCACGAAGGCCTCGAGCTGGCCTCCTCCGTCATCGATGTCCCCGGGGAAGTAGCTGCCGAAGGCGGCCCAGGCGGTCTCGGCGAGCCGAGCCAGCTCGGTCGCTTCCTCCTCGTCCAGGGCGAGGTCCAGGACGTAGTGCTCCGTCTCGGTGCGAAACCCGATGGCGGAGGGCTGGACCAGGGGCGTCACTTCGCCGCAGAACTCCGGCTGTTCGCGGAGCGTGGAGGGAGCCGGGGTGGGGTCTTCCTCCACGGGCGCGGGGGGACAGCCGAGGAGCAGGGAGGACAGCAGGACCGTCAGGGGCGAGAGCGGGCGCATGTCCGGGATCGTCGCACACGAAGGGTCGACAGGAGCATCCCCACCAGCAGGAGCGCGTCGGGCGCTCGCCGGGGAGCCGCGTCGCACGCGCAGCCCGTCCCGTCCCCCGGATCGAGGTGCACCGTGGGCACGGTGGCGACGTAGGGGTCGTCGTCGCCGTCAAAGCCCTCGGGCCCGAGGTTGGTGATCGCGAGCACGAACTCGCCCGCGTCCAGCGCGAGCTCCGGGGAGGGGCCGCTGGTGGCCTCGAAGAACGCCGGGTCGTCGGCCGAGAACGCCGCCAGCGCCCAGCGCCGGTCGCCGGTGACCCGCACCACGGAGGCCTGCTCCAGGGTCGCGACGACGAACGCCTGTCCGTGCACGAACATCGACTCGAGGGGCACGTCGGGCTGGCTGGAGTCGAGCACGCCGGCGGTGGGCACGGCCTGCTCCGGGGTCCAGACCGCCGCATCGAGCAGGCCCCGCGCGTCCCAGCGGGACCCGGTCAGCCAGCGGGTGCGGGCCAGGAGCGACAAGGCGACGTCGAGGTCCTCGCCCGAGACCTCCGCGAAGGCATCGACCGCGTCGGGCTCGTCGCCGCTGTCCGCCGCCGCGGCGCGCCACAGGGCGGGCCCTGCGCTGCCATCCCCCGCGCCCTGGACCTCGTCCACGTGCATCACCATCAGCGCGGCGCCGTACTCGTACGAGTAGCCCACCTCCCAGTCCTCGTACAGGACGTAGCTGTCCCCGGTGAGGGCCGGCGCCCAGGGCGCCTCCTGATAGGAGGCCACGTCCAGATCCCAGAAGCCGTCGGGCCCCAGCGTCCACTTCTGGGCCGCGGTGGCGGTCCCCTCCCACAGCGCCAGGGAGGACTCCTCCACGTCCGTCGCGATCTGCAGCACGTGGTTGAACTCGTGGGCGATGTAGGGCCCCAGCCACTCCGCCGGCAGCCCGCGGTCGATGACCACGAAGGCGGGCGACCCGGCGAAGCCGTCCGGGCCGGTGGTGTCCGTGTAGGACTCCGTCTCTGCGTAGCCCTCCCACTCCCCGATCGCGTCCAGGTAGATGTCGAGCTCCGGGCCACCCCCGTCGAAGCCGTCCAGCCCGTCGGGCAGGACCGGGGGCTGAAAGCCCAGGGTGTCCACCTGGATGTCCCAGGCCAGCTCCGCGAAGGCCAGGGCGTCGGTGGCCTGGGCCTCGTCGCCGGCGGTCGTCCAGTGCACCTTGAGGGGGCGGCGCTGGCTGGCCACGAAGCCGATGGAGTCGGGCCGAACGCCCCGGGCGCCCGGGCCCGCGTCGCGGTGGGCGAGGGTCGAGCAGATGACGGCGGAGGGAGGGGGAGGGGGAAGCGCGGGCATGGGAGCCTCTCGGTCCGGTCAGGGGGCCACGGGCTTGGGCTTCTTGCCCATGCGGCGCACCGCCTTGAGCTCGGGCCAGCGACGGATCGCGGCGGCGTACAGCCCGATCGACGCGGCGGTGATGCCCACGATGAGCAGCCACCGGGTCCACGGGATCCCGCTCAGGCCGTAGGTCACCACCGCGTCGGTGACGACCGACACGAGCACCGCCTGGGGGAGCATCGCCGGGAAGCCCACGAGGAAGTGGGCCAGGGACAGGCGGCTGACCGCGCTGCCCAGCGTGATGATGAACCCCGGGAACCAGATGAAGCGCAGGAAGATCAGCACGGCCAGGCCACGCTCGTCCATGACCTGCCGGAACTCCGGCACCCGCTTGAGGATCACCCGCTCGGCAGGGCCGCGCAGGGCGTAGCGGGCGACCAGGAACTGCAGGGTGCCGCCTACGCCGACCCCGGTCAGCGCGAGCACGGGCCCCAGGATCGGCCCGAACAGCGCAGCGCCGGCGACGGTGGGCAGCCCCATCTGGGCCGTCAGCAGGGCCAGGAACGCGACCGCCCCCAGGTAGCCGAACACGATGAGGCTGTCGCCAGAGGCCGCGCGGGCGCGCAGCACGTCCACGTCGAGCACCGCCTTGAGCTCCTCGAGGGGCGCGTAGTTGTACAGGGTCGCGACCGCGACGACGAACAGCAGGATCCGGAGGACGTCCTTGCGCACGGCGCCGGGAGGGTACCGGGAAGGGTCCCGAGGGTGCAGGTAATGGTGAGGTATCAGAGCGAGGATCTGGAGGGGTTAGGTTGACGGTGTCGGGGATGCACCCCGGCCCTTGGGACCCCAACCGGAGAGACACCATGACCAGCCGAATGCTCCCCCTTTGCGCCTCGAGCCTCCTTCCCTTCGCCCTTGGTTTCACCAACTGTGGCGGCGCCCTGTTCTCCGACACGCCCGCGCCGGACATGTCCGGTGACTGGGACATCACCTACGACGACATCGTGAGCGTCGAGATCGAGCTGGGCGGGGCGGCCTACACGGCCGAGCTGGGCGTCGACGGCGGCAGCTTCACCATCGAGCACGAAGGCGAGCCCCTGACGTTCGACCTGCAGTGCGAGCGGGAGGACGTGATCTGCCCCAGCGAGGTCTGGTATCCGCAGGTGCTGCTCGAGCAGCGGGAGGCCCAGTACCCCAACCGGGTGTGGATGCCGGTGGAGCGCCAGGTCTGTGACGGGGACGAGCTCGAGCCGGCGCCCGAGGAGTGCGGCGAGGGCACCGAGAACCCGGACTGCGAGGCGGTCTGCAGCGGCGAGATCGTGACCGAGACGGTGGACTCGTTCGGGCTGATCAGCGAAGCCGGCGACGAGTTCGCGATGGTGCTGGGGGCGGGCGTCGCGAGCAACGGCGTGAACTGCGCCATGCTCGGGCTGTCGGTGGCGGAGGGGGATCTGGTCACGAACCAGGATGTCGCGGAGGAGGCGACCGACGGTGCCGGCAGCGAGCTCGCCGAGGAGCCCTGGACCGTGCAGCAGGTCACCGGCGGCGTCATCTCCGTGGGCTACGCCGGCGCCTGCCTGTGGGCCGATGACGTGGACGGCGACGAGGAACTGGAGGCGGTGGCCATCGGCGCGAAGCTCGTCTTCCGCACCGGCTTCGAGGCTGACCGCGCCGAGGCCGAGGTGCTGTAGGGGGTTCTCCGGGAGTCGAAGATCAGCGACCCGGCGCTCACCGCCGGGTCGCTGTCCTTGGATCAGGCGGGCACGGGGGTGGTCTCAGAGGCCCGCCGGGCGGCCAGGAAGAGGGCGCCCAGGCCGAGCACGGTCGCGACCATCATCGTCAGGGCCCCCAGGTAGGGCACGGCGTACACGAGGTGCAGGACGGCGAGGCCCGCGAACAGCGCGCCGAGGGGCTTGGGGGACTGGCCCATGCGCTCGAGCGCCAGCTTGCCGAGGACGAAGGCGGCCACGAAGCGGGCCAGGAACGTCGCGGGCACGTAGATCGCGAGGGCGAAGAAGGACAGGGGCAGCGGCAGCACGAAGATCCCCAGGAACACGGCGAGCACCGGGACCCCGAGCAGCACCGCGAAGCCGACTCCGAGGGCGGACGGCGCGTCGTCCTGCAGGACCCTGGCTGGGGTGGTCAGGGCCTTGGGGAACAGGCCGATCAAGACCCCGCCGATGATGAGCGAGCCCAGGAACAGGAACACGGCCCACCCCACGTGGGACGCGGCGGAGCTGTCTTCCTTCTCCGCCGCGTTCGGCACCTTCTCGGTCCACACGGTGGCCCCGCCGATCCGGGCCTTGTCGGAGACGTTCCCCTTCTTGGCGGACTCGTAGGTCAGGTCCCCCCCGATGGAGGCGTCCGGTCCGACGCTCAGATCTGCGGCGTCGAGCTCGACGTCCCCCCCGACCGACCCGTCGATGGTGATGTTCGCGCCGCCTCCCAGGATGCTGCCGAGGACCACGCCGTCCATCTGCAGGGTCGCGCCGCCGAAGTAGACGTTGCCTCCGACGGTCACGTCGTCGGGGATGAGCAGCGACTGGCCGAGGGCGTACACGTCGCCGCCGACGTTGGCGCCGAGATCCATCGTCTCCCCGAACAGGAACAGGTCGCCTCCCACGGGTCCCTTGACGGAGATCGTCCGTCCCGCCCCCAGGAAGTTGTCGAGCACGGTGCCGCGCAGCGTGACGCGCTCCCCTGCGGCGACGGCGTCGGGCGAGGTGGTGTCGATGTCCACCTGGCGACCGCCGGCCCACACGGTGCGGTTGGAGGTGCCGGAGACGGAGACGTTCTCGTCCTCCTCACCGGTGCGCTGCGCGGTGCCGTCGGCGGCGGGCGCGTCCTGGGCGAGGGCCGGGGCGGCCGAGGCGAGAGAGGCGAGAACGAGGGCGAGGACGGAGGAGCGGGGGGCGGTGCTGACCATGGTCTGTTTCTCCAGCGCCAGGGGTCATCCCCGGCGACACAAAGACCCTACGCAGCGGATCGAGGGGGCTGGCCCAGGGCCCGCTGAGCGGTCGCGGGGGCCGGTCGAACGGTCGGATCGGGGCCGAACGGTTCACCCCTCCAGGGAGCGCTTGAGCTCGCGGGCGCGGCGTCGGGAGATGTGGATGGTCCCCTCGATCTCGCGCAGCGTCGCCTCGCACGTGCCCGACGCCAGCGGCTTGAGCTCGGCGATCCAGTCCAGCCGGATCACCGCCGCCCGGGACACCTGGACGAAGCCTGTGGGCAGCCGCTCGGCGACCTCCTGCAGCGTGCCATCCACCCGGAATCGCCCCGCCCGGGTCCAGGCCCACACCATCGTCTCTTCGACCACCAGGGCCGCCACCCCGTCCATGTCCAGGGGCACCGTCCGGTTGCCGCGGTGCGCCAGCAGCACCCTGGACTCCGGTCCCGGATCCGCGGCCACCCCCGGTGCGTCGCCCACGCGCTCCAGCGCCCGTCGCACCCGCTTCATGGCCCGGGCCAGGCCCGCCCGCTCCACGGGCTTGAGCAGGTAGTCGATCGCCTCCAACTCGAAGGCCGCCAGGGCGTGCTCGGAGTGGGCCGTGGTGAACACGACGATGGGCACGGCCGCCTCGGGCAGCGTCTCCCGCAGCAGGCGCAGGGCCGTGGGCCCGTCCTCCAGGGGCATCTGTACGTCCAGGAACAGCAGATCGGGGCGCTGCGTCAGCACCTGGGCGCGCGCCGCCCGCCCGTCGGCGGCCTCCGCCACCACCGCCACGTCCGGGTGGTCCTGCAGCAGCCGGCCCAGCCGTTGGCGCCCGAGGGGCTCGTCATCGACGATGATCGCGCGGATCACGGCGTGCTCCTCTCGCCGGGCCCGACCGGCAGCTCCATCTCGATCCGCGTTCCCCCGCCGACCGCCTCCATCACCCGCAGCGCCGCGGTGTCCCCGAAGCGGAGACCGAGGCGCCGTCGCACGTTGGCGAGGCCTCCGCCGTGTCCGCCCGCCCCCAGCCCCTCGGCGGTCCCGTCGCGCACCGCCACCGGCAGGCCGGGGCCGTCGTCCTGCACCACCAGCAGCAGCCCCACGTCGCTTCGACGCGCCTGCACGAGCACGACGCCGCCCTCGGTCCGGGGCGCCACGGCGTGCTGCACCGCGTTCTCCACCAGGGGCTGCAGGATCAGCGGAGGCACCATCTGCGCGCCGATCCCGGGCTCCAGCTCGAAGTCCAGCTGGAGTCGATCCCCCAGCCGCGCCCGCTCGATGCGCAGGTAGCGCCGGGTCGCCTCGAGCTCGTCGTCGAGGGGCACTCCGCCGCCCTCCGAGGAGCGCAGCGAGTACCGCAGCAGGTGCGCGAGGTCGGTCACGAGATCCTCCGCGGCGTTCGGGTCCTGGTGGATCAGCTCGGACAGCGCGTTGAAGGTGTTGAACAGGAAGTGCGGTCGGATCTGCGCCTGCAGCGCCCGCAGCTGCGCTTCGACGCCCGCGCGCCGCGCCTTCGCCAGCTCCTGCTCGCGGCTGGCGATGACCGCCGCGAGGCGACGGTGGGTCTCCACCAGCCCCGCCACCGCCACGGACGTCAGGGTCACCACCAGCGTGGCCGCGAGCAGCTCATCCCGTCGGAGCACGGAGTACAGGGTGCCGCGCGCCGCCACCCCGGCGATCGCCACGAGCAGCACGCCGATCCCCGCCACTGACGCGTCCAGCGCGCGCCGCAGAAACGCCGGGAGGTCCTCCCAGGCGGAGGCCAGGAGCAGGGGAGGGAGCACCGCACCCGCGAAGCCCAACGCCGCGACCCCCAGGCCCGGCAGGGCCTTGTGCATCCAGATGTGCAAGGGCAGGGCCAGCAAGGCCCCTCCCACCCCGCAGGCCAGCACCCGCAGGCTCATCGCTCGCGCGTCGTTCACCGCGCCATCGTATGCGATCAGGCCGGAGCCACCTCGGCCCAGCCGCTCCCCGCGACCACCTCGCCGTCTTCGTCGCTGACGGCCAGGTGGTACCCGTGGTGGCCGTCAGGCAGCGTGCCCGCGTCGTGCACCGTGACGGTCAGGGTCTGCCCGGGCAGCACGGGCTTCGTGAACCGCACCGACAGGCGCTTGAGCCGGCCCGGATCGCCGTCGGCGAGCCCGTCCACCACGGCGCGGCTAGCGAAGGCCATCGTGCACAGGCCGTGCAGGATCACCCCGGGCAGACCGGCCTTCCTGGCGACGGCGTCGTTCACGTGGATGGGGTTGTCGTCCAGGCTCGCGGCGGCGTAGCGATCCGCCTGGTCCAGATCGACGGGCATCGGTGCGCCCGCGATGCGCGGCTCCCCCTCGGGCGCGGGTCGCGACGGCGCCACCGTCCCGTACGTGTCCCCCGGCGACATGCCCGGCAGCTTGGCGCCCCGGGCAAACACGGTGTTGACGACCTCGACGCGCACGGCGCCATCGACCTCGGCGAACATGCGCCAGCTGGCCACCACGCCGCTGCCCTTCTGGCTGATGGACTCCAGCACGGCCCGGCGCTGCACCAGATCCCCAGGGCGCAGGGGCGCGTGCCAGGTCAGGTCCTCCTCGCCGTGCACCACGCGCAGCAGATCCAGGTCCAGCAGCGGATCCGTCACGCACGACAGGATCAGGGGGTGGAAGATCCGCACCGGGTACAGGGGAGGGGCCACGGTGCCGCCGACGCGGGTGGGATCCACGTAGCGGGGGTTGGGATCGTTGGTGGCGAGGGCGTAGGCGGTGACGGACTCCGCGTCCACCTGCACCGGCTCCATCGTGTAGGTGCGCCCGATGGCCCTGGCGAGGTCCGGCGCGCTGGCCGCTCCATCCAGGAACGTCACGTCGATGGGCAGGCCGCCGTCGGGGTGCATGCTGAGCTCCGCCTTGTGTTTGGGCACGTAGCCCTCGGCCAGCACGGGGCGCAGGCGCTGGAGCATGGAGCCGAGGATCAGCTTCATCTCCATCATCGCGAAGCCCTGGCCCAGGCACACCCGCTTGCCCCCCGAGAAGGGCACGTAGGCGCCGCGCGGGATCTCGCTGGCGCGCTCGGGGGAGAAGCGCTCGGGGATGAAGGTCTGGGGGGAGGGGAACCAGCGCTCGTCGAGCTGCGTGACGTAGGGGCTGATGAGGATCGGCACGCCCTTGGGGACCTTGAACCCGCGGATCTGTACGTCCTCGGTGGCCTGCTTGATGAAGACCCAGACCGAGGGGCGCAGCCGCAGGCACTCCTTGACCGTCCAGTCCAGGTACGGCAGGTCCTGCAGGTGGGGCACCTGGAGGCGCTCGCCCCCCGTGACCCGCGTGAGGTCGGCCTGCAGCCTCTGGGTCACCTTCGGGTGCTGGGCGAGCAGCATCCAGGCCCAGGCCATGGCGTTGGCGGTGGTCTCGTGCCCCGCGAAGAACAGGGTCATCGCCTGGTCGCGGATCTCGGTGTCCGAGAGGCGATCCCCGGACTCGTCGGGCTGCAGCAGCATCGACAGCAGGTCGCCCCGGTCCTCGCCCGAGGCCCGTCGCTCATCGATGACGTCGCGAACGATCTTCTCGATGTCGTCGATGGACTTGAGCTTTGCCTTGTTGCCCGCGCTCGGCCACCAGCGCGGCACCGGAAGCGGCATGTAGATGTGCTCGAGCATCTCCTTCTGCAGCACGGCCATGGCCTTGGCCACCGTCGAGGTGCCGTAGTGCACGTCGGCGTCGAACAGGGTCTTGGCGACGATCTCCAGGGTCAGCCCCGTCATCGCGTCGGCCATGTCGACCCGCTCGCCCTCCTGCCACCGGTCCAGCAGCCGGTGCGTGTACTCGACCATGTCGGCGCCGTAGGCGTGGATCCGGCTGCGGCGGAACGCGGGACGCACCAGGCGGCTCTGGCGCTCCCAGACCTCGCCTTCGGTGGTGAGCAGCCCGTCCCCCAGGAACTTCTCCCACAGCCGCTTCGCGATGGCGGGCTTGAGGAAGATGTGCCCCCGCTTCGTCATCATGTCGTGGATGTCTTCGGGGTGCGTGACGAGGTACCAGTAGGACGGTCCCACCCGGAAGCGCGTGACGTCCCCGTAGGTCTGGGCGACGTAGCGGATGAACATCGCCGGGTGCGCCTTGAAGTCGAGGGTGCTGCCCAGGAGCATGTCCCCCCGGGGTCCCGGCGGCGTCTTCAGGGTCATCGGGCCGCCTTGGCCCGGGCCATGTTGATGGCCACGTCCTCGATGAGGTCCTCCTGGCCGCCGACGGTGTTCATGCGCCCCATCTCCACGAGGATGTCGCGGCTCGACAGGCCGTACTTGGCGGCGGCGCGCTGGGCGAAGAGCAGGAAGCTCGAATACACGCCCGCGTAGCCCAGGGTCAGGGCGTCCCGGTCGATGCGCACGGGCGTATCCATCATCGGCACGATCAGGTCCTCGGCCACGTCCTGCACGCCGTACAGATCGATGCCCGTGTCGATGCCCAGGCGGTTGAGCACCGCCACCAGGACCTCGGTGGGCGTGTTGCCCGCGCCGGCGCCGAGCCCCGCGCAGGACGAGTCGATGCGGTCGGCCCCCGCCTCGATGGCGGCCAGGGAGTTGGCGACGCCCATCGCCATGTTGTGGTGGCCGTGAAAGCCCACCCCCGTCTCGGGTCGCAGGCCGGCCCGCAGGGCGCCGATGCGCGCGGTGACGCCGTCCGGCAGCAGGTAGCCCGCTGAGTCGGTGCAGTACAGGGTCTGGGCGCCGAAGTCCTCCATGATCTTCGCCTGGGCGAGCAGCTGCTCGGGGCTCACCATGTGGGCCATCATCAGGAAGCCCACGGTCTCCACCCCCAGCTCGCGGGACATGCCGATGTGCTGCACGGCGACGTCGGCCTCGGTGCAGTGGGTGGCCACGCGCAGGCAGCTCACGCCGCAGTCCACGGCCATCTTGAGGTCGTCGATGGTGCCGATGCCGGGCAGCGTCAGGGCCGAGATCCGCGCCCGCTTCATCTTCGGGATGACCGCCCGCAGGTACTCCTCGTCGGAGTGCGCCGGGAAGCCGTAGTTGATGGAGGCGCCGGCCAGGCCGTCCCCGTGGGTGATCTCGATGAGGGGCACGCCGGCCGCGTCCAGGGCCGTCGCCACCGTCACCATCTCGTGAATCGAGATCTGGTGCTGCTTGGGGTGCATGCCGTCACGCAGCGACATCTCGTGAATGGTTATGTGGCGGCTCATGCCATCCCCTCCGCGAGCATCTCGGCGGTGCGCAGGGCGGCGGCGGTCATGATGTCCAGGTTGCCGGCGTACTTCGGCAGGTAGTCGCCCAGGCCCTGCACCTCCATCCACACCGTCACCTTGCGCCCGTCGAACACCGGCCCGTTCTTGAGCTGGTAGCCCGGCACGTAGCGCTGCACGTCGGCGACCATGTCGTGCACCGATTGGGTGATGGCGGCCTGGTCCGGGTCGTCTTCGCACAGGCAGTGGATCGTGTCGCGCATGATGATCGGGGGCTCGGCGGGGTTGATGACGATGATGGCCTTGCCTCGCTTCGCGCCGCCCACCTGCTCGACGCCGGCGCGGGTGGTGCGGGTGAACTCGTCGATGTTGTTGCGCGTGCCCGGCCCGATGCTGCGGGACGCGACGGTGGCGACGATCTCGGCGTACGCGACGGCCTGCACCCGGGACACGGCGGCGACCATGGGGATGGTGGCCTGCCCGCCGCAGCTGACCATGTTCACGTTGGGCTGGTCGGCCTGGGCGGCGAGGTTCACGGGGGGCACGCAGTAGGGCCCGATGGCGGCCGGCGTCAGGTCGATCACCTTGATGCCCCGGGCCGCGAGCAGGGCGTTGTGGTGGGCGTGGTGCTTCGCCGAGGTCGCATCGAACGCGATCTGCACCCCGTCGGCGGCGATCTGGTCGATGACGGCCTGCAGGCCTTCGTGCGTGGTCTTGACGCCGTGCTCCCGGGCGATGCGCAGACCCTCGCTGGTCTCCACGGCGCCCACGCTCCAGACCGGCTCGATCCAGGGCGAGCGCAGCGCCTTGAGCAGCAGATCGGTGCCGATGTTGCCGGGACCGAGGATGGCGGCCTTGATTCGCGTCATGTGAACAGCACCTCGGTGGACCCGATGCCGCTGATCGACACGGTCATGTGGTCCCCCGCCTGCACCGGCTCCAGGGGGACCAGGGAGCCGGACAGGATCGTCTCGCCGGCCTTGAGGGGCACGCCGAAGCCCGCCATCGTGTTGGCCAGCCACGCCACGCAGATCAGCGGCGAGCCCAGGGCGGCGCGGCCGTATCCCTCGGACAGCAGCGCGCCGTTCTTGTGCACGACCATGTGGCAGCCCTGCAAGTCCACACCGTCGGGCGGCACGCCATCCCCCAGCACGTACAGGCCCGAGCTGGCGTTGTCGGCCACCGTGTCCTCGATGCCGATCTTCCAGTCGGCGATGCGCGAGTCCACCACCTCGAAGCACGGGTGCACCGTCGCGGTGGCCGCGAGCACGTCGGCCGGGGTGATCCCCGGGCCCACGAGGTCGCGCGCCAGCACGAACGCGATCTCCCCCTCGGCACGGGGCTGGATCAGCAGGGCGCTGATGGGCATCTCGCCCTCGTGCCGCATGGCGTCGGTGAGCCACCCGAAGTCCGGCTGGTGCACGCCCAGCATGTCCTGCACCGCCGCGCTGGTGACGCCGATCTTCTTGCCCACCACCTTCTCGCCGTCGGCGAGGCGCAGGTCGAGCATGGCGCGGCTGATGTGGTAGCTGTCCTCGATGGTGAGGCCGGGCACGCGGCCCTTGAGCGGAGGCAGCACCGTGCGGCTGCGCATGGCCTCGTACAGGGCGCGCCCCAGGGCGGCGTGATCGGTCCGGGCCGGGTCAGCCATGCTGGAGGAAGTCCAACACCGTGCGGTTGAACACGTCGGCGTGCTCGACCATCACCCAGTGCCCGCAGCGCCCGAACACCACCACGCGGCAGTTCGGCACGCCGTCGGCGAGGGTGGCGACGCCGCTGGGCGGGCAGAACAGGTCGTTGCGGCCCCACAGCCCGAGCGTCGGGCAGGCGATGTCGCCGAGGCGGTCGGTCTGGTTGTCCACCTGCATCGTCTTGAACACGTGGATGGGCTGGGTCTTGCTGATGGCGAAGCGCCGCTCCACTACCTCGGGGGGCACGATCGAGGGGTCGAACACCTGTTTGGCGAAGACCCGCTGCATTCCGTCGAGCGTGATGCCCTCGGGGCCGTAGATGCAGCGCAGCATCGAACGGATCCCCTTCATCTCCATGTAGACCTCACGCTCTTCGAGGCCCCCGGGGGCCATGAGCACGAGCTTGTCGACGCGCTCGGGGTGCTCCAGCGCGATGCGAATCGCCTGGGCGCCCCCCTGGCTGTTGCCCAGCACGGCGTAGCGCGCAAAGCCCAGCGACTCCATGAGGGTCACCGCGGCCTCGGACATGAACTCGAGCGTGTAGGGCCGGTCCGTGGGCTTGTCGGACAGCCCGTAGCCCATGCTGTCGGCGAGGATGCAGCAGTAGCCGTGCTGCGCGAGGAACACGGCGTTGGCCCGGAAGTTGGACCAGCCGCTGCCGCCGGGGCCGCTGCCGTGCAGGAACAGGACGGGCTCGCCCTCCCCGATGCGGTGGTAGTGCATGCGCAGGCCGTCGCCGACCTCGGCGTAGTGGCCCTCGGGCAAGGCGGTCATCGGGAACCCCCGTCGCGCGGCTTGGGCGCGAAGGCGATCTGGGGCGGGTGGTGTCCCCAGTCGCTGATGCGGTCGTAGGTGGTGGGCGTCCAGGTGGCGTCATCGACGATGCGCCCGCCGTGGCCGAACTCGAACTCGAACTTGCTCGGGGTGCGGCCGTAGTAGCTGAACATCCCATCGTTCGGGTGGCGGCCCAGCGTCTGGGTGATGCGCACGCCGCCCCGGATGGCGCGGTCGTAGCAGGCCCCCACGTCGTCCAGGGAGCGGGCCTCGACCATGAAGTGATGCAGCCGCTTTGCCTGCCGTCCGCCGAACGCGAGGCTGTGGTGGCGCGGGTTGGCGTGGAAGAAGGACAGATCGACGGCGTGGCCGTGCACCTCGCACTGGATCGTGTCGGACAGCTTGAAGCCGAGAAGCCCTTCGTAGAAGGCCCGGCTCGCGGCCGGGTCCGGCGCCGTCACCACGAGGTGGCCCAGGCCCAGGGCGCCGGCGACGAACCCTCCGGGCACCAGGGAGTCATCGAGGGGCGCGTCCGTGCGCGGCAGGCCGGTCACGAACTCGATGGGAACGCCCGCAGGATCGTCGAGCAGATAGCGGCGCGCGCAGCCCCGGATGGCCGGATCGCCCGCGACGGGGTGATGCCCGCCGGTGGCGAGGGAGGCCAGCGCTGCGTCGAGCTCCGCGTCGTCGTGAAACTCCCAGCCCACCGCGGCGAGGTCGTCCGCGGGCCCCTGCGTGATCTGGTAGCGCCAGGCGTGATCGTCGTTCCGGTACCGGCCGTCGCCGGCGCCCGTGAGGCCCAGCACGGCGGTCAGGAAGCGGTCCCAGGCGTCCGGGTCGGACACCTCGAAGTGCAGAAAGCCCAGTTGCATGCTGTGTCCTACGGGTGGCCTAGATGAAGAAGTCCTTCGTCTTCATGCCGAGCTGCACGCCGCCGAAGTTCCGCGACGACGCCTCGGGGCGGTTCGCGAAGTGGGCGCGCGCGCCGTGCACGTCGAGGAAGTAGCGGGCCATGGGGTGGTCGCTGAAGATCGCGCGGCCGCCGGCGAGGGTGAACATCTCGTCCACCAGGGCCACGCACCGGCTGACGGTCTCGCTGGAGTCCCAGCGCCAGGCCACGCGGTCCTGAATGGGGATGCGCTCACCGCGCTCGGCCAGGTCCATCATCCGGGCGAAGTTGCGGGCCCGGACGAGACCGATCTGGTCCAGCGTCGAGGCGGCGCGGGCGCTCGCCTCCTGGGCCGTGGGGTCCAGGGCCGCCTTCTTGCCGTCGCCGGCCCCGACCTTGTCGGCGGTGATCTCCAGGTACGACGCCAGGGCCCCCCGGGCGATGCCGATGGCCGTGGTGGACACGGAGCGCACGAAGATCTGACCGAACGGGATGCGGAACAGGGGCGCATCGTTGATGGCGTTGCCGGGGCTGTCGCACTTGAAGCCGTCCGACATGCGGTGGGTGCGGTGCTCGGGCACGAACACGTCGTCCACCACGATGTCCTTGGAGCCGGTGCCGCGCAGGGCGATCGTGTCCCAGTTGTCGATGATGGTGTAGTCGGAGCGAGGCAGCAGGTACGTGCGCATGTCCGGCGGGCCGGCCTGTACCGGCGCGAAGCCCCCCAGGAACACCCAGGCGCAGTGGTCGCAGCCGGAGCTGAAGGACCAGCGTCCGGACACCCGGAAGCCGCCGTCCACACGGGTGATCGAGCCGGTGGGCGCGTAGGACGAGCTGATGAGGGTGGTGGCGTCGGCGCCCCACACCTCCTCCTGGGCCTTGGGATCGAACAGGGCCAGCTGCCAGGCGTGCACCGCCACCACGCCGAGGACCCAGGCGCTGGACGGGCAGGCCTCGGCGATGATCTCCTGCACGTCGAAGAAGGTGTTGGGGTGCACGGCGTGGCCGCCCCGGGAGGCGGGCTGGAGCATCGCGAAGAAGCCGGCCTGCTGGAAGTCGGCGATGGTCGCTTCGGGCACGCGGCGCAGGCGGCTGGCCTCGGTGGCGCGCTCCCGCAAGGTGGGCTGGAGCTCGCGTGCGCGAGTGATCAGGGTGTCTCGCACTTGAAGACCTCCAGTGCGTTCTCACGCAGGAACTTGGGCCAGACGTGGTCCTTGAAGGGGACTCGGGGCAGATCGGAGAACGTGCGCTCCATGGACAGGCCCATGGGCCAGTAGCCCGCGAACAGCACCTTGTGGGCCCCGCGGGTGTTGGCGTAGTCCACCACCGCCTGGGGGTAGTACTTCGGGGCGAAGGCCGAGGTGGAGTAGTACAGGTTCGGGTACTTGAGCATCAGGCGCACGGCGAGCTCGGCCCAGGGCTCGGCGCCGTGGCGCATGACGAACTTGAGCTCGGGGAAGAACCAGCAGACATCGTCGATGAGCTCGGTCTTCTGGGGGGCCATGGGCAGGCGCGGCCCGGGGATGCCGACGGTGCAGCAGAACGGCAGGTCCAGCTCGATGCACTTGGCGTAGATGGGGTACCAGACCCGGTCGTTGATGGGGGCCTGGGGCAGGGTGCCGGCGGGGAAGCCCGTGACGGCCTTGATGCCCAGCTCCTCGTGGGCGCGCACGATGTCGCGCACCTCGTCCATGCCCCGGTTGGGGTTGGCGTGCCAGCTGCCGAAGAAGCGCTTGGGGAAGCGGCGGATGGCGTCCCGGCTGGTCTCGTGGGCCACGCCGATCATCGCCGAGGCGATGCCGTGTTCGTCCATCTGATCGATGGTGTAGGCGACGTAGTCGTCGCAGTCGGCGATGTCCGGCACGTTCCGAAAGAGGTGCTCGGCGGGCATCTTCGCGTACTGGCGCGACGCCTCGTCCATGAACATCGGCTGCATGAAGTCGTACCAGGAGCGCTGGTCCTGGCCGGGGATCTGCAGCATCAGGTCGATGACGCCGATGTCGGTGGGGAAGGGCATCCGGGGGCCTCGCCGCGAAACTAGAACATGTTTCAGCTGGCGAAGTGAAACATGTTTCAGTCGGGGAGGCCAGCGCCGAGTGTGCTCAGCCTCAGTCCGTCGGGGGCTTCGCCTTCGGGAAGGCGACGGCGCCCTTCTCGGTCCACCACGTCATGACCTCCACGACCAGCTGCCCGGCCTGCACCCGGGGGTCGGCGGTGGCGAAGGCGCGGGCCTCCTCCAGGGGCACGCGGTAGATGCAGATCCCGCGGATCGACTCGTCCACCTGGTCGCTGAACGGGCCGGCGACGAGCATGTGGCCCGCGTCGCCCATCGCCCGCAGGTGGCTCCGGTGCGCCGCCTGGAGCGCCGCGTTCTCCGGCGTGTCCGCCTCGCTCCAGTTCGGGCCCCGCTTCAGGACGACGTAGCTGTAGCTGGTGAACTCCATCGGGGCGGGCTCCAGGGTGGGCTCTGCGGCCGCGGCAGGGGATGCGAGGGTCAGCAGGACGAGGGCGGCGATCAGGAGGGCGCGCATGGCTGAGCCTACCCTGGCCTGCTGCGGACCTCGGCGGACCTCGGCGGTGCAGCCGACGCGGCCCGCGCGGCGTTGCGTCATCGAGGGGAGACAGTCTGTCTGGTGCCGATGACGTGCCGGCGCGGGCGGCGGAGGCGGCGGGGGCGTTGCGTCCAGGGCGTCGAGCGCGTCCAGGGCGTTCGGTCCGGGCGGCCAGCGGATAGGCTGGGCCAATGCAGACCCCCTCCGGCTGGCAGATCCTCGACGAGGAGCGCGCGTTGCTCGTGCGCACCTACTCCATCGGCCCCGGCAACACCTCGAACTGCACCGTCGCCCGCATCCGCCCCGGCGAGCTCGTCGTGATCAGCCCTGCCACCAACCCCGACGACGCCGCGCTCCGCGAGCTCGAGCCCTTCGGCCGGGTCACCGCCATCGTCGCCCCCAACGGCTTTCACCGCTCGGGCACCCCCGCCTGGGCGAAGGCCTTCCCCGACGCGCAGGTGCTCGCTCCCGCCCGCGCCCTGCCACGGGTCCGCGCCGTCGCCCCCGCCGCCTTGGACGTGGCCACCACGGCCGGCACCCTGTCCGACGGCGTCGCGCTGCTGACCCTGCCCGGCATGCGCTATGGAGAGACCTGGATGGTGGTCCAGGCGGCGGCGGGCCCGGTGTGGTGCGTGAGCGACACCCTGACCAACCTGTCGGCTCACCCCTTCGGGATGGGGTGGATCATGCGCCTGCTCGGCATCGGCCTGGGCCTGGGCCTCAACGGCGCCCAGGCGCGCTTCATGGCCCTGGACAAGCCCGCCTACGCGCAGTGGTTGCGGGAGCGCATCGCCCAGGGCAGCCCGGCGTTGCTCGTGCCGGCCCACGGCGCCCTCGTGCGCCGGCCGGACCTGGGGGATCGACTCGAGGAGCTGTTCGCGCGCCTCTGAGCCCGGCTCAGGAGGCGGAGATCGTCATGTCCAGCCGCCAGCTGCCCTCTTCGGACCCCGTGGTCGGGGTCCACAGCTTGGACAGCGCGGCGTGGGGCTTGATCCGGAGCTGCGCCGTCGAGCGCACCCAGACGCACGCCCCGATGAAGTCGTCGCTGTCGATCAGCGTGCCCCGGTACAGCTTCTTGAGCCGCGCCGTCAGCTCGTGCTCCAGCGCCGACGGGAAGAAGGTGGTGCGGGCGTTGCCGTCCTTCTCTGCCCGGAAGCCGAACTTGAAGGGCAGCTGCCCCGCGGCGTCCCGGTCGATGGCCTCGCTGATCGCCCGCTCGGTGCGCTTCTTGAACGCGTCCACGAACCTGCCGTATTCGTCCTCGACGCGACCGTGGGTCGGGAACAGGTCCTCCTCGAACAGCACCACCACCAGCCCCACGATGCCCTCGCCGGGCTCCAGCAGTCCGCTCTGCTCGGCCACCTCGGTGGTCCAGGTCCGCTTGATCGAGACCTCGTCCCCCGAAGACATCTTCGGCAGGTTCCGGTGCCCTCCCCCCGGAGCAGAGAAGGCGCCCTCGGACCGGTGCTCGTCCTGCAGGAGCAGATCCGGGTCGATCCCCCGGCGGGTCACGACCGCTCGCGGCAGCGATCCATAGGTGATCTTCGAGGCGAGGACCTCCGCGAAGGAGCCGTCGTCCACCTTGAAGAACAGCGGCCACAGATAGGGCTCGGCGGTGGCCTCGCCGGAGTCCAGCGCCGTGAGGCGATCGATGCGCACCGTGACCTTCATGCTGCCTCCCCTGGCGCCCCTGCGCCCGTCCGACTATAGCCCCGGTCCCCCGGGCCAACCGTGCTCGGGTCTGCTCCCCAGGGAGCCCATGCGGCGTACTCGAGCGAGCCCGTGTCGGCGTCGTAGCAGGCGATGGGGGGATCGTTGGCGGCGTCGACGGCGATGCAGGGACCCCCGCCCCTCGAGCCCAGGTCGTCCAGGACCTGGCCGGTGCCGGCGCTCGACCGCGCGGTGTGGGGCAGATCGTCAGGACCCGGGGCAAGAGCCGCGATGGTCACGCAGGGCATATCCTCCGGTCATGAACACGAGCCGATTCTCTTCCACCGGCGCCCGGGTGGGGCTCGCCGTCGCGGTCGTCGTCCTCCTCCTCACCGGGGCTGGGCTCTGGCTCGCCAACGACGCACAGACGCTGCTGTCCATCGCCGTGTCCCGCGAGCGGGGCGCTGGCAACCTCGTCGAGCACGCGCTGCAGATCGACGACCACCAGATCGTCTACCTCGACGGCGGGGATCCGGCCGGGCCGCCGGTGCTGCTGCTGCACGGCTTCGCCGCCGACAAGGACAACTGGACCCGCTTCAGCGCGACCCTGAAGGAGGCGGGGTTCCGGGTCCTGGCCCCGGATCTGCCAGGCCACGGCGACTCGAGCCGGCTGCCCGAGCACACCTACGACATCCCCAGCCAGGTGGACTTCGTCGAGGCCTTCGTGGTGGCCAACGGGCTGGAGCAGGTGCACATCGCGGGCAACTCCATGGGCGGACACATCGCCGGGGCCTACGCCGCGCTGCATCCCCACCGGGTGTTGAGCCTCGCGCTGGTCGACGCTGGCGGCGTGACCTCCCCCGAGCCGTCGGAGCGGGCGCGGATCATGTCCGAGACGGGCACGAACCCGCTGCTGGTGGAGAGCGTGGAGGACTTCGACCGCTTCCTGGCGTTCGTGTTCGTGAAGCCGCCGGAGCTCCCAAGGGTTGTGAAGCAGTACTTCGCGGATCGCGCCGTGCAGAGCCGCGCGTTCAACGACAAGATCTTCAACGACATCACCGGTGGCGGCCGCCTGCTGCCCCTGGAGCCACTCCTGGGGCGGATCACCGCGCCCACCCTCATCCTGTGGGGCGACTCGGACCGCCTCCTGCATCCGTCCGCGGCGACGGTGTTCGCGGCGGGGCTCGCGGACTCCGAGACGGTGATCTTGAAGGACTGCGGACACTCGCCCATGATCGAGCGCCCGGCCGAGACGGCGGGGATCTACGTGGACTTCCTGAACCGGAGCATCGATGACCGTCCCTGACCGCAGATCCGCCCTGAGCCGCCCCGGGCTCGCGCTCCTCGCCGCCCTCGCCCTGCTGGCCGGTGGCTGTCCCGGGGACGACGACGACGACGCCGCGGACTGCGAAGGCACGTTGGAGATGACGTTCAACAGCCAGAGCTTCACCGGATCCCCCGGCCGCACGTGCGCCACGAGTCAGGGACCGACCTTCATCCTCATCGACTCCGAGGACGACGCCCTGGGGGCGCAGTGGCACCTCACGTTCAGCGCGTTCGCGGGCGCGGGCACCTTCGACATCGAGGACGGCCAGGACTACAACGTGACCGGCCAGGTGGGCGGCGAGGCCTGGTGGGGCGTCACGGGATCGATCACGGTGGACAGCTGGGCGGATCCGGCGATGGTCGGCAGCTTCGACGTGCAGGGCGGCAACGCCGACGACACCGCGACGATGACCGCCAGCGGAACGTTCGACGTGGTCGTGGCGGAGTACGTCGAGTAGACGCCGGTCCTGGGGCGCGCCTCAGCTGGCGGGATCGTCCTCGATGGGCAGCGTCGGCGCGGAGGCGTCGAGCTCGGCCAGCCCTGGGTAGTCGGGCGCGTATCGCTCCACGCGGAACACCCAGTTTGCGGACACCGTGCCCGCCGGGAGCTCGAACTGGATGGGGACCGTGTCGCCCTGGCGCAGGACGGTGTCCCCCGCGACGGGGCTGATGTACTCCCACACCACCTCGCCGTCCGGCGTGACCTCGAACAGGCGGCCCGTGGTGCCCTCGCTGATGAGCGTGTCGCCGTTGGGGAGGCGCTGGGCGCCCGCCACGATGGGCGAGAAGAACGCGGGATCCGTGTAGGTCCAGGACGGCCCGGCGGGGCCCCAGGCTTCGCCCGGCGGCAGGAGGTAGTCGCCATCGGCGGTGGCGGGGGGCTCGATCTCGAGGACGACGGACTGGCCCGCGGTGCCTCCGTTGTCGAACAGCAGGATGTTGCCGGCCCCTGGGAGCCCCTCGGCGACCCACTGGGCGTCGTGCTGGGCGTCCACGGGCAGGTCCTCGTCGGAGCCCTGCCCATACCAGCCGGGGCTGCCCCACCGATACAGGAAGTCTCCGCCCCGGCCCCGGGCGCCTCCGTCATGGCCGGCGGCCTCCTCGCTGGTGGCGGAGTGGTCGATGACCCACACCTCGCTGAAGAACGCGGAGCTCAGCAACAGCTGGTCGAACCCGGGGTGGTACGCGACCGAGTTGACGTGGGCCCAGTCGCCGTCGCCGAGCAGCGGGCCGGTGTTGAGCTCCATGAGCTCAGGGTGCTCCTCAGGATCGCCGAAGTTGGCCTTGGTGGGGTCGAAGCTCTGGACGACGTGGTCCCACAGGTGCCACTCCCAGACCACAGTGTCGGTGCTCGGATCGATCTCGACGAGGTGCTCGGGGTAGATGTCGTGGTTCGGGGACAGCGTGGAGGGGTCCCGGCCGGCGGCGATCGCTTCGTCCCCGTCGATCTTCTCGAAGGCGATGAGCACGTAGTTCCCATTGGGCAGCACCGCGACGTCATGGTGGGCGACGACCCGCTCGTTGGCGTAGTCGAAGCTCCAGACGAGGTCGCCGTCCCAGCTGTACTCCTCCAGTCGCCCCCCGGAGACGCTGGGCCCAAACGGGTTGGGATGCAGGGCCGTCGTGCGGAGGAGGTGGCCGTTCGGCAGGAGCTGCACCGCGGCGCCCGGGGTTCCGGACCCATGCCAGGTCTGCGCCGAGCGGCCGAGTCGATCGATGAGCCAGGTGTCGGTCGAGCCCATGGGGGCGATGAGGGTGTACCCGTCGTCGGCGCCGGGCAGGCAGAGCCGCAGGCCGACCGTGTGATCGGGGTGCACCTCGTCGCAGGTCGCGTGCACGGGGTCGTCTGGTCCGTCCGGGGCGACGCAGCCTCCGATCATGAGCGCGAACGCAGCACAGAGCGGGAGTCGTCGGATCATGATCGGCCTCGAGGACGGGGCCCCTCAGCCCGTGTCCTGCATCGAGAGAACGCCTCGGGTGTGCGCGGCGGTGAATCCCCGTCGATGGCCTGGGGTCAGGTCAGGCGGCGCCGGAAGAGCACCAGGGGCAGGAAGGCCAGCCCCGTCGCGGCTCCGTCGCCGCACCCACAGCCGGGGTCTGGGGGCGGCGCGAAGCCGCCGGGGTCGGGGCGGGCAAGATCGTCGTCGTCGCCGGCGGCGGAGTCGTCGTCATCGTCGGCGGAGTCGTCGTCACCCGCGGGTGGGAGCGGCGGCGGAGACACCAGGCGGATGGTCCCGTAGGCGGCGGGCGCGCTCCAGCCCTGGGTCTGGCCCCACTCGGGACCGTCAAAGGAGGGGCCGAACCCCGCCTCGTCGAAGGGCCAGCAGCGGACGCGGGCCCAGGCGCGGGCGCACAGATCGGCGCGTCCGTCTCCCGTCACGTCCGCGAGCCGCAGGGTGCTGTGGAAGCGCTGCAGGTCCCAGGAGCCGTCGTCGTCCAGGCCCGGGCCGTCGAACTGGGCCGAGAAGCCGTCGCCCTCGAAGAGCGCACAGCGGATCCCTGCGTTCGCGCGCATGCACACGTCCTGGGCCCCGTCGCCGTCGAGGTCCGCGAACCGCAGGGTGCTGGCGTTGCTCCAGTCGTCCCACCCGTTGACGTCGGACCAGCCCGGCCCGGCCAGGGCATCGCCGAAGCCGTCCCCGGTGGAGAGGTGGCAGACGACCCCGTCCGCGTCCCGTCCGCACAGGTCGGCGCGCCCGTCCCCGTCGAGATCCACGAGCTGGATGCTGCTCCAGTGGCTCAGGGCGCCCCAGCCCGCCGCGTTGGACCAGTCCGGTCCGGCGATGCGCGCGCCGAAGC
>CALAGR010000519.1 GCA_937891735.1 uncultured Pseudomonadota bacterium | reverse complement strand
GCCCTCGATCCGCGCCCGCCCCGAGTTCAGGAGCCCCTCGAGATCCTGCCACCCCGAGCGCGCCGGGCGTCCCCGATAGGCCGACAGCGACGCGGTGCCGAGGACCGGCTCGGGCACCGGCACGCCGCCGGCTTGAAGCAGCGCCAGCAGCTCCACCGCCGTCCCCCGACCGGGCAGGGACGGAGCGTCCGCGTCGTCCCCCCGGGGCGGGCTCAGCTCGACGAATCCGGGACCCTCGAACCGGTCGTCCCGGGCGGCGCGGACCACCGGCTCCAGCCCCTTGCGCACCGGATCTCCAGGCGGAAGCGGGCCGTCCAGCAGCCACACGATCCCCGCGTGCACCTCCCCCGCGAGCACCGCCCGCACCGCCGCGAGGGAGCCGCCGTCCAGCCGCGCCGCGTTCCGCACGTGCACCAGCCGGGGCGCCGTGTCTCCCGCGGCGGCGAGGACCCGCCTCACCAGCTCCACGTCGATCACGGACGTGTCTGCGGCGGGGGCCGGGGGGCTCGATTCTTCGTCCGACAGCGAGATCGACAGGTCGTCGTCGAAGGTCCGACCCGCCCAGGACCCGGTGAGCGCCAGCCAGCTCGCCACCGCGCCGGCCCCGCTGCCGATCGCATCCGAGCAGAAGCCGATGTCGGGCGCTCCGGTCAGCCCCCCCAGAAACTCGGGGGCCGCCGACCGCGCGACGCCGAAGGGCAAGAGCCCCGCCACCCCCGCGTCGACGCTGACGAACTCCAACCCTCCGTGCTCGGCGGCGTCCCGCGCGACCTGCGTCGGAACACCGGCGTCGGCGAGCAGCAGTGCTCCGCGGTCGCGGCCGAGCCACCGGGATGCGGGGTCGAGCCAGGGGGGCAGATCGCTCATCGCACGTCCTCCGTCACCGCCCGCATGAGTCCTGGCGGCGGCTGCACACATCTTGGCGTACGGACCGCCCGGTTGAAAACAGGAGGGGCTTTCGGCAGCATGTGTCGTCCAGCCGCGGCCCTCGGCCCTGAACGAGGCGCGCGGCGACAGCATCACGGGGACTCACATGCATCGATCGAGCGCCTCCTGGGCGGCACGCACCGCCCTCGCTTCTCTCCTGCTCCTCGGCACCGCCTGTGGTGGGGACACCGCTGGCGAGGGCGCCAGCGCTCCTGCCCCGGCCGATCCGCCGGCCGCTGAGGCCGAGGCCGCGCCCGCAACGGACAGCATCGACTTTCATGCTGCGAAGAGCCGCGGCAAGACCGCGATGTTCGTGCCGGCTCCGTCCGAGTTCCAGGCCGCGCTCTCCAGCTCGAACGTCGACATCGACCTCGCCGCCCTCATCGGGCCCGGCGGCACGCTGGAGGGGCGCAGCAAGCCCGTCGTCGCGCTGGAGACCGGGCGCCGCATCGCCAACGTGCTGCTGTCCGCCAAGGGCGGCTCGAAGGACGCGGTGACCGGCTACATGAAGGCCGCACGCGAAGGGCTGGCGGCCCTGGGCGCGCCGGACGACCTGATGGCCGACGTGGACAAGGTCATCACCGACTACGCCGGCGGCACCATCTCCAACGCCGAGCTCGCCCCGGCCATGGATCTGCTGAACCAGCGGGTGCAGACCTCCCTCGACAACGGCGCCGGGGACGAGATCTCCACGCTGGTCCGCGCCGGCGGCTGGGTTCAGGGCGTGCACCTGCTGTCCAAGGGCCTCGCGGCCGCGGGCCAGGCCGGCGACGGCGCGGCCCTGCTGCACCAGCCCAGCGTGCTCACCCACTTCACTGAGTTCATCAAGGCCAGCGCGGCTGCGAAGGCTCAGGATCCCGACGTCCTCGCGGTCATCACCGAGCTGGAGGCGCTCGATGAGGTCGCCGGCAAGGCGACCCTGAACGTCGCGGACCTGAACACCGTCGCCACCCACACCGGCAACATCCTCGCTCGGTTCTAGGAGGCCACATGCTTCGCTCTCTTCTCAGTGCTGCCGCCGTCACCGCCCTGGTGGCCTCCTTCCTCCTCCTGCCCTCGTCTGCGCAGGCTGATCCGGCGAAGGCCGAGGCCTGCCTCGATGACCTGATCTCCGCTGCGGTGGTCGGCAACGGCAACCGCCTGCGCGCCAAGGACACGGACTCCGCCGCCGACAAGGAGGAGGTCGTCTACCGGGTCACGCTCTACAAGGGCATGACCTACCTGCTGCTCGGCTGCGCCGACGGCGAGGGAGTCGATCTCGATCTGGCCGTGTTCGATGACGCTGGCGAGCTGGTGGACCGGGATGGCTCGCCAGACGCGCAGCCGTTCGTGTCGGTCGAGCCGGCCAAGACCGGGGAGTACGTGCTCCGGGTGATGGTCCAGTACGCCAGCGCGAAGACCGACTTCGCGGTCGCCGTCGCGTACAAGAACTGATCCCACCGGGCCCCGGAGCCGCTGAGCGCTGAGGAGCACGCAATGTCCAGGTCCGACTCGACCTTCGAGGCGTTGGACGACCAGGACTGCCCCGTGTGCGGCTTCCAGTTCGATCTCGAAGCGGAGCGGTGCCCGAGCTGCGGCACCCTCGTCGAGCCTGCGGGGGCCCGCGCCGCGCCCCAGGTCCAGGCTCGGAAGAAGCAGGCAGCCCCCAGCACCGAAGACGTGCCCGCGACCTCGGGTGCCGGCGGATCCCTGCTCTCCGAGTCCTTCGAGTCGATGAGTGATCTCGACGCGCCGGCCCAGACAACCGAGATGGATCTCGCCACGGGGATCTGGCGGGTCATGGGCTCGTCGTTGGACGCCGACATCGTGGTGTCCAACAGCCGCCTCGCGCCCCGGGGGGTGCGGCTGCGGCGCGTCGGTCGCATGGTGCAGATCCGGCCCCTGGACGACTCGGTCAGCATCCTGATCGACGGCGAGCCGCGCCAGGGCGAAGTGACGGTGTCGCTGCTGAACCGTCTCGTGGAGGTGGACGGCGTCCAGCTCACCGACGAGATGGTCCCCCAGGACACGCTGGCGGCCGGCGACCTGCCCGAGTTCTTCGCGCCGATCCTCATCGGGCGGGCTCCGGAGTGCGACTTCATCCTCGATGACCCGGCGGTCTCCGCGCGCCACGTCCGCCTCGTGCGTGAACCCCAGGGGCTGCATCTCGAAGACCTCGACTCCGCCAACGGGACCTACGTCGGCGAGCGGCGCATCAAGCGCACCCTGATCGATTGGCGAACCGAGTTCGAGGTCGGCACGGTCGTGCTCACCGCGGTGGACGTGGTTCAGGCTGTGCGGTCCACCCGCTCGGCCACCCGCACCTCCGTGTTCGGGGCGCTCAGCGAGCTGGAGCCGCCCCCGCCGCAGTCCTCGGGCCGGAACCGGCCCGCCATCATCGGCCCCGGCACGACCACCACCGCGACCGTCGCCGGCTCGCCGCCGTCCCCCTCCGAGACGGTGCCCATCGTCCAGGCCGAGACGGATCTGGGTCTGCTGCTCAAGCCCGGCGTGACGATGGTGGTGGGGCGGGACCAGGAAGCCGACATCGTCATCGACACGCCGAACGTGTCGCGCCTGCACGCCCGCATCGAGGTGACCGAGGCCGGCTACATCGTCACCGATCTGGGCTCCACCAACGGCACCTGGCACAACGGCGAGCGGATCAAGAGCCCGCGGGTGGTGGGGCCGGACGACGACCTGCGCGTGGGCCCGCACCGGCTCAGCCTCACCGGCCAGGGGCGGGTGGTCGCTCGAGACGCGCCGGGCGGCGTGTCCGGGGTGCGTCTGGACGCCCACAAGCTGGTTCGGGAGGTGGGCGATCCGAAGGCGCCCCTGTGCGTCGTGGACGAGGTGTCCTTCTCGATCCTGCCGGGCGAGATGGTGGCGATCATGGGCCCGTCAGGAGCGGGCAAGACGTCGGTGCTGACGACCCTGGCGGGCTACACGCCCCCCACTCGGGGCCACGTGCTGCTCGACGGCATGTCGCTGTACAAGCACTACGACGTGTTCCGCCGGGCGATCGGGTATGTGCCCCAGGAAGACGTCATGCACCGGTCCCTGACGGTGGAGGAGGTCTTGTACTACCACGCCAAGATCAACTTCCCGGCCGAGATCGACGAGGTGGAGATCGCCGGGCGGGTGGACAACGTGCTGCGCCAGCTGGACCTGGGTCGGGTCCGCTCCTCGGTGGTGGGCGACGAGGTGCGGCGGGGTCTGAGCGGCGGACAGCGCAAGCGGCTCAACGTGGCCATCGAGCTCATGGGGCAGCCGTCCCTGCTCCTGTTGGACGAGCCCACCTCGGGCCTCGACGCGCGCTCCGCCATGCAGCTCATCCGCCAGTGCCGGGGGCTCGCGTCGGGCGGGCGGACCGTGGTGATGACGATTCACCAGCCGCGGCGTGAGGCGTTCGACCTGTTCGACAAGATCCTCCTGCTCACGACCGGCGGCAAGGTCGCCTACTTCGGTCCGGTCACGGGGGTCAAGCGCTACTTCGGCGAGCACTCCGAGGTCCCGCCGGAGAGCGCCCGCAACCCCGCCGACTATGTGCTCGACGCGCTGGACCCCCTCGACGCGGCGCTGAGCCGGGAGGCCGACACCTGGAAGGCCGACTACCTCGCCAGCCCCCAGCACGAGCGCTTCGTGTCGTCGCGCATGCGCAAGGACCAGCTGAAGCAGGCGCGCAAAGCCGCGCACCACAGCAAGGTCCGGCAGACCAACCCCGTCCGCCAGACATGGACCCTGTTTCGCAGGTACGCCCTGCTGAAGTGGCGGGACCGCAGCGCCCTGGCGGTGCAGGCCATCCAGGCGCCGGTGATCGCCGGGCTCGCCGCCCTGTTGTTCCACAAGGGCTGGTTCAAGCCGATGTTGTTCCAGGACGACGTGACGCCGACGTTGTTCGTCATCGTCGCGGCGGCGGTGTGGTTCGGCTGCAGCAACGTGGCCCGGGAGATCGTGGGGGAGCGGGCCATCTTCCGACGGGAGCGCATGGGGCAGCTGCGGCCGGGGCCCTATCTGGCGAGCAAGCTCGCGTTGCAGGGGGCGCTGGTGACGGTGCAGATCCTGACCCTGCTGGCGATCCTGGTGCCGACGATCCCGCTCGAGGGCGACGTCGTGCAGCTCGCGGGGGTGTCGCTGCTGGCAGGCCTGTCGGCGATGTCGATGGGGCTGCTGCTGTCCACGCTGGCGCGCACGGAGCTTCAGGCGATCCAGCTCGTGCCCATCGTCATCCTTCCGCAGATCATGCTCAGCGGGATCCTGACTCCGGTCACGCCCCGCACGGTGCCCGCCTTCGCGGGGAAGGCCGACATCGCGGCCTACGAGGGCGGGATGGCGATGTGGCTCAGCAAGCCGATCCTGCTTCGGTGGGCGTACGGCGGGATCCTGAAGACCGAGTACGCCGAGGGCTCAGCGCGTCTGGACAAGATCGGCAACTCCAACTTCTGGGATCGCGTGGGCTTCGCCAACGATGTCCAGCAGACGGACCTGCTGATCATGAGCGGGATCGGGGTCGCTTGCGTCGTGGCGACCTGGGCGATCCTGGTGCGGCGCGACCGGCGCTGAACTCAAGCCTCGGCTTGCACGGTGGTCGATCCTTCTCCGCCGGCGAGGGAGTGCAGCGCGAGCAGCACGTTGTCCGCCTGGTTCAGGATCTGCAGGCGCGCCCCGATCAGCTCCCGGACCATCGGCAGGCCACCGCGGGCGGTGTACGACACGGACAGGCGGGCGGAGCAGCCGCCCTGGCGCCCGTGCAGCAGCCACTGCCACTCGACATCCTCCATCCCGTCCAGGTACGGAGCGTCGCCACCCACCGGGCGATAGGCGAACTCGCGACCGGCGCGCAGCCCGATCACCTCCGCGATCACGAGGGGTCGGCGCTCGTTGTGCAGGAGCCGGAACCACAGCCGGCGCCCCTTGCCCAGGGGAGCCTCGTCGCTCCAGCCGGACTCCACGACGTGGGGCATCCAACGCGCCCAGCGGTCCACGTCCACGAGGGTGTCCCAGGCGATGTCCACGGGCAGGGGGATCGGGAGGATCCGGCTCAGCACGGTCATGGGTCTCTCCAGCGGGGTGGTCGCGCGGATCGTAGTCTGCGCCCGCGTGATCGTCCTGATGCTCGTCGTAGACTCCCTGCGCGCCGACGCCCCTGGCTTCGGTGGCGGTGAGGCGCTCACGCCCGGGCTGGATGCGCTGGCCCGGGGTGGCACGCTGTACGAAGAGGCGATCTGCTCCGCCGGCTGGACCGTACCGTCGCTGACCGCGATCGCCACCGGGACCTTCCCCCACCGGGTCGGCGTGGCCCGATGGAGGCACCCCTTCCCGGCCCGGCGGCCGACGCTGTTCACGGCGTTCGCGGCGGCCGGCTTCGAGGTGCACAGCTTCTTTCACAACCCGCGCTGGGCCTTCGCCAACACCCAGGCCCGGGGCACCGTGGGCGACAGCCAGGACGCCGAGGCGGTCTGCGCGGCGCTGCGGGCTCCGTCCGGCGCGGATCGCCTGGTGTTCGTGCACCACTGGTGGACGCACTTGCCCTACCGGACCGAGGCGATCCCCCGGGCCCCGTGGCGGGCGCTGTGCAGCGAGATCCTCGGTCAGCTCGCCCAGGACCCGGACAGCCAGCGCCCCCGCTGGAGGCGCGCCTATCTGGACACGGTGGAGTACCTGGACTCCGAGCTCCTGCCCCGCTACCTGGACGCGGCCCACAGCGGCGGGGACGACGTGCTGCTCTGCGTCACCGCGGACCACGGCGAGAACTGGGGTGAGTCGGTGCCCGTGGGGCACGAGGTGGGGCACATCTACGACCTGCACGGCCGCTGGCTGACGGACGACACCACCCGGGTGCCGCTGGTCTTCGCGGGCGGGCGGCGCACGGATCCGGTGCCGGCGGGGCACCGCCTGTCGGGCTACGCGCGGGGTGTGGACTTCGCGCCGACCCTGTGCGACCTCGCCGGTGTGCCCTGGCCCGGCCCCCTGTCCACCGCCCAGGGTTGCACGCTCATCGACCGCGGGGTGAACGAGCACACGCTGCGGCTGGACGGCGAGTCCCTCGCGGTGGGCCTCCGGCTCGGCGTGGGCACGGACCGGGACGCGGCCATGACCGTGACCTCCAACAACGCGATCGTGCCGGCGAAGTACCCCCGGGGGGCGGCCCGGATGTGGCGGCGCTACAGCGTGCGCAGCCGGAGCGGTCGCTACGTGTGGGATGGGGTGGATCGCACGCGCCACGAGCAGGATGGCGCGGGGCGTCTGGTGTCCATGGGGCTGGGATCGAGGCTGCGCTCGGCGCTCTCACCGGGGCGCGGGGCGTGGACCGAGATGCGCGCTGCGCGTCGCCAGGCCGTCGGGCCCGGCGCGATGGTGGACAAGGACCAGTTCCCGGGGCTCGGCGACGAGGACACGGGTCTGGACGAGGCCGCGGCGGGCCTGGAGCGGGACGAGGATCTCGAAGCGAGCATGCGCATGCTCGGCTACATGGAGTAGCCCAGCACGGTGCTCAGCCGATGATCTCCTGCCGGCACAGCAGGAAGTAGTTGCCGGTCTCCTTGCCGAACTTGTAGGCGCGGCCGACAGTGACGTGCTGGCTGACCCCTCGCATGACGTCCACCATCTTGCCGTACACGAAGAAGCTCAGCCCGAAGGTGTTGCTCCGGATCTTGGGGCCCCCTTCGATCTGCTCGGCGGGCGTGCGGTAGTAGTCGATGTCCAGCTCGCCTTCGTTCCCCGCGCCCTTGCGCACGATGAAGTAGCCGGGTCCGACGAGGCCCATGGTCGGGCCGTGGTTGTAGCCCCACAGCTCCCGGGCGTCCTTCTTCGGGCGGGCGAACCGCTTCTCGAAGTCGGAGAACATCGGCAGCGAGTTGCGGCCGTAGTGCCGGATCCACGTGCGGTGGGGCACGTTGGCGGGCACGAAGTGGTCGATGGTCAGGGCGCGCTGGCCCTCGGCGAGCTCCCACAGGCGGGCCTGCAGCCGGCCGGGGATGGTCTGCAGCTCCCTGATGCGCGCGTCCGACGGCAGGGAGTCCAGGTAGGTGCCGATCCCGACGAAGTCGACGGGCTTGCTGGCCAGCATCTCGAAGAGCGACATGACGGTCTCCGTGGTCGGTGTCTGCCGATTGGGGCCCGGCGTATAGCACGAACGCCGCTGCGGGCGGATCGGCCTCGCTCAGGCCCCCCGAAGCAGGCCGAGTCGTTCAGTCCAGGGCCCCGTGCTCCGCCAGGATCTCCTTGATCCGGGTGGACAGGCGCCGGTCGAACATCGTGCGCGAGCGGCTCCGCAGCTTGAGCAGGAACACCTTCTTGCGGGTCGCGTCGGTGGTCTTGAGC
Organism: uncultured Pseudomonadota bacterium; assembly: GCA_937891735.1. GTDB lineage: Bacteria > Myxococcota_A > UBA796 > UBA9615 > UBA9615 > JAGSHC01. Next base: position 5,248 of record CALAGR010000519.1, on the reverse strand, counting down.
AGCTCCGCGACGGCGTCCACGACCTTGGCGAAGACCTTGTCCTGGCGAACGTCCATGGCCTTCTCGAGCACCTCGGTGTCGTCGGCGGGCAGCGCCCCCCGGGCCTCGACGTAGGCCTGGACCGCGTCCTGCAGCGCCCCGCGATCCCCGGCGGCGAGGATCGCTGCCCGAAGCTCGCCGGCGCCCCGGTCCTCGAACAGCGCGGCGAGCTCGCCGTTGATCTGCTTCTGCGCGGTCGCGGTCTGGAACCGGTCGTCCCACCGCTTCTGTGCCGGTGACTTCGACTGGTCCGAGTGGCTCGATCGGTCCTTGCCACGATCAATGTCACGCCAGGATCGCTTCTCCTTGTCGCCGACGTCGCTCAGCCCATGCCGCTGCTCGTCACGACGCATGTCGAAAAGGTCTTCGAGGTCCTTGAACTTTCCAGCCATGGGACCGACTCTAGCGGGTCTGCGGACGGCCCGGAAGGTCCCGCAACGCCTTGCTTTTTGGCCATTTCAGGCTATGATGCCTGACCCGGGGAGGCCGCCCTCACGCGGACTGCGCACCCCCGAGGGACCGCGCCGCTCCCCCCGGCAGGAGGTTCGTGTATGTCCGAAGGCCTGACGCTCCAGCAGAAGATCGGTCTCGCCGCGAAGGCGAGCGACGTTCCCGTAGAGGGGCTGCCGGCATTCTGTGACGAGGAAGGCCTGGACCTCGAGGAACTCACGGGCTGGTCTACGGCCTACGAGACGGGCGGCGAGATGGGCGTGGTCGCGATGCTCGACCAGTGGAGCCCGTCCCGCGAGACCCTGAAGTCCTGGAAGGAGCTGCTCACCGCGGAGCTCAAGCACTTCCGGCCCCGACGGCTGCGCATGCGAGCCGACGCCAACTGGATCACGGTGGACGAGGTCAAGCCCCTGACCTCCAAGTCCATCGTGCACACGCCGGTGTTCCAGCTGCGTGCGGTGCGCAGTGAGTCCGACGCCGAGCGCTGGTTCCTGTACTGGCGGCGCGCGAGCGGCGGTTGGTGGCCCTACGCCGGCAACCCGTCCTTCGACACGATCAAGGAAGCGGTGGGCGAGGTCGTCGAGGATCCCCACCGCTGCTTCCGGCTCCAGACCACGCGCTGAGCCGGCCGGCCGGGCTCCTGCCCGGCGCTACTCGTCGAACCGCCTGATCACCTCGACGATGCGACCCAGCACGGTCAGCGCGAGGGGTGGCCTGCGCCCGCGACGGCGGTCGATGCGCGGCGTCGCGGGGGCCAGCGCGGCGTGCCCGCCCCTGCCGATCAGGATGCGCTTGATGGTGGCGATGCCGTTGTTGAACTCGATGAGGACCGGCGACTCGTCGTGGTTCCCGCCGGGCCGGACCACGACCAGGTCGTCCTTGAAGATCCCCTCGGGGGCGAGCGCGTCCCCGTCGATGCGGAGCACGTAGTCCCCCGTCTCCCAGGTGCCGCCGATGCGCACCCGGGGGTAGGGGGGCTGGTCGCGCACGAGTCCCTGGCCCGGACGGAGCGAGCCCTTGATGGGCAGACCGGCCCCGGCTCCACCGGCGAGGCCCAATGCCTCGTCGTCCACGAGCAGCGTCAGGCCGTGCGCGGAGCCGTCCCGCCGCATGTACCCGCGCCGCTCCAGCGCCCGGATGTGCTGCTGCACGGTGGACGGCGAGCGGCCCAGGACCCGGGCGATCTCGCGCACGCTCGGCATGCGCTGGTGCTCGATGATCCACGCCCGCACGGCCCGCAGGAGCTCGAGCTGGCGGTCGGTGACCCGGAGGGTCTCCTGGGGGGTCGGCGTGTCCGTCACTCCTACAGCTTGTCCCAGCACCAGGCGGTGATCGCCTGCCGGGCCTCATCGAAGTCCTCGAGGATCAGCGCGCCGCTGTGCGGCCCATCCACCAGCAGCAGCTGCTTCGCATCGTCGCTCAGCTCATGCAGGGCGGTGGCGTCGTCCGCGGGGGTGCCCGAGGCGTTGCCGGCGACGAACAGGGCGTCGTGCATCGTGCTCGCCGCGTCGTCGTCGTCGCCCGCCGAGTCGTCATCGTCGCCCGCCGTCACCAGGGCCGCCACCCCGGGCCGAAGGGCGTCGAGTTCCTCGATGCGGGGGGACACGGCCACGGCGCAGTTCGTCAGGCCCACCTCGACCGCGGCGAGGGCGAGCGCGGCGCTGGTCCCCAGGCCCACCACGCCGATCCGGTCGGGCGAGACGGGGTCGCCCGCTTCGGCGCGCTCGCCGATGAAGTCGATCCAGGTGCCGAGATCGATGGGGTAGCCGGCGGGATCCAGGCGCAGGTCATCCGGGGCGCCGGCGCTGTCCGAGTCGCCGTGGGAGCGCAGATCGACAGCCAGCAGGTTGTAGCCCTGGTTCTCGAGCAGGTCCCAGATCGGGTTGAACGCGAACCGGTCGCTGCCGCCCCCGGGCTCGTGGATCAGGATGAGGGTGGGCAGCACGGTGGACGCGCTCTGGCGGCGGTACGTGCCCTGCAGGGTCAGGCCGTCGGGCGACGGCTCCAGGATGGTCGTGCCACCGACGCTGCTGCTGCTGCAGCCGGCGGAAGGCACGAGGAACAGGGCGGCGAGGGCGCAGGGCAGGAGCTGACGGATCATGTGGACCTCCGGGCCGCGGATGCTACCTGTCCCCGCGGCTCGTGCAGCTCAGATCATGACTCGGAGCCCAGGCCGGCGGCGGATCGTGCCGCCTCCTGCACGCCGCGGGCGAGCACGCTGCGCAGACGGCCGTCCTCAAGCAGCAGGAGCGCCGAGATCGTGCAGCCGGCGGGGGTGGTCACGTCGTCTTTCAGGGCCGCTGGGTGGCGCCCGGTCTCCAGGACCATGCGGGCCGCCCCCTTGACGGTCTGGGCCGCCAGCTCGGTGGCCACGCTTCGCGGCAGGCCCATCATCACGCCCCCCTCGGACAGGGCCTCGATGATCACGTAGACGAACGCGGGGCCCGAGCCGCTGAGGCCCGTGACGGTGTTCATGTGCTCCTCGTCGAGCTGCAGGGCGCGGCCGAGGGGGCGGAAGATCGTCAGCGCGGTCTCCAGGTCCTCCGTCGTGGCGCGAAGTCCGGGCGCCACGACCGTCATTCCCTCGCCGATCTGGCAGGGGGTGTTGGGCATGGCGCGAACCACGCGGGCCTTGTCGCCGCAGGCGCTCTGCAGGGCGGCGGTGGACACGCCCGCGCAGATCGAGATCAGCAGGGGGTCATGGTCCAGCGCGCCCGCCTCGGCCAGCTCTGCGAGCACCCCGCGGGCGCTGCGGGGCTTGGTGCACAGCAGCACCACGTCGGCCCCCGCCACGGCCCCGGCGTTGTCCAGGCTCAGGTCGAACGAGACGAGGCCCCGGGAGGCCTCCAGCTCCGCCGCGTGCTTGACCGTCCCGGTGATCGCCGAGGGGGCGACCGTGCCGCTGCTCACCAGGCCCATGCCCAGCGCGCGGCCCATCGTCCCGGTGCCCAGGATCGCGACGCGTCTTCCGTTCAGCATTCCGTCTCCTCCTCTGTCGGGGCGACCGCGCCGTCGTAGGACCGGGCGCCCGGGGGCAGGCCCCGCTCGAACAGCGCATTGAACGCGGCGCCCACAATGAGGGCGAGCGACCCCAGATACAACCACGCCATCACGACCGCGATGGAGCCGAGCGAGCCGTACGCGACGTTGTACTTCAGGAAGCGCATCGCCACCGACGTGAACAGCCACGTGGACGCCACCCACCCCAGCACCGCGAACATCGCCCCGCTCGACAGCGGCCTCCAGCGGGGGGAGCGGTCCGGCAGCAGGTAGTACAGCTGCTGCACGAGGAACGAGGCGAGCAGGAACAGCAGCGGCCAGCGAACGAAGGCGATGAGCGTGCCCTGAGCGAGGGGGATCCACTCCCGCACCACCAGCCACGCCACGATCCGGTTGCCGATCGTCAGCCCGAACACGGCGATGAGGAATCCCGTCAGGACCAACACGGTCAAGGCCATGCTGCGCAGGCGCCGCAGCCACTCGGACTTCAGGCCCGGCACCCGGTAGATGCGGTTGAGGGCGCGGGACAGCGACACCAGCGCGCGCGACGCCGAGAACAGCGAGATGCTCGCCGAGACCACGGCGATCCCCTTGCGGGGCTGGGTCAGCAGCGAGGTCAGGTGGTCGTGCAGGAGCGTGTACACCTCGGAAGGCAAGATGGGCTCCAGCGCGTCGAACAGCACGTCGATGTTGGACAGCTCGGCCGGAAGGAGCGGCAGCAGGGTCACCAGGAACACGAGCATCGGAAACAGGCTGAAGATCAAGAAGAAGGTCATGCCCGCGGCCATCTCGGTGACGGCGTCGTGGCGCAGGGTCTGGGGCAGGTCCCAGGCCGCCAGGCTGGCCAGCCGCAGCCACTCACGCAGGGACGTGGGCCGCTCTCCGGCTTCCCGGGGGGCCCACGGCAGATCGATGTCCCACTTCACCGGGGGTGCGCCTCGGACTCCATGAACTCGGCCCGCAAGGTCTGCAGGGCCTGCCGGTAGCGCCACGTCCGAACGTGCTCGTGCTCGGGCTCGGGGGCGGACAGCGCCTCGTCGATGACGGCGAGGGCCTGGGGCCCGGGGCCGAGCAGATCGGCGACCCGCTTCGCGGCCCGCAGCCGGTTGTCGCCGTAGGCGAAGGTCAGGGCCTGTCGGGCGACGGGGAGGGCCTCGGGGATCATGCCGCGCTCCTGAAGCCAGCCCGCCTTGCGGTAGTGCCAGGTGAACGCCTCGGGCTGAAGGGTCAGCATCGCCGCCAGCAGTCGCCCCGCGGTGCCGTGATCTCCCGCCGAGACGACCAGATCCACGAGGTCGTGGATGAGACCGACGTGCGCGTGGAGCCGGTCGTTCAGGGCGAGGACCGCGTCGGGGAGCAGCGGCTGGCCGGCCTTCAGCTCGACGCTCTCCCGGGCCAGGATCGCCCCGGCCAGAAGCTCGGCGGCCTCCCCATGGAGCCGGGCCTTGGCCTCGGGCTCCCAGGTCCCCCGGTACCACAGCGCGTTGGCGAGCTCGATGGCCGCGTCCGGGTCCGTCGCGTCGCCCCCCGCGGCGGCGTCGATGCGCTCGATCAGCGCCGCCTTCAACGCCAGCGCGTCGTCCGCGCGGCCCGCAGCGTCCAGCAGCTCGCAGGTGGAGTCAGCGACCCACGCGGCGTCGCCGAGGCCGACCGCGGTGCGCGCGTAGGCCGATCCGAAGAGGATCGCCTCGTCGGTGTGCTCGAGCTTGGACGCGAGCTCGAAGGCGGTCTGCAGGTCCGAGCCCCCCAGCGCCTCCAG
>CALAGR010000518.1 GCA_937891735.1 uncultured Pseudomonadota bacterium | reverse complement strand
CTCCAGGGGGACGAGGAGAGTCTACCGGAACAGGCCTAATATCTAAACACCCTCTCAGAGGGTGTTCCCATAAGCGGACCGAGCTGGGCGCAGGCCGCGGCGAGGTCCGCGTGCAGCGCGGGGTGGGCGATGAGCGCGGGGCTGTCGCCGAGCAGATCCACGACGTCCTGACCGCGTCCCTCGAGGAGCCCGACGAGAGAGCGCGCCGCCAGCCAGTCGAGGTCGGATGGTCGGCGGTCTCCGTCCAGGGTCAGCCGGAACCGGGTCAACTCCGACGGCGGCGTGTCGCCCAGGTGCATGTCCGGCACCAACCCGCAGTCCAGGGTGGTGTACAGCGGCACGGTGCCCGCGAGCCGCGCGGTGGCGCACAGCTCGTCGGTCAGCGCCGCGAAGGCCGGCTCGGACGGGGGGCCCAGGCCGATCCACAGGCCGACGGCGAGGGCCGCGGCAGCGGCGGCCGCCGCGATCACGGTGAGGACCCGATCCCGTTCGCGTCGGGCTGCGAGGATGGAGGTGGCGCTGCGCAGCGCCCGGGCCGCGGGTCCCTCGGGGTCCTGCTCCCTGGAGCGAAACGGATCCGTGGCTCCGGTGGTGGCCAGCCCCGAGGCTTCGTCGAGCATGGACTCGAGCAGGGACCCGACCTCGGGATCGTGGAGCACGGCATGTTCGACGAGCGCGCTGGCTGCCGCGTCGAGATCACCCCGAAGCCACAGATCGAGCGTCTGTCTGGAGAGCGCGCTCACCGGGATTCGTCCTTCCTGACCATCTGCTCTTTCAAGAAGCGACGAATGTGGAAGATGGTACGCGCTACTCCGGATCTCCCCACCTCGGGCTCGTCCTGGGCGATCTGCGCAGCGGTCTCTCCGTTCACGAAACGAACGAACCAGCCTCGGTTGCGGAGGCCCAGGCCCGTCGTGCGCTCGTATGCGTCCAGGGCCTCCTGCACGGCAGCCAGCTCGCGGCGCGCGTGGAGCTGCGCGTCCACCTGCACCGGCCCGTCGTTCGCCGGCTCGTGGGGCAGGTCCTCCAGACGGCAGAGCCCGGCCGCGGGCCGTCGTCCCTCCGTGCGTGTGGCCCGCTGGACGTGGGCCAGGCGCCAGACCACCGTCTTGCGGAGGAACGCCCGCCACTCACCCACGGTGGTGCCGCGAAACTGCCGGAGGGCGTACGCGTCGCGGTCCAGGATGTGCAGCCACAGCTCCTGGACCATCTCGTGGGCCGCTTCGTCCCGGCTGAGGCCGGGGGTCGCCAGCAGATCCCCGCTTCGGTGGGACCAGCCCCGCGCCCAGCGCAGCACATCGTGTTCGATCGCCGCGCAGAGCAGCCGCATGGACCGCCGGTCGTGCGGCGCCATCTGGACCGCGCGCACGAGCTCGAGCAGGGAGCGGTCGCACTCCTCGTGGAGAAACCGCGCCAGCTCCTGCCGGTTGGCGTCGTCGTCCGGGTCGGCGGTGATGACCGAGACGGTCTGTGCCAGGCGTCCGAGCAGGGTCGGGTCCGCCGCCGAAGGCGACCAGGGGAGGGCCAGCCTGCGGCTGTGCGCGGCCTCTGTGAGGGCCTCATCCAGCAAGCTCCGAAACCGGTCGGAGTCGGGTGCAGCGCTCAGGGCGTGCACCAGCTGGTTGATCGCGTGATCCAAAACGAGTCCCCTCCTGACGGAGCATGGGTGAGGCGGCGGGGCCCGTCCAGCGCGATGAGGGGAGAGCGACGCGGTGAGGGCTTGACGTGCCCAGCCGCGCCCCTCAGTCTCCGGTCATGCGGGCGACCCTCGCGACGGTCATCGGAGTCCTCCTTTCGTGCCCGGCCCTGGCCGACACGCCGGTGCAGGCACGCATCAGCTACCAGCGCGCGAGCGACTTCTTCGTGACGGGCGCGGCGATGGCCGAGGACACCGACGGCGACTCCAACGTGGACCGGATCGTCGATCCCGCCTACGCGGTGGTGTCTACCGCAGACATCCCCGGCGGCGTGGTCCTGCAGCAGGCGCTGCTGTACTGGGGGGGCTCGATCCCCGACGGCGGCAACGACTGCGGCCCCAACGCGCCCATCGACGAGGAAGTGGCTGTGCGGCCGCCGGGCCAGGGGGTGTCCAGCGTGCTCGCGGACGTGTGCTACTGCTCGGCGGCGGGGGCTGGCTCCTACGACGTGCAGGCGTGCCGCGCCGATGTCACGTCCCTGGCCAACGGCCAGATGGTGGGCACGTGGTCGGTGGGTGGATTCGCGGCGCTGATCGACGACGGCTCCACCAACAACGCCTCCTTCGCGCTGATCCTGATCTACGGAGGTCCGGGCCTTCCGGCGCGCCAGATCACGATCTACGACGGCCTCGCGACGATGTCCCAGAGCAGCCTCACGCTGACGCTGGGGGGCATCGAGATCGACGATCCACCGTCCGGTGATCTGACCTGGTACACGCTCGAAGGCGACCCTGGCGGCAGCGCGGGCGAGCAGGTGGTGGTGACCGGCGCGCCGGGCGGCCAGCCGCTGGTGCTGTCCGATGCGGTCAACCCCGCGGGCAACCCCATGAACCGGACGATCAACACCACCAACCCACCGCAGACCGGCGTGTCCGGGGTGGACATCGACGGGTTCGACATCTCGCCGGCCCTGGCGGCGGGGGACTCCGAGCTCGTCGTGGACTACACCGCGGGCACGGACAAGTGGTGGATCGTGTTCGACATCGTGGGGGTGAACGTCTTCTTCCCGTCCTTCTCCGAGGCCTCTGGCAAGACCTGGGCCATGACCCTGGACGCGGACGGCAGCGGCGGACCCAGCCCCGGCGATCACGTGCGCTACGCGATCTCCATGGTGAACGGAGGGTCCGGCAACGCCGTGGTGGACGTGGTCGATGTCATCTCCACGGCGTTTTCGTCCTGGGAGGTGGTGTCCACCGGGGGGGGTGTGGACGAGTCCACGGCAGACACGCTGCGGGTCTCCGGGATCCCCGTTCCGACCGGCGGCGTCGCGCAGATCATGTTCGACGCGGTCATCGGGGAGGTGCCCAACGCGACCATCATCGACAACGTCGCGAGCTGGCACGTGCCCGAGAACGACACCGTGGGTCAGCTGTTCGCCCCCTCGATGCAGGTCTTCTGGCCCGACGGGGACGACGACGACGACGACGACGACGACGACGACAGCGTCGGCGACGACGACACCAGCGATGCGGACGACGACGACAGCGCCGTCGGGGACGACGACGACAGCGGGCGCCCGCCGGGCTGGACCCCGAACCGCGCCGGCGCATGCGCGTGCGCGACGGCCTCCACGGGCCCGCTGGGCGGGGGCCTGGCGTTGCTCCTGCTCGGGCTGGTGGTGCGGCGCCGCCGCTGGTGAGGGGCGCGACGGCCGCTCAGTCGCTGCCGCCCTCCTGGCCCAGGGAGGTCAGGATCAGCACGGCCCGTCCCTGCTCGCGGCTGGCCTCCCAGTCGATGCGGCCCTGGGCGATCCAGTCCCGGTCGTCCTCGGGATCGGCCAGGGTCTGGCGCACGATGTCGCCCTCGAACCAGAAGTACTGGGGGCCGCGCGCGTCCATGCCCGTGTGCAGCCGGTGGTGCTGCTCGTAGTAGGTGGCCATGGTGGCGCGCACCTCCTCGGGCCGGACCTCGGAGGGGAGGGGGATCGCCTGGTTGGCGAGGTCCTGCACCCAGCGGAAGGCGGCGTTGCGGACCAGCCGACGGAACGCCGCGGGGCGCGTGGTGATGTCCGGCGGGGGCGGCGGCTCGGACTCCAGCACCGCAGCCACCGCGTCCGGGTCCTCGAACCGCTCCCACTCGTGCACGAGGCTGGAGTCCACGGTGTGCACCAGCAGGTCGAGCCACTCGATGATCTCGGCGATCTGCGGGTGCTGCGCCACCCACGCCGGCAGCTCCCGGGTGAAGATCCGGTAGGCGTCCGACAGGTAGTACAGCAGCCGCCCCTCCTCGTTCACCAGGCTGAACTCGCTGACATACTCGTCGAAGACCGCCCCGCTCTCGAACAGCGCGCGCAGCACGGACTTGGGGCTCGGCGGCGCCGAGCGATACCAGGGATTGCGCTGCAACCAGCTCGCCCAGCAGTCCTCGATGAAGTCCTTGTCGGGCATCGCGTGGGTGTACTCGGCGATGGCCAGCTCGAGCCGGGCCTCCTCCTCGGGCGAGTCGCGGCGCGCCCGACGCAGGGCCCCGTACAGGTGGTCCTTCTCGGACTTCGCCTGGGCGTCGAGGATGGCGCGCGGATCGTCCAGGATGCACTCGATGAGGCTCATCACGTGCAGCGGGAACTCGGGATCCTGCTCGTCGAGGCGGACCAGCGCGTCCCCCAGGAACCGCCCCAGGGGCCGCTCCATGCTGCGGGTGTCGTTGCCGCCCACCACCGTCCAGCGTGTCAGCCCGTCCTGCTCCGTGCGCTGCAGGTGTTCGGGCTGCAGCAGCTCGATCAGCTCATCGACCTCGGCCAGGGCGGCTTCGGTCAGGGCCTCTGAGAGCTTTGCGCGGCGCACGAAGTCGTGCAGGGTGGACACGTCCCCGTCAGGGCGGCCGAGCATGCTCAGCACCAGCTCGCTGGTCACCCGGAACGGCACGCGCAGGGGCCCCGGCTTGCGGGTCCGGATCCCCTCGAAGTGCTCCTCGCCCCAGCCCTTGAACTCGCGGGGGGCAGGCTTGGCGCGGTACTTCTTGAGCTTGCCGGCGGCCTGGGCCTTGGCCCGCTCCAGCCGGTTGACCATGAGGTGCTCGGGGGCCTGGGCCCAGACGTGTCCGACGTCGTCGAACCCCTTGCGGCCCGCGCGCCCGGCGATCTGCAGGAACTCACGGGCCTGCAGGTGGCGGCTGTTGCTGCCGTCGTACTTGTACAGCTGGCTGAAGATCACCGACCGGATCGGCATGTTCACGCCCACGCCGAGGGTGTCGGTGCCACACACCACGGACACGTAGCCCTCCACCACCAGCTGCTCCACGAGGCGCCGGTAGCGCGGCAGCATGCCGCCGTGGTGCGGGGCCACGCCGTCGATCAGGCAGCGTCGGAGCTCCTTCCCGGCGGCGCCGGCGAACCGGATCTTCCGGGCGTCGAGCAGCTCGCGGATCTCCTTGCGGCGCCCCGAGCGGTCGGTGCCCTCGATCGGGGAGGTGCGCTGGGCGAGCAGGAGGGCGAGCTCCCAGGCGGCGCGCTTGCCGAAGCTGACGACGTAGGCCGGCGTGATGCCCTGCCGCTCCGCTTCGTCGATGGAGTCCAGGATCGGGGTCTCGCGCCAGGTGAACTGCAGCGGCACGGGGCGCGTCTTGGACTGCACCAGGGCGGTGGGGACCCCCGTCTGCTCCTCGATCTGGGCCCTCAGCTCCTCGCGGGAGCCGATGGTCGCCGACATCATCAGGAAGCGCGCGTTCTTCAGCTCCAGCAGCGGCACGAGCCACGCCATGCCCCGGGCGCGGTCGCCCATGTAGTGGAACTCGTCCATCACGACCCACGAAAACGGGGTCTGTGCGCCCTGGCGCAGGGCCATGTTGGCGACGATCTCGGCGGTGCAGCACAGGATCGGGGCGTCCCGATTCACCGCGCCGTCCCCGGTGATGAGGCCCACGTTGCGCGATCCGAAGTGCCCGCAGAGCTGGAAGAACTTCTCGTTGACGAGGGCCTTGGTGGGCGCGGTGTAGACGCTCTGCTCGCCCCGGGCCAGCGCGACGAAGTGGGCGCACAGCGCCACCAGCGACTTGCCCGAGCCGGTCGGCGTGCACAGCAGGACGCTGCGGCCCTGGCAGATGTGCTCGAACCCCTGCTCCTGGGCGGAGTAGGGCTCCAGCTCCATCGCTTCGCACGCGCTGTAGAACGCGAACTCCAGCTCGTCGGGCTCGGTGGACTCGGGCAGGCACGCCATCAGGGGACCGAAGCGGGACACGATCTCGCGCTGGTAGCGGGTGCGCAGCGCCTCGAAGGTAAGCCCGGGCCAGCCTTGCAGCGCGGCCGGGAGGTGGTCCACGTCGGCGGCCGCCTGCTGCACCGCGGCGAGGAACGCGTCGGCGGTGGGGGGCGCGGCCATCGACTCGACGTCGGCGAGCGCGGCCAGGGGGGCGAAGAGCGGGGCCGCGTCCGTGTCCGGCGCGAGGGCGAACAGGGAGCGGAGCCCTTCGGTGAGGTCTTCGGCGGTCAGCGATGCCTGGGTGTGGGTCTGATCCGACAGCGCGGCGAGGTGCAGGGCGAGGGCCAGGGCAGGGCGGCCGCACCGACGCTCGGCGTTGCCCCACGCCAGCAGCAGGCGACGCAGCGCAGCGCCGTGATCGGGCAGGGGCGCCAGCGCGTCCCAGGAGTGCTCCACCAGCGCGCACGCGACCTCGGCGTCCCCCGACCGAGCCAGGATGTTGACCTGATCGACGAGGGCGGCCACCCG
>CALAGR010000517.1 GCA_937891735.1 uncultured Pseudomonadota bacterium | reverse complement strand
CCGCCCAGCCCCCCGCGGCGTGGGCCGACGACGCTGCGCACGAGCGCGGTCACCGACCCCGCGGACCCGACCGAGGGCGCGCGGCGCGAGAAGTCCGTGGTCCGCGAGGTGATCGGCACCGCCACCGACTCCTCCGGCGGCTGGCCGGTGGCGCTCGAGCGGTGCACCGCCAAGGACGCCCGGTTCGTGGGGGCTCGGCCCTTCGACCTGAAGGACCAGCTTCGGCTGCAGTTCACCTTCCGGGTGCCCGTGGACGACGCGATGACCGACCTCACCGTTCGGATGCTCGCGCGCGTCAACGCGTGCATCCCCACCGGCGGGGGCCGCTACGCGACCGACCTGACGCTGCTCGGAATGGGCCCCCAGGACGCCTTCGCGCGCCTCCTCATCCTGCTCGGCGAGGACTGATCGGCGTACAGAGCCCCGGTTCGAGGTGATCGTTTGGTCCCCGCAAGCAACTTCTTCCGGACCCTTTCATCCGGAATGCGCACGCCTTACACTGGAAAAGAAGGTGGTCGCAGCGGCGACCGAGGGGGCCACACACCCCCCGCCTCCCACCCGCTGTCTTGGGAGGGCCTTCCGTGCGTCAGCTCTCCGGCGGTCTGACGCGTGCTCGGGTTCGGAACCCGGGATCGATACGCCAGGAGAGGAGGTGATCGTTTGAACGAACGTAGCTACAGGACCAGTGAGGTGACGGACTCGTAGCCAGACCACCCTCCTGGCGACGAACTCCGATCGTCACCCGTCCCGCGTGTCCCGGTCTGGTCCCCGGGAGCCTCGCCGCCACCCTACCGACGTATGCCGGCGGGTCCATGGCCCCGAGAGCAAGGAGCGCGAACCGGACGAAAACGCAATTGCAGGGTCGGGCCGGTCCGGGGCAATCCCGGGCCGGCCTTTCCTTCTTGGGGCCCGCGCCCAGCGCGAGGCCTGCTGCCAGACCCTGGCGGCAGCCCGCAACAAAGCGCTGGCGTCCGAGTCTGCGGGGCGCTAGATCGCGGTCCCCGTATCCCTCTGGAGCCACCTTGAAGAACGCACCCTCCGAGCTCGACCACATCCTCGTGACCGGCGCCCGGGAGCACAACCTCAAGAACGTCGAGCTCCGGATCCCCAAGAAGAAGCTCGTCGTGTTCACCGGCGTGTCCGGCTCGGGCAAGAGCTCCCTGGCCTTTGACACCCTGTACGCCGAGGGGCAGCGGCGCTACGTCGAGTCCCTGAGCGCCTACGCGCGCCAGTTCCTGGGCCAGATGGAGAAGCCCCACTACGACCAGATCCGCGGCCTCGCTCCCACCATCTCAATCGAGCAGAAGACCGCGAGCAAGAACCCCCGCTCGACGGTCGGCACCATCACCGAGATCTACGACTACCTGCGGGTCCTGTTCGCCCGCGTCGGGGTGCAGCACTGCCACAGCTGCGGGCGGCAGGTGGGCCGGCAGTCGGTGGACGAGATCGTGGACTCGATCATGAAGCTCCCGGAGGGCACGAAGTTCCAGGTCCTCGCGCCCGTGGTTCGCCGCCGGAAGGGCGAGTACAAGGAGCTGTTCCGCGAAGCCATGCGGGACGGGTTCGGCCGCGCGCGGGTGGACGGCAAGGTCATCGCCCTGGAGGACCCACCGACCCTGGTCAAGACCGAGAAGCACGACATCGAGATCGTCGTGGACCGCCTCAAGATCAAGGAGGGGCTGCAGTCGCGGCTGTCCGACTCCGTCGAGACCGCGCTGGAGCGCGCCGAGGGGCTGGTCATCATCGAAGTGGCTGACCAGCCCGACCAGCTCTACTCGGAGCGCAACTACTGCGCCTGGTGCGATCTGAGCTTCCCGGATCTCGAGCCCTCGCTGTTCTCGTTCAACACCCCCCAGGGAATGTGCGTGGCGTGCAACGGGCTCGGGGTGCGCAAGGTCATGGACCCCGAGCGGATCGTGGAGGACCACACCCTGTCCCTGGACGAGGGGGCCATCGTGCCCTGGGCAGGGCCCATGAAGCGCAAGCGGGGCTGGCAGTACCGGTTCATCAAGCAGGCCACCGAGGCCCTCGGCGTGCGGCGGGACCGGCCGTGGGGCACGCTGCCCGAGGAGCAGCGCCAGATCCTGCTGTACGGCAGCACCCGCGAGATCACCGTGAAGTGGGAGGGCCGCAAGTCCTCCGGGGAGTGGAAGACCACCATCGAGGGAGTCATCCCGGGCCTCGAGCGCAAGCACATGCAGACCGAGAGCGGCCAGATGCGCCGCTACTACGAGAGCTTCATGCGCACCCTTCCCTGCCCGGACTGCGGGGGCAGCCGCCTGCGGGCCGAGGCCCGGGCGGTCACGGTGGGCGTCAAGACCCTGCCGGACCTGGTGCAGATGACCATCGGCGAGGCCGCGAGCTCCGTCGGCGAGCTGGGCCTGGACGGCAACGCAGCGACCATCGCCACGGAGCTGGTCAAGGAGATCCGCAACCGGCTGGGCTTCCTGGTCAACGTCGGCCTGGAGTACCTGACCCTGGATCGGCTCGGCCCCACCCTGTCGGGCGGCGAGAGCCAGCGGATCCGCCTCGCGGCCCAGGTCGGGACCGAGCTGACCGGCGTCATCTACATCCTCGACGAGCCCTCGATCGGGCTGCACCAGCGGGACAACAAGCGCCTGCTGTCCACGCTCATGCACCTGCGCGACATCGGCAACTCCGTCGTGGTCGTCGAGCACGACCAGGAGACCATCGAGAACGCGGACTGGGTCGTCGATTTCGGGCCCCGGGCGGGCGTCCTGGGGGGCCAGATCGTGTTCTCGGGCACCCCGGCGAACCTGCTGCTTCACCCCACGTCCCTGACCGCGGACTACCTCTCGGGCCGGCGCACGATCTCCGCCTCCGACACCCGCCGCCCCCCGGCGGGCTGGCTCACGGTGAAGAACGCCCGGCACAACAACCTGCAGGGCGTGGACTTCCGGCTGCCGACGGGCTGTCTGGTCGCGCTGACGGGGGTCTCGGGCGCGGGCAAGAGCTCCCTGATGAACGGGATCCTGTCCCCCGCCCTGGCCAACCACTTCCACGACGCCAGCCGCGCCGTGGGGCGCCACGACTCCATCGACGGACTGGATGCGTTCGACAAGGTCATCGACATCGACCAGACGCCCATCGGGCGCACGCCCCGCTCGAACCCCGCGACCTACACCAAGGTGTTCGATCCGATCCGCACGGTGTTCGCGGCCACCAAGGACGCGCGGGCCGCGGGCTTCGACAAGAGCCGGTTCTCCTTCAACGTCAAGGGCGGGCGGTGCGAGGCGTGCAGCGGGGACGGCCAGCGCAAGATCGAGATGCACTTCCTCGCCGATGTGCACGTGCCCTGCGAGGTGTGCCGAGGAAAGCGCTTCAACGACGCGACCTTGCGGGTGCGCCACAAGGGGCTGAACATCTCGGAGGTCCTCGACCTGACCTGCGACGAGGCCCTCGTGCACTTCGACGGCTACCCGCCCATCCGGCGGGTGATGCAGACCCTGGTCGACGTGGGACTCGGCTACATCACGCTGGGGCAGAGCTCCACCACCCTGTCCGGCGGCGAGGCCCAGCGGATCAAGCTCTCACGCGAGCTCGCCAAGCGGGACACCGGCCGCACCCTGTACCTGCTCGACGAGCCCACCACGGGTCTGCACTTCGACGACGTCGCGAAGCTCCTGGGGGTGCTGGATCGCCTCGTGGACGCCGGCAACACCGTCGTGGTGATCGAGCACAACCTGGACGTGGTGCGGTGCGCCGACTGGGTCGTGGATGTGGGGCCCGAGGGGGGACGCGGCGGAGGCCTGGTGGTGGCCGCGGGCACGCCCGAGCAGGTCGCGGCGGTGCCCGAGTCCTGGACGGGTCGATTCCTCGCCGAGATGATGGACGCGCCGGCGCCCCCTCAGCGCACGACGGGCCGATCCCGCGACGGCGCTTCGGCCGTGGCCGTCTCCCGGTAGACCCCCAGGGCCAGGCTGCCCTGCAGGAGGTTGCCGTCCCGACTGAAGATCTCGATGTCGTTCACGCCTGCGTCGAGCCTCACGTCGAGCTCGAATGCGTGGTTTGCGGTCGGTGAGGCGAGCCTCACGAACGACACCTTGCGGTCGTTCACGAAGACATACAGGTCCTGGACGGCCTCGTCGTCCACCACCGAGCCGCTCAGCCGGAGGGTGTCGGCGGTGACCACGGTGCCACCCGGATTGGACGCCAGGGAGATGACGGGCGGCGAGTTCGGCAAGCGGACCTGGACCGGCGCGGGCTTGCGATCCCGCGGGGCGGGCACGACCTCTTCGGCCCTGGCCCACCCGTCGCTGCCCCACGGCAGCGCGATGCGAACCCAGTCCCCCAGCCGGCCGGTGCTCGCCACCGGACCGTCGAAGCTGCCCACCACGGGCATGACCTCGGAGGCCCCGGACCGGGTGAGCACGCGCGCGTCCTTCTTCGGCATCACGACCCGGTCGTCGGCCGCGATGGCGCCCGACGCCGCGAACAGCGGCAGCCTCACCTCGGACGACAAGATCTCCAGGAACCGCTCGTCGCCGATCATCAGGTGCCCCTGGAGCGCCTCCAGGCCGGCGGCGTCGTCCGCGACGCGGAAACGCAGGCGCTGCCGCGACTCCTCCCCCGGGGCGAGGGAGAACGAGCCGGACCCCTCCTCCAGGAACACGCTGTCCCCGGACTCGTTCTTGAATCGCACGAACCCCGCCTCGCGGTCTGCGACCCCGTCGCCGTCCTTGTCCTCGGCCGCGCTGAGGAGTCCGCGCTCGGTGCGCCAGATGTCGGAGGTCGGGCCGTCGCCGATGTTGCGCACGGTCACCAGCAGATCGAGCCTCTCGCCCGCCTGGACGAGGCCGTCGCCGTTGCCCTCACTCGTGCCGGTGCCGTCGTCGATGAGCGCCCACGAGTAGGCGAAGCGCGGACGCAGCGCCTCCTTGATCCGCAGCGAGCCGACGAACGGCGCCGGCAGCTTGACGTCACCGCTCGCGAAGAAGCGCCACTCCACCCGCTCCGTGCGGGCGTTCAGCCACAGCCGGGGGCGCGCCGTGACCGTGTACTCGCGGGTCTCTCCCGGGGCGATGCGACCGAAGAAGTACTCCCGGCCCCGGAAGAAGTCGCCGTCCGTCACCGCCCGGAAGCGGTACAGCGGCTCGGTGCCTTCGTTGGTGACGGCCAGGGTGATGTCGGTGTCGGCGCCCGGCGCCAGGGCGCCATCGTCGCTCTGGACCTTCAGCTCCACGGTCAGACGCGCGTCCTCGTGCGGGCCTGCCGGCGGCTTGGACCAGTCCATGCCGTTGGCGGCCATCCACTCGCCGAGCTCGGCCTCCCGGTGCGCGAAGACGCCGGGCAGCACCTTCCTGGCCGCGGCGAGCAGATCGTCCCGGCTCGTGCTCGCTGTCTCGAGCAGGACCGCCTTGGCGGCCTGGACCTGGGGCAGGCGCAGGGCGTCCAGAGCGGTCTCCTCGCGCTTGCGATCCGTCGGATCCTCCCAGCACTCGGCGCAGCTGAACACGTACCGAAGGCGCTGCTCGTCGGTCTGGGCATCGCCCCACTGGAAGGAGCCGTCCAGGTCCTCCTCCCGGAGCTCGAAGTCGTCCCAGTACATGCGGATGTCGAGGGCGCCGTTCTCCTCGCGCTCGGTGAAGGCGGGCCGCAGCTCCACGTCGGGCAGGATGCCGACGCCCTGGATCGACACGTCCCCGGGGGTCAGGTACCGCGCGGTGGTGAGCTTGAGGGCGCCCGCGTCGAAGTTCCGCTCGTACAGGTTCTGGACCGAGCCCTTGCCGAAGGTCCGCGTGCCCATCACGAGCGCGCGCTCCTGGTTCTTGAGGGCGCCGGCCACGATCTCGGACGCCGAGGCGGATCCAGCGTCCACCAGCACCACGATGGGGAGGTCGTTCTCGGTGCCGAAGCGCTGCGCGGCGCTGGGCACGCGAGCGGTGCCGGCCATGCCCTCGGTGGTCACGATCGTGCCCGAGCGGATGAACTTGTCGGCCATGAGCTTGGCCTGCTCGAGGTAGCCACCGGGGTTCCCGCGCAGGTCCAGGACGAGGCCCTGCAGGTGCCCGTGGCCGTCGGCGATCGCCTTCGTGTCCAGGTCGTCCAGCGCTTCGTCGAGGCTGTCGTAGGTCTGCTTCGCGAAGTGAAGGACCTGCAGGTACCCGACCCCGTCGCCCGCATAGGCGGACTTCACGGTCGGCACGTCGATGCGTGCCCGGGTCAGGGTCACCTCCCGCTCCAGCCCGTCGTCGTCCGCGACGGTGATGGTGACCTGGGTGCCCTCGACCCCGCGCAGCTTCCGCACCGCTTCGTCCAGCTCCATGTTCACGGTGGACTCGCGACCGATCTTGTCGATGTGGTCGCCGGACTTCAGACCCGAGCGCCACGCGGGCGTGTCCGCCAGGGGATACAGGATGGTCAGCCGGCCTTCGCGGATCCCGATCGTGATGCCCAGGCCCCCGAAGTGCCCGTCGTTGCTGACCTGCATCTCCGCGAAGCTCTGGGGGTTGATGAAGAAGCTGTGCGGATCCAGCGTCTTCAACATCCCGTTCATCATCGCGTACTCGACCTCGCGGCGTGGCACGGCCGGCGCCAGGTGGCCATCGAGGAACCCGGCGACGGTCTTCATGAGGGCCGCCAGATCGGGCACGCCCGCCAGCTCCGGAAGCGCCAGATCGTTCGTGTCCAGCCCCACCACGAGCTTGAGCTCGGCGTTCGGCACATCGAGCTCGTACAGGAACTCGGGCACGTCCCTGGCGACCTGATCGAGCGCCCCCCGCAGCATGGTCAGCGGGTCCACGCGGCCCGGATCCACATAGTCGGTGGTGATCTTGCCCGCCGCGATGTGGAAGTAGCGCAACGACGCCAGCGAGTAGTCGTCGGCCGCCGAGGAGCGGCCCAGCAGGGCGAGCGGCGCACCGACCATCGAGTAGGTGGTGCCGGCGTTGCCGCCGGATCGCAGAGCCAGCACCGCGAGGGATCCCGCGCCGATGAAGAGCACACAGAGGACGAGCAACTTTCGAATCACACACGCTCCATCCGGCCACCCAGAGGCCGTCGATTGATCATGGGTGGCCGAAGCTGCACTCGCAAGGGTTCCGTGTCTCCAGGGTGTTTCCGGGCGCCGCTCCATTGACAGCCATGGGGCAGGAGACTAGAAACGGCGGGCCCCAGACCGAGAGAGATCGTGATCCTCCGGATCCAGTGCCCCAACTGCGACACCGCATACCGCCTGCAAGATCCGCTGCCCCCAGAGGGGAAGCGGTATCGCTGCAAGTGCAACGCCGTGATCACCGTCGCGTACCCCGAAGAGGTGCGAGCGCGGCTGCGTGAGCAGGACGCCGGCGCCCCTGCGCCCACCGCCCCTGCACCCACGCCCCCTGCCCCGATCAAGGCCACGCCC
>CALAGR010000516.1 GCA_937891735.1 uncultured Pseudomonadota bacterium | reverse complement strand
AGCGGGCCCACAGCAGGCTCACCCCCAGGATCCCCGCCGTCGCCTCGAAGTGGGAGCCGAAGGCCGCCGTGGCGTTGGCGAGCAGCGCCGGCGGCCCGAACACGAGCAGGACCGCCCCCAGGGCCGCCCGCCCACGGCCCTCCTCGGCGCCGCGCTCCAGCACGAACCAGCCGCCCACCACCAGCAGCAGCCCCGCCAGGAGCGGGATGATCTTCCAGACCGCTACGCGGGGGCCCAGCAGCCAGAACCACGGGACCGCGAACACCGTCTCCGCCGTGCATCCTCCGCAAAACGGCATGTACTGCAGCTCGGCCAGCGTCCAGGGATGACCCGCCGCCAGCAGGGCCGCCGCGGTGGCCGCCGCCGCCTCCTCGTTGGCCACGCCGCTGTCGGGCACCAGCACCCGCTCCGCGAGCTGCAGGGCCCACAAAGCGAGCAGTCCGACCAGCAGCCAGCGGCGGGGTCGCGGTTCGATGGCGACCCTCGGACTATTCGGCGCTGAACAGGAACGGGTAGTTGACGGTCATCACGCCGCCGTCGGCGGGCGGCTCGAACCGGAGTTCCTCCACCGCGCCCATCACGCACCCCTCCAGGAACACGTGATCGACGGTGGATCCGTCCTTGATCTCCACCCCGCGCACCCCGGCCTCTCCCGGGACCTCCTCGTCGGCCTCGATGGTGAAGCCGAGGACGATCTTCCCTTCGATGTCCGGGTTCTTTGCGACCCAGGCCTGATAGCAGCCGCGAATGTCCTCAAGCTGGGCCTGGATCGCGCCCTGGATCCCCTCGAAGTCCACCGAGTGAATGAAGAGCTCGCCACCGCTGTCGTCGTCGTCCGCGGCGTCCTGCTCGTCCGCGGTGTCGGGCTCCTCCGGGTCCACGTCGGGGCCGGGGTCGCGGCGGGACAGGGCGGAAGAGGATCCCGCAGGCGCGGCTCCCCCGGTCGCGGACCCACCGGTCCCCCCGCTCCACCGGCGATCCCCCCGCGGAGCAGGCCGGGCGGACCCGCCCTCTGACCCGTCGGACCCCTCATCGACCGCGGTCCCGTCAGGGCTCGGAGCAGGCGGGTCCGCAGGGTCGCGGGTGAGCGCCCAGACCAGGGCGAGCACCACCACCAGGAGAGGAACGAGCATCGCCACGCGTTTGTTCATGGCGGCAGCGTACCGTGACGGCGAGGGCCATCCCTGCTATCCCGCGTCGGGAGCCCGCCTCGACTCGGAGACCTGCCCTGCCCGACACGCCAACCACCGCTCTCGCCCGCCGCGAGGACGTCACCGTCCAGGTCCTGGAGCACCGGTTCCTCGAGCGCATGGCGACCCGCGCGTGCGCCGTCAGCGAGGCCCTGAACCTGCCCTTCACCCGGCTGGACGTGGACAGCGTGCTCAACGGCGCGCGCCGTCGGACGGGCCTGACCGACTGGGGCGACGAGCGCTTCATCAAGGGCCTCGAGCAGACCCTGAAGGTGGTGGACGACCCGCAGTACACGCCCCTCGCCCGGGCCTTCATCTCGGGGGTCTGCGGCCGCATCGTCGTGAACCGCCTCAAGATCGAGCAGTGGTTCAAGGACCACCCCGAAGCGAACGACATCCCCATCGACAAGCCGCTCTTCGTGCTCGGCTTCCCCCGCACGGGCACCACGGTGCTGCAGAACATGCTGGAGCAGCCCGCGGAGCGGCGGGCCCCGCAGTTCTGGGAGCTGACCTCGCCCGTCCCCTGGCACGCCGACCTCGAGCGGGACCGCCGCGCCCGCATCAAGCGCATCGAGAGCGACCTGTTCTGGGCCTACAAGTTCGCGCCCGAGATGGCCGAGATGCACGAGGTCCGGGCCACCACCGCGGAGGAGTGCTGGCCGCTGCTGTCCAACACCATGTCGGTGGTGAACTTCGACATCTGCCACGGCCTGAAGCCCTACGGCGAGTGGCTCCTGGCCCAGGACATGGAGTGGGCGTACGCCGAGTACCGCCGGATGCTCCAGATGCTGCTGTGGCGCGTGCCCGCCGAGCAGCTGGTGCTCAAGTGCCCCGAGCACCTGTGGTTCGTGGACTCGCTCCTGAAGGTGTTCCCGGACGCGTGCATCGTGTGGACGCACCGGGCGCCCTTCGACTGCATCGCCAGCTACAGCTCGATGATCTCGCTGTCGCGACGCACCCTGCAGGGGCGGATCGTTCCCGAGGAGATCGGGCCGCACATCACGGATCGCTTCAACACCGGGGTCACCCGCGCCATGGCCGCCCGCGCCGCCCACGGCGACGAGTCCCGGTTCTTCGACGTGCCGTTCGCGGAGCTGATCCAGGACCGGATCGGCATGGTGCATCGCATCGAGGAGCACTTCGGCCTGAAGGTCACCGACCGGGCAGCGCTGCAGGGCTGGCTCGACAGCGAGCGCTCCGACGGCCGGGGCCAGCACCGCTACGACGCCGCCATGTGGGGGCTCGACCAGGACGCCGTGAACGCCCGGTTCAAGCCGTACATCGACCACTTCGGGATCGAGGTCGGCGAGGGCCCCACGCGGTGACCCGGCCCGCGGCGCGTCCCCGGCTCACGGGGTGGTCCAGCGATCCGCCGGAGGTGGTGGTGGCCCGGTTCCAGGAGGCCCTCGCCCAGGACGGCTGCCCCGTCGCCGGCCAGGCGCTGTCGGGCTTCGTCAACCTGTGGCCCCACGACGCCGGCCGCGCCTTCTTCTCCCCCTACCTGTCCCTGGAGGTGCGCGCGCACGACGGCGGCACAGAGGCCACGGGGCGCTTCGGGCCCCACCCGGCGGTGTGGACGGGGTTCATGTTCGTGTACGCGGTGCTCGGGCTGGCGGGGGTCTTGTCGCTGATGGCGGGCTGGGCCCAGTCCATCGCCACCGAGGAGCCCTGGATGCTGCTGGGGGGTCCCGCGGCCGCCGCGCTGGGCCTGTTCATCTACGGCGCGGAGTACATCGGCAAGGGCCTGGGCGCCGAGCAGATGCACGACGTCGTGCGGTTCGTGGAGCAGGTCCTGCCAGATGTGCGCTTCCCCGCGGAGCAGGTCCCTACTTCGACGGCTCCGGCAGCAACGTGACCAGCACGTAGCGGTCCAGATCCAGGAACCGCTGCGCCGCGTCGTGCACGTAGGCCGGCGTGATCCGCTCGTGCCAGGTGCGGTACGCGGCGAGCTGGGACGGATCCTCCCCCCGCTGCATGTTCCCCTGGATGGCCCCCAGCCAGTAGCTGTTGGTCTCGACCTCCGTCTCCCAGCTGCGGCGCTCCTGCTCGGCGATGCGCTCGGTGACCGAGGCCTCCACCGGAGACTGCTTCGCCTGCTCCAGGATCTGCCACGCCGCCTTGCGCAGCTCGTCCACCCGCAGCGGGTCGCACTGGAAGTCCACCGTCACGCTCCAGGTCTGCTGGGGCACGAACGTGTCGGACGTGCGCGCGCCCACCGAGTAGGTGCCGCCCCGGGCCTCCCGCAGCTCTTCTCGAAGCAGGATCGACAAGGCGCCTCCCAGGGCCCGCAGCTGGTGCCGGGACTCGGGGGTGCTCTCGAACTCGCCGTTGATGCGGAGCCGGACCCGGGCCTTGGGCTCGATGCCGCGGCGAATGGTGTCCGCCTCGGCGTCCGGGGGCGTGCGCTTGCCCACGTCCACGAACTCCCGCGACGTCCCGGCGGGCAGGGACGCGAGGTAGCGCTCCACCAGCGGCTCGAAGGTCTTGGGATCGATGGCCCCCACGAACACGAACGTCATGTCCTGGGCCCCGGAGAAGGCGCGGCCGTAGATCGCGCGGCTGGTCTCCAGGTCCATCTGCTCGATCTGCTCCATGGAGGGAGGCGCGGTGCGCGCATGCCCCTGCCAGAGCAGCGCGTTGAACCGGTCGTAGAAGGGCGTGGACGGATCCAGGTCGCGGTTGGTCACCTGCTCCGCCTGCCGCGACGACACGAGGGCGAACGCGTCCTCCTCGAAGCGCGGGGCCACGAACGACAGGTGCATCAACTGCAGCGCGGTCTCCAGGTCCTGGGGGTCCGTGCTGCCCGAGAGGCCCTGGGACGTCTCACCGATGTAGGCGCGCACCGACGCCCGCTTGCCCACCAGGTAGCGGTTGAGCTGGGTGCGGGTCAGGTCCCCCACCCCGGACTCGGCGGCGATGGCGGCGGCCGTGCTGGCCGCGATCCACTGGTCGTCGGGCACCACCGAGGTGCCGCCCCAGGACCAGGAGCGAAAGGAGATCTCCTCCGCCTTGAAGTCGGTCTGCTTGTAGACGACCGTCGCGCCGTTGCTCAGGCTCAGGACCGTGGCGCCGTACTCCGGATCCTCGGCGCGCGCCTCGATGGTTCCGGGCTCGGGCAGGCTCGCCATCAACGCCTGGGGCACGTCCTCGATGACCGGCGGCCCGATCTCCATGCCCTCGATCGAGGCGAGCACGGCGCGCACCGCGTCCTCGCTGACGGCCTCGCCCCCCTCCTTGTCGGGCATCGACACCGTCACCACCCGGCTGTCCGGCCCGAGCCAGGACGCGCCGAAGCGGTTGACCTCGGCCAGGGTGATCTTCGACAGCCACGCCTGGGTCATGGCCCACTCGTAGGCGATCCCTGGCACGTTCTCCCCCTGGGTGAAGTTGCGGATCAGCTCCTGCAGCACCGCCCGTGACTCGCCCGTGTCCCGCTCCGCGTAGGCCTTGCGCATGTTCTCGGCGTAGCCGGTCTGGGCCCGGCTGAGCTCGCCCGCGGTGAGGCCGTGACGCCGCGCCCGCTCCAGCTCCACCAGCAGCGCCTCCAGCGACTCCAGCGCGTGGCCGTCCTTGGCGACGGCCCACCCGGACTGCGAGCCGGTGGTCGGGTTCATGCGCCCGTTGCCCGCGCCGGCGTGCTGGAACGCCGCCTCCGGATCCCGCGCCAGCTCCGACAGCCGCTCCTGGAGGCCGCGCGCCCACAGCGCCCGGACCATGTGCTCGCGGTAGGCCCGGTGGGTGTTCTGTTCGATGTCGGGCAGCTTGTGCAGCACGGACACCGTGGTGCGCTGCTCCTCCGGGTCCGCGAACACCGACACGAGCGTCTCGTCGTGCCCGGGGATGACGATGTCGGGCCGGGGTCGCGGCTCTGCGGGGCCCGTCAGGCCCCCGAACGCCGCCTCGATGCGGCGCTGGGCGTCGGCGGGATCGAGATCGCCCACCACCACCACGGCCATCAACTCCGGGCGATACCAGTCGGTATAGAAGCGCCGCGCCGCGTCCGGCGTGAAGGACTCCAGGGACTCCTTCGTGCCGATGGGCCGGCGCTGGGCGTGGGGTGCGCCCTGGTACTGCAGGGGGATGAACGCCTCCCACCGACGGCCGGCTGCGCCGCGGCTCCGCCGCCACTCCTCCATCACCACGCCGCGCTCATCCTCGACCTCGCCGCCGTCCATGAGCATGGAGCCGGCCCAGTCCCGCAGCACCAGGAAGCCCTTGTCCAGCAGCTCGGCGTCGTCGGTCGGCACCTGCAGCTTGTAGATCGTCTCCTCGAACGAGGTGTGCGCGTTCAGGTGCGCCCCGAAGCGGGTGCCCACCGACTCCAGGTAGGTGACGAGCTGGTTTCCCGGGAAGTTCGCGGTGCCGTTGAACGCCATGTGCTCCACGAAGTGGGCGATGCCGCGCTGGTCGTCGTCCTCCTGCACCGAGCCCACGCGCACCGCCAGCCACAGCTCCACCCGGTCCGCGGGGCGCGGGTTGGGCTCGACGTACCAGGTCAGCCCGTTGGCGAGCCGCCCGGTGTGCACGTCCGGGTCCCACGGCAGCGGCAGATCGAGGTCTGTGGGCACGACGAGCCGCGTGCCGTCGTCGAGCGTGATCCGGGTGCCGCTGGACGTGGAGACAGGGGCGCCCGTGGTCACGCAGGACACGGCGAGCAGCAGGCTGGCGGCGAGGAACAGACGCTTCATCGAGACTCCGGGAGGAGTCGCACACTACCGGGGCTCCTTGCCGCGGCCGAGCGCCGGGCCGACAATGACCCCCCTTGTGGGGGAGCCATGGTCACCCAGCGCGAAATCATCCGGCACTACGAGCAGAACGAAGCCTCGGCCCTGGGGCTGATGCAGCAGTACGGCGAGCTCGTCGAGGAACTGGACGACGCGGTCCAGGATCTGCAGAACGCCGCGGCCGAGGCGCGGATCACCCTGGCGCAGGCCTATCTGAGCGGGGTGGACAAGGCCCGGCTGGATCGCGCCGAGGAGCTGACGGGCTACCGGGGGTTCTCCCGCCGCGACCCCGTCAAGGCCATGGAGCGCGAGGTCCGGGTCCTGCAGCGCACGATCACCGAAGTGGAGGCCGACGTGCGGTACCGGCAGCGGGCCATCCTCGTGGGACCCGGCGGCACCTTGACCCAGGCGGTCGAAGAAGCGCTGGAGATGCTGGCGCCGTGGGAGGCGGACTGCGCCCGGTTCGAGGGGCAGCCGGGCTTCCTGGAGCTGCTGGGGCTGAACTACGACACGCCGGAGTTCACGCTGTCGTTCTGGCAGCCCACCTACTGGACGGTCTGGGCCAAGGGCGACGCGATCTGCGAAGCGCTGGGCATGCACGACTTCGGCGACGACGTGCTGCCCGCGTACCGGGAGGTGGCGGGCCACCGTGCGGTGTGGCTCCAGCAGGTGGCGGACGCGAAGCAGAAGGTCCGGGACGTGCACGACCTGACGCAGCGACGGGACCAGGCCGAGGCGCGGATCCCCCGGCTGCCCGAGATCTACCTGGACCAGTGCCACAAGCAGCTCGCCGCGTACTTCGCGGACGCCGACCTCGCCCTGCTGGAGACGTGGCTGCGCGCCGCGCCGGGGGCCGAGCCGGATCGGGGGGTGCTGATGGCCCTGCGGCGGGCGGCGGGGGCCACCGCCAAGGTCCGCTTCGTCACGGAGCTGCGGGACGACGGCGTGCGCCCGCAGCTGACGGCCCTGCGGGATCGCAAGGCGAAGTACCTGCGCAAGGCCCGCAAGTACGAGCGGCCCAAGTTCCGCTCCACGACCTTCGGCGAGCGGGACCTGGACCAGGGCTTCCAGCGAAAGCAGGACTCCTACGCGGCGCGCCCGGACAAGATCCGCCGGCTCGTGGCCAGCCTCGTCGCGTACGACAGCTACAGCCGGTTCGACCTGGGCAACAACGATCAGGAGGCGTGGTTCGCCGAGATGACGCACAAGTCGCCCCCATCGATGCTCCCCAAGACGCGGCGGTGGTACGAGCGCCACGGCACGGTGTCGGTGCAGCACGACGAGCTGATCGAGGAGGCCCGACACGAGGAGATCGCCGCGGCGGCGGGGGCCGTGGCCGTCGCCGTCGACCTCGGCTACCTGAGCTGAGGCGTGGCCACCCTCCGCGTCGTCAGCTACGCGATCAACGGCCGGGGCCTCGGCCACCTGACCCGGCAGCTGGCGATCCTGCGGCAGGTGCGGCAGATCTGCGCGCTGCTCGACGTGGCTGTGGAGGCGTGGGTCATCACGTCGTCCGAGGCGGACACGCTGGCGCGCCGGGAGGGGATCCCCGCCCTGAAGATGCCCAGCAAGGCGATGCTGCGGGACGCGGGCATCGAGCCCACGCGGTTCCTGGCCATCGCCCGGGGCTGGGTCCTGAACTGCGTGGCGGGGCTCGCGCCGGACCTGCTGCTGGTGGACACGTTCCCCGCAGGCAGCTTCGGCGAGCTGATCTCGGTGCTGGAGATCGTCAAGCGGCGGGTCCTGGTGGCCCGGCGGGTGCGCGCGGAGTTCGCCGCGGATCCGACCTACGCCGCGCTGCTGCCGCTCTTCCAGGACGTCATCACCCCCGATGACCGCGGCACCGGGCCGATCCTGCTGCGTTCGCGGCACGAGTTCATGGAGCGGAGCGCGGCGCGGGCGGCCCTGGGCATCCCCGAGGAGGCCCGCGCGGTCTACGTGTCCGTGGGAGGCGGGGGCGACACGGCAGCTCCCAGCACGCTCCCCCGGCTGGTGTCTGGGCTGAGGGGCCGGGGCTGGCACGTGGTGGTGGGCGCCGGCCCGCTGTACGACGGCCCCGAGGTGCGGGGGCCGGGCATCACCTGGCTGTGTCGATACACCCCCGTCGAGCTGTTCGCGGGGCTCGACGCGGCGGTGAGCGCGGCGGGCTACAACAGCTTTCACGAGCTGATGCACGCCGGCGTGCCCACGGTCTTCCTGCCCCAGCCCCGCATCGCCGACGATCAGGGTGAGCGCGCGCAGCGGGCCGCGGCGGTGGGCGCAGCCCTGGTGGCCACCTCGGTGCAGCAGGTGCCGGACCTGCTGGAGGAGCTGTGGGGCACCCGGGTGCAGGCGGCGGCG
>CALAGR010000515.1 GCA_937891735.1 uncultured Pseudomonadota bacterium | reverse complement strand
TGCGGCCTTCTTGTCAGCCTTGTCTGGCTTCTTGTCAGGCTTTGCGGCCTTCTTGCCGGGCTTCGGCGCGGGCGTCTTCGCCTTCGGAGCCGGGGCCGGCTTCGGAGCCGGGGGCGGCTCGGGGGCCGGGGCCGCCTCCGCGCCGAGGGCGCGAGCCGCCTGCACGAGGCGGTGCAGCGTGCCCGTGGGTACGCCGGGGACCGTGATGGCGTCGGGATCTGCGGCGGCGAGGGCCTCAACGGTCCCGAGCCCCGCTGCTTCGAGGGTCTCGATGCGCTTGGGACCGACGCCGTCGATCTTGTGGTCGCGAAGTGATCTCATTGTCGGTACCCCGGTTGTTGGCGAAGCCCAGTCTACTCGGTTGGCTCACTCGGGACCGGATCGAGCCCCGCAGGACCCTCGCGAGCCCGGCGCTTCCGGCTATCGTTGGCGCCCCCGGGAGGTTGCCCATGACGTTTCGCCCCCTCGCCCTCGCCGTGTTCCTGCTGTGCCTGGCTCCGGTCGGCGCATCGGCCCAGTCCGTGCTCATCATCTACGACGTCACGGGCACCGGCACGCCGGCGCTGGCCAACGCGCTGACGGCGGCGGGCTACTCCGTCACGTTGAGCTCGACCAGCGAGTCGTCCTGGAACGGCACCAACCCGTCTCCGGTGAACTTCGACGCAGTCATCCACCTCAACGGCACGACCTACACCGCGGAGATGCCGGTCGCGGGCCAGCAGGCCCTGGTGAACTACGTCAACGCGGGCGGTGGCTTCATCCACCACGAGTGGAACGCCTACCAGGTGGACAGTCAGAACGAGATGCAGATCATGGCGCCGATTACGATCCTGCAGCGCACCAGCGGCACCACCTCGGCGTTGACGATCAGCACGAACGCGGCGGGGTCCGTGCATCCGGTGATGGCCGGGCTGCCGTCGACGTGGACCACCCCCACCATGGGCGCGAACATCGGCGGGCTGCGCCCCTTCGCCACGGATCCGGCCGTCGCCCTGGCCACGGACTCGGGCGGCAGCGTGGCGGTGGCGGTCCGGGAGCTGAGCGGCGGCGGCCGGGTCGTCGGGCTGCACACCGCGGGCAACTACTCCGCGCAGGGGGTGTGGAACAACGCCAACTACCAGCAGCTGATGGTCAACGCTGTCCAGTGGACCTCCGGCGGGATGTGCACGGACGACGACGGTGACGGGTTCTGCGCTGGCGCCGACTGCAACGACCTCGAGTCCAGCATCTACCCCGGTGCCCCGGAGCTGTGCGACCTGCTCGACACGGACTGCGACGGGATCATCCCCGCGGACGAGATCGACGACGACGGCGACGCCCAGGCGGAGTGCGAGGGGGACTGCGACGACGGCGACGCCAGCAGCTACGTCGGCGCCAACGAGCTGTGCGACCAGGCGGACAACGACTGCGACGGCCTGCTGGGTCCCGACGAGGCGGACGCGGACGGAGACGGGCTCGCCGAGTGCTTCGGCGACTGCGACGACGGCGACCCGGCCATCTTCCCCGGCAGCCCCGAGGTGTGCGACGGCCAGGACAACGACTGCGATCCGTTCACCGACTACGTGGGCGGGGAAGGGGACGTGGACGGGGACGGCGTCATCACCTGCGCGGACTGCGACGACGGCGACGCCACGGTCCTGCCCGGCGGCCCCGAGCTGTGCGACGGACTGGACAACGACTGCGACGGCGTGGTGCCTCCCAACGAGGGGGACAGCGACGGCGACGGCGTGTCGGCCTGCTTCGACTGCGACGACAACGACGCCTCCGTGGCCGGCGGATCCGCCGAGATCTGTGACCTGGTGGACAACGACTGCGACGGCCTGATCGACGACGCCGACCCGAGCCTGACCGGCGCGAGCACGTGGTTCCTGGACGCCGACGGCGACGGCGCGGGCGGGGCCCTGGCCACCGCGCTGGGGTGCCTGCAGCCGGCGGGCTTCGTGGCCTCCGTCACGGACTGCAACGACACCAACGCGGCGGTCTTCCCGGGCGCGGTGGAGCAGTGCAACGGCCTGGACGACGACTGCGACGGGACCGTGCCCGGCAACGAGTCCGACGGGGACGGCGACGGCGCGCCGGGCTGCGCCGACTGCGACGACGCCAACGCCGCCATCGCTCCGGGGGCCGCGGAGATCTGCGACAGCCTGGACAACGACTGCGACGGCCTGGTGGACGCGGCGGATCCGGGGGTGACCGGCCTGAGCACCTGGGCGCTCGACGCGGACGGCGACGGGTACGGCTCGGCCACCGTGAGCCTGGCCCTGTGCGGTCAGCCCGCGGGGTGGGTGGGCGACACCACCGACTGCGACGACACCGAGCCCGGCGCGTTCCCCGGCAACCCCGAGATCTGTGACGGCGTGGACAACGACTGCGACGGGGCCGTGCCGGGCGACGAGTCCGACGCCGACGGCGACACCTGGACCGTGTGCGAGGGGGACTGCGACGACACGGACGGCGCGATCTCCCCCGCCGGCGCCGAGACGTGCGACGGCGTGGATCAGGACTGCGACGGGGTCGCCGACGACGGCTTCGTGGACACCGACGGGGACGGCGACGCCGACTGCGTGGACGCGGACGACGACGGCGACGGCCTGAACGACGCAGACGAGTTCAGCGTCGGGTCCGATCCCCTGGACCCGGACACCGATGGCGACGGCATCGACGACGGCGACGAGGTGGGCGGCGACGTGGGCAACCCCCTGGACAGCGACGGCGACGGGGTGCTCGACGTGCTCGACACCGACGACGACGGGGACGGCATCGACACCGCCGAGGAGGGGGACGGCGACAGCGACGGCGACGGCACGCCGGACTACCTGGACGAGGACAGCGACGGCGACTCGATTCCGGACGCCGTGGAGGGCACCACGGATCCCGACGGGGACGGGCTCCCCGCCTACCTGGACGACGACAGCGACGGCAACGGGGTCGATGACGCCACCGAGGGCACTGGGGACTCCGACGGCGACGGGATCCCCGAATTCCTGGACCTGGACGACACCGACGGCCCGGACGCGGATCCGGACGGCGACGGGCTGCCCAACAGCGTCGAGGCCTTCCTGGGCACGGATCCGCAGAACGTGGACACGGACGGCGACGGCATGGAGGACGGGGTGGAGATCGACGTGGGCGCCGATCCCCTCGACCCGGACACCGACGGCGACGGCGTGCAGGACGGGGACGACGGAGTGGGCGACGACGACGGGGACGGCGTCATCAACGTGCTCGATCCCACGGACAACACCGCCGGGGACGACGACGACAGCGTGGGCGACGACGACGACAGCGCCGGGGACGACGACGACAGCACCGGCGATGACGACGACGACACCGCGGACGACGACGACAGCGCGGGCGACGACGACGACGGCACCGATCCGGGCTGTGACTGCGGCAGCGATTTCGCCGCCGGGCGAGGCACCTGGCTGGGCCTCGGTCTGCTGCTCAGCGTGGTGGGTTGCCGCCGGCGCCGCTGAGCGACGAGCGAGTCACCGTCTGCTCGACGCGCCCCGCTCCAGCGCCGCCCAGGCGCCGATCCCCACCAGCCCGCAGGCCGCCGCGGTCTGGAGCATGCGCTCGTCCCCCAGCCGGTCCGCGAGGGCGCCGAAGCTCGGCGCCGAGAGCAGCCGCGCCAGCTCCCACAGGCCCGTGAACAGGGCCATGGCGATGCCGCGCACCACCATCGGGCTGCGGGTCACGACCTGGGCGGTGAGCACCGGGAAGCAGTAGCCGTGGCCGATGCCCCCCAGGAGCCCCGCCACCGCGAAGGCCAGCGGGGTGTGGGCGATGGCCGCGGTCGCGACCCCGCACGCGTACAGGAGCAGGGACGTGGACCCGACCCGGAACAGCCCGAGGCGCTCGGGCAGCCGCGCGCCCACCAGACGCACCAGGATCGCGCCGCCGGCGTAGGTCGCCCACACCGACGCGGGCGCAGGGATCCCGCGATCCTCGGCCACCACGGTCACAAAGGACATGAAGATCGCGACCAGCCCGGCGAACACGCACGTCGCCATCCACACCGGCCACAGCGCCCGGTCCCGCATCGCGCGGCGCGCCAGGCCCCAGTCGAACGCCGTGGGCGGCCCGGTGGAGGTGCTGTCCGGCACACCGGGCAGGAAGAACAGCGAGGCCAGGATGAACACCCCCACGCAGGGCAGGAACCAGCGCAGCTGGGGCGGATCGATCCCGAGCAGATCGGTCAAGGGGTTCACAAGCAGCGGGGTCAGCCCCGAGATGCCGAACAGGGCGATGCCCTCGGCGCGCCGCTCCTCGGGCACCAGATCCGCGGCGAGCGTGAAGTAGCCGGTGAACAGCGTGCCCGTGCCCAGGCCCGTCAGGATCCGCATGGCGTACACCATCGGGCCCACCGCATCGACGGCCGCTACCAGCCCCATGCCCCCCACCAGCAGGAGCGTGCCCGCGACGAGCACCGGCTTGCGTCCGATGGTGTCCAGGGCCCAGCCCACCAGGGGCCGCGCGAGCAGGCCCCCCACCGAGGCGGACGCCATGACCGCGCCGATCTCGGCGCGCGAGGCCCCAAGGAAGTCCAGGTACAGGGGCAGCAGCAGCATCGAGCTGAAGCCCAGGGCCTGGATGAAGTGGGCGATCCACAGGCGGACGAAGGGTCCGGTGACGATCACCGGCTCGCGGGCCGGCGTGCTCACGGAGCGGCTACCAGGTGCCGGTGCTGGGCATGCTCGCCCAGGGCTCACGCGGGGCCAGGGCGACGCCCTTCTGGAGCAGCTCCACGGAGATGCCGTCGGGCGAGCGCACGAAGGCCATGCGCCCGTCCCGGGGCGGGCGCAGGATCGTCACCCCGCTGGCCGCGAGCCGCTCGCACAGCCCGTAGACGTCGTCCACCTCGTACGCGACGTGCCCGAAGTTGCGGCCCCCGTCGTAGGGCTCGGTCTGGTCCCAGTTCCACGTCAGCTCGAGCTCCGGCTCGCCGGGCGCCGTGGCCAGGAACACCAGGGTGAAGCGGCCCTGCTGCGCCTCCTTGCGACGGGTCTCCCGCAGGCCCAGGGTCTGAAAGAACCGCAGCGCCGCCGGCAGGTCCAGGACGCGCAGCATGGTGTGCAGGTAGCGCATGGGCCGCAGGATGACAGCGCCGCTCCTGAGGCGCTAGCGTGGGCCGGGTCTTGGTGAGTGGGGCCGGCGGGGCGGGGGAAGCGCATGAGCAGGATGGGGTTGGGGATCTTCGCGGCGACGCTGCTGATGGGCTGTCCGGAGCCCGCGTTCGAGCCGCCACCGATGTCGTCGGCGGAGGCGCTGCTCCCCGGCAACGTGCTGTGGTTCCGGCCGGCTCGGGACGCGGTGGAGGTCTATGCCCCGAGGCTGGGGCTGGGGCTCGACCTGATCCCGACGGATCCGAGGCTGTCGGTGCACACGCTGGACGGACAGTCGGTCCCCGTGTCTGCGCCGCTGGTGGAGGCGAGCGGGGAATGGGGGGCGGGGCCGGAGGAGGGGCCCTGGGGGATCACCGTGGTGCCGGATCCGCCCCTGGCGCGCAGCACCGGGTACTACGCCACGTTCTCGTCCGACGAGATCGAGCCCGTGTCCTGGCGCTTCACCACCGGTGAGCTGGGGGCGCCGCTGGCCGTGCCCACAGCCCTGCCCGGCGCGCAGTTCCTGGTGGACATGAGCGGGGACGCCGCCTGGACCCGGTATGAGCCGCAAGGGCTGGGCTTCTGGATGAGCTTCTACGTCTCCAACGCGTCCATGCTCGTGTCGATCAGCCCCGAGAGCCGCCTCGCCGACGGCGTGCTGCACGTCGGGATCGGCAGCGGGCAGTGGGCCCAGGGGCCCACTTCGGAGCAGGACCTGTGCGTGCCGACCTTCGCGCCCACGGCCGGTCCGGACGGGGTGGTGGGGACCGGGGACGACCAGCCCGGCCTCTTCGATGACCCGTTCCTGGAGTTCGGCCCCGCCGACGTGGCCGTCCTGTTGGGCTACGCGGTGGTGACGCTGCAGGATCTGACGTTCTCTGGGATGCTGTGGCCCGACGGGCAGCGGATCGGCAGCGCCCGCATGGCGTTCACCCTGGACACGCGCGAGCTCGCGGACGACTTCAGCCCCCCCGGCGACTCGTTCTGCTTCGGGGATCGAACCGTCGGCTGCGTGCCCTGCGACGACGGGCAGCCCTGGTGTGTCGACTTCTCCTGGTCGAACTTCGGCGGGGACCGGGTGCCCGGAGGCAGCCTCGTGCCCCGATCCGCCAGCGACATCGCCGACGATCCCGCGTGCCCCTGACCGGGGGCTGACTACTCGTCCACCCAGCCGGCGCGGATCGCGTCCACGACGCTGGGATCCGCCAGGGTGCTGACGTCTCCGAGCTGGTCGCCCTGGCCTTCGGCGATCTTGCGCAGGATCCGGCGCATGACCTTGCCCGAGCGGGTCTTGGGCAGCCCCGGCACCAGCTGCACCCGGTCGATGCGCGCGTGGGCGCCGATGGCGGCGCGGCAGCAGGCGTTGAGCTGCGCGTCGAGGTCGTCGGTGGCGGGCGCCCCGGGCTGGAGCACCACGTAGGCGTACACGCCCTGGCCCTTGATGGGGTGCGGGTAGCCCACCACGGCGGCTTCGGCCACCTGGTCTGCGCTCACCAGGGCCGACTCGAACTCCGCCGTGCCCATGCGGTGCCCCGCCACGTTGAGCACGTCGTCCACCCGGCCGGTGATCCAGTAGTACCCGTCCGTGTCCCGTCGGCAGCCGTCTCCGGTGAAGTACACGCCGGGGAACATCCCGAAGTAGGTGCCGACGAAGCGCTCGTGGTCTCCCCACACCGTGCGCGCCTGGCCCGGCCAGGGCTGCTCGATGCACAAAAGGCCCTGGCCCGGGCCGTAGACCACGCGCCCCTCGGGGGTGCGCAGGGCCGGCAGGATCCCGGGCAGCGGCAGCGTCGCGGAGCCGGCTCGGGTGGGCGTCGCCGGGGCGATGGGGGAGATGCAGATCCCTCCCGTCTCGGTCTGCCACCACGTGTCCACGATGGTGCAGCGCCCCTCGCCGACGACGTCGAAGTACCACCGCCAGGCGTCGGGGTTGATGGGCTCGCCCACCGTGCCCAGCACCCGCAGGCTGCTGCGGTCGTATTGGGTCACGAACGCGTCGCCCTGGGCCGCCAGGGCCCGGATCGCCGTGGGCGCGGTGTACAGGATCGTGATCTTGTGGCGCTCCACCATGTCCCAGTAGCGCCCCGCGTCGGGGTAGGTGGGGGTGGACTCGAACATCAGGGTCGTGGCGCCGTTGGCCAGCGGGCCGTACACGATGTAGGTGTGGCCGGTGATCCAGCCCACGTCGGCCACGCAGGCGTACACGTCCTCCTCCCGCAGGTCGAACACGGTGCGGTGCGTGTACTGCGCCCAGGTCAGGTAGCCGCCGCAGGTGTGCACCAGGCCCTTGGGCTTGCCCGTCGAGCCCGACGTGTACAGCACGAACAGGGGGTGCTCCGCGTCGCAGGGCACCGCCTCGTGATCGCGATCTGCGGTGGGCACCACGTCGTGCCACCACACATCCCGGCCCGGGGTCCAGCCCACCTTGACGCCGGTGCGCTGCAGCACGAGCACCTTCTTGATGTGGGACTCGCCTTCGCACGCCGCGTCGGCGGTCTGCTTGAGGGGAATGGTCTTGCCGCCCCGCAGCGCCTGGTCCTGGGTGATGAGGATCTCCGCGCCGCAGTCGCGGATCCGGTCCCGCAGCGCCTCCGCCGAGAACCCCCCGAACACCACCGAGTGGATCGCCCCGATGCGCGCGCAGGCGAGCATGGCGATCGCCGCCTCGGGGACCATGCCCATGTAGATGATGGCCCGCTCGCCCTTGCGCAACCCCAGATCCCGCAGCGCCGACGCCGCCCGACACACCTGCTCGTGCAGCGCGCGGTAGGTCAGCCGGACGACCTCCCCCCCGTCGCCCTCCCACAGGATCGCGACCTTGTCCCCGCGGTCCTCCAGGTGGCGGTCCAGGCACGACTCGGTCACGTTCAGGGTGCCGTCCGCGAACCAGCTCAGCGGCCCCTCCGCGATGTCGTGAAAGCTGCCCTGCAGCCCGACGGTGGGCAGGGTCTGCCACGCCACGTGAAGCCGGGTCTCCGCCAGCCAGAACCCGTCCGGATCGGCGGTGGCGCGGCCGTGGTGCTCCCGGTACCGGTGCAGATCGGTGATGGGGTTGGGCGAGTCGGCGCGGACCCGGGGCGGAACGGGGGTGCTGGGCTCCATCACTTCAGGCCCTTGACCACGAGGCCCGCCTGGTCGAGCAGGAACGCGTACTCCAGGGCCACCTCGTGGTACCGGGCGAAGCGGCCCGACTTGCCGCCGTGGCCCGCGTCCATGTTCGTGTGCAGCAGCAGCGTGGCGTCGTTCGTGCGCCTCGCCCGCAGCCTGGCGACCCACTTGGTGGGCTCCCAGTACTGCACCTGGCTGTCGTGGAGTCCCGAGGTGACGAGCAGCGCGGGGTACGCCCTCGCTTCGACGTTGTCGTAGGGCGAGTAGCTGAGCATGTAGTCGTACGCCTCCTTGTCGTTGGGGTTGCCCCACTCGTCGTACTCCGACGTGGTCAGCGGGATGGTGTCGTCCAGCATCGTCGTGATGACGTCCACGAAGGGGACCTGGGCGATGGCGCCGTCCCACAGCTCGGCGGCCATGTTCAGCACCGCGCCGACCAGCAGCCCGCCGGCGCTCCCGCCCATCGCGTACAGCCGCTCGGGGTCGGCCCAGCCTTGGTCCACCAGGTGCTCACCGCACGCGATGAAGTCGGTGAAGGTGTTCTTCTTCTTGAGGAGCTTGCCGTCGTCGTACCAGGGGCGGCCCATCTCCTCGCCGCCGCGGATGTGGGCGATGGCCCACACGAACCCCCGGTCCAGGAGCGACAGCCGCGCCGAGTTGAAGGTGGCGTCCATCGACAACCCGTAGCTGCCGTAGCCATACAGCACCGTGGGTCGCCCGCTCTTCGGACCGAGATCCGCGCGATAGACCAGCGAGATGGGGACCGCCGTGCCGTCGCTGGCCGTGGCCCACAGCCGCTCGGCGGTGTAGTGGCTCTTGTCGAAGCCTCCCAGGACCGGCTGCTCCTTGCGCAGCTCCACGACGTGGGTGTTCATGTCGTAGTCGAACACCGATTGGGGGGTGGTGGGCGAGGTGTAGTCGAAGCGCAGCGTGGCGCTGTCCAGGCTCGGGTTGGTGCCGACGTTGGCCGCGTACGTCGGATCGGCGAAGGGCACGTAGTAGTCGTCGGAGCCGTCCCAGCGTCGCACCCGAAGCCGCGGCAGCCCCTCGCTGCGCTCGGTCAGCACGAGGTGGTCGGCGAAGACGTCGAACTCCTCGAGGAAGGTGTCGGGCCGGTGGGGGATGACCTCCTCCCACGAGTCCGTGGCGCCGTCCGGCGCGCGCATGAGCTTGAAGTTGGTGGCGCCGTCCCGGTTGGTGCGGATGTACCAGTGGTCGCCCTTGTGGGCGATCGAGTACTCGTGGTTCCGCTCCCGGGGCGAAAACACCGCCCAGTCGCCGTCGGGGGTGGACGCGTCCAGG
Organism: uncultured Pseudomonadota bacterium; assembly: GCA_937891735.1. GTDB lineage: Bacteria > Myxococcota_A > UBA796 > UBA9615 > UBA9615 > JAGSHC01. The sequence continues at coordinate 6,048 of CALAGR010000515.1, read as the reverse complement.
ATCCGCATCTCCGCGGACACCGTCTGGAAGCTGCCGATGACCAGGAACCTCTTGTCCTTGGTGCGCCACACGTAGGCGCTGAAGGTGTCCTCGGTCTCTTCGAACACGAGGGGGTCGGTCGCGGGATCGGTGCCCAGGGTGTGGCGGTAGATCTGGTGGCTTCGCAGGGTCTCGCCGTCCTGGCGGGCGTACAGCAGGGTCTTGCCGTCGGTGGCCCAGGCCATGTTTCCGGTGACCTTGTCGAGTCGATCCGGCAGCAGCTCCCCGGTCACCAGATCCCGGAAGAAGATGGTGTAGATCCGGCGGCCCACGTGGTCCTCGGCCCAGGCCGCGATCACGCCGTCGCTGCTGAGCTTCGGCTCCTGGGCGGCGAAGTAGTCCTTCCCCTCGGCCCGCGCGTTGCCGTCCACCAGGATCTGCTCTGCGCCCTGCATGTCACCGGGGCGCCGCGCGAAGATGGGGTACTCCCCGCCCTGCACGAAGCGCTTGTAGAACATGGATCCGTCGAGCAGGTACGGCACCGAGCTGTCGTCCTGCTTGATGCGGCCGGTGATCTCGTCGAACAGCGTCTGCTGCAGCGCCGCGGTGTGGGCCAGGGCCGCGTCCTTGAAGGCGTTCTCGGCCCGCACGTAGGCCAGGACCTCTTCGTCCTCCCGGTCGCGGAGCCAGTAGTACGGATCGTTGCGGGTGTGCCCGTGGGCGGTCAGGGCGTGGTCCTTGCGGGCCGCGACGGGGGCGATCGAGGGGGGGAGCGTGCTCGCGGAAGCGGGCTCCAGGGTGGGGTCGGTAGGCGCTGGCTGCGGGGTGGGTCCGCACGCCAGGAGGGCGGCGCAGACGACGATGAGGCAGGCAATTCGCATGGGATCTCCGGGGGACGCGCAGTATAGGAGCGCGGTCGCCCCAAGCCGTGGTGCGGTCCGTGCAAAGGTGAGCGCCAGCCGCCTGGAGGATTCCGTGTTCGAGCTCATCGCCCTCATCTTCATGTTCGTCCTGGCCGGAGCCGGCTGCGCTCCCTCCCTGAACAACCCGATCCCGGTCGACGACGACGACGCCACCGCCGTGGACGACGACGACACGACCGCCGCAGACGATGACGACACGACCTGGGCGGACGACGACGACTCCACGTGGGGAGACGACGACGACGTGGTCGGCCCGGACTGCTCGAACGAGGGCAGCTCCGTGGCCTGGGCCAGCGGGCCGTCAGACATCGACGGCGTCTGGGTGGACGGCACCATCACGGTGGACGAGGACCTGGGCTCGCTGACCCTGGTGTCGGCGGCGGGGGTCACGTCCGTGTGGCGACTGGGCGACCAGGTCGCGCTGCTGTCGGGGGTGGCCGGCGAGGGGCGGGTGTACTGGTCGCAGCCGGGGCTGGGGTCGTGGGGCGGCGACCACGTCCTGGCGGTGGAGGCGTTCGGCGACGCGTTCCACTTCGCCAGCGCCTACGTGGTCGGTCAGACCGAGGTGTTCATCCCGGACTGGGCTGCGCGATTCTCCGCGCTGCCGGGTGCCTGCGGCGGCGAGCTGGTGGAGTCCAGCTGTGGTCTGCTCGAGGTCCTGGCGATGGAGTACGAGGTGCCGAGCTGGAACGGGCTGGACATCGGGGTGTTGTACCCAGAGCAGGCCGTGGTCACGTCCGGTCTGTTCGTGTCCTACGGATACGGGGTGGAGTACATCGAAGCGCTCTGCGAGGACCTGGACATGATGGCGTGGTCGTTTTCGATGCAGCAGTCATTGAAGATCTGGGACGGCGGCGAGCGACCCCCGCAGTAGCCCGCGGAGTCGTTGGAGGGTCGATGCGGCAGGAGCGGATCGCCAGGTCCCCGGGGGCGGCTCGCCTGCTGGTGCTCGCCCTCGTGCTGGCCCTGCTGGGGGCGCAGGCGGCGCCCGATCCGGCCGTGTCGGTGTTCGACGAGCAGATCGGGTCCCGCTGGTACGGGCTGTACCGCGACGGCGTGAAGGTGGGCTCGCTGCAGAGCCGGTTCTCCCGGGGCCAGTGGCGAGGCGCCGACGCGCTGATCGCCGAGGGCCACGCGGTCACGATCACCGCCGCCCAGGGCCGGGAGCACCGGACCGAGCTCGACACGGTGCATCGCTTCGACGCCGCGCCGCCGCACCGCCTGCTCGACTACGAGTCCAGGACCACCCGCGGGGAGGTGACCGAGCGCCGCGGGGTGCGGGCGGGGCCCGGCGGCAGCGGCTGGATCGCGAGCACGAAGCGGGGGCTCGAGCGCGAGCAGGTGCAGCCTGCGGACCTGGGGGAGTACACGCTGGCGCGCTTCCTGGCCCTGGAGCGGTGGGTGGCGTCGGGCCCGGCCCTGGGGGAGGTGGTGGCGACGGCGCGCCTGGATCCGACGGCGCTGGTGGTGCGGCCCGCCGAAGCGACGGTGGTGGGGGTCACGCACACCGTGGTGGACGCGGTGCAGACCACCGTGTACTCGCTGGCGTCCTTTGACGGCGGCGGAGGGGCGACCATCACCCGCTACGACCAGCAGGGCCGGATCCTCGCGGTGCAGGGCGGGGAGGTCGATCTGCGGCTGGAGGACGAAGCGACGGCGAAGGCGCTCGACGTGGCGGTGGATCTGTTCCTGGACGCGCTGGTGCCGCTGCGGTCCGGGGACTTGTCGAGGGCCTGGGAGCTGACCCGGCTGGTCCTGTCGGTGCCGGCGGCGGCGGCGGCGCTGCTCCCGGCCTCGGCGGGGCGGCTGGTGTCCGTGGGTGACGGGTGGGAGCTGGAGATCGCTGCCGGCGCGCGGGTGCCGGTGACGGCCCAGGAGGCCGCCGCGGCGCTCGACGTCGATCCGGGGGCCGGCAAGCGGGTGGGCCAGCTCGTGGGACTGGCCCTGCCCCGGCGGGTCAACCAGGCCGATGCTGCGCGGCTGCTGACGGTCTTCGTGCGGGACTACCTGACCGACGACCGGCGCGCCGAGCCCCTCGATCTGGCCGCGGTGATCGACGGACGACGGGGGGACTGCACCGAGCACGCGGCGCTGTATGTGGCGATGGCGAGGCGGGCGGGGATCCCGGCCCGGGAGGCGAACGGGCTGATGTGGGTGGAGTCGCTCGGGGCGTTCGGAGGCCACGCCTGGGCCGAGGTGGCGCTGGACGGGGTCTGGGTGCCCGTCGATCCCACCTGGGGCCAGATGCCCGCGGACGCGACGCACATCCGACTGTCCGATGTGCCGGCCCGGAACGCTGCGGCGCGCAGGGCCTTGAAGGAAGGTGGGGTCGCGGTGATCGCGGCGGACCGGCGTTAGGGGCTCGGCGGGCTCGGCGGCCTCACTGCACGGCGAGCGTGACCTCTTCCACGTGAAAGCAGACGTCGGGCTCGTCCGTGCCCACGAAGGTCATGTCGCGAAACGTCACCTCCGCGGGGCGCTGCAACACGCCGCCGACCTGCTCCAGGGCGATCACGTCCACGTCGCCGGCCACCGCCTGGGTGACCGTCTGCCCGTCGGGCACGAGGTAGACGCACAGCCCGTTGGCGCCGCAGTCGGGCGCGAACGTGCCGGTCTGGCCGGTCCACCCCGCGCCGTACTCGGTGTAGAGCTCCGCGCCGAAGAACAGCACGTCCTCGTTGGTGTGCAGGTGGAAGAAGGGATCGGCGCCGCCGGTGTACGAGCCGTGCAGGGGCGCCCAGGCCGACGGGTCCAGGGTGACCAGCGTGCAGCCGTCAGGGCCCACTTCGTCCTCGTGGATCGACAGGCCGGGCTGGTCGCCGCCGACGTCGTCGCCGCCCACGCCACCCACGCCGTCGGGGTTGCCGCCGCCGTTGACGTTGCCGCCGTTGCCGTTGCCGCCGGCGAAGGGGCCGCCGGATCCCGCGGGGCACCCGGCGAGCAGGGAGAGCAGGGGGAGGGACACAAGGAGGGCGGCTTGGAAGGAACGGTTCATGGCGGGCTCCGGTCGGCGGTCCGTGGGACCTGGTTGCAATGTCCCGCAGTAGAGCAACCATCGTGCCAGCTTCTGTGGTTGCCCGGGAACGCAGCGCTGGCCTGCGTTGTCGCCATGTTTCACCCCGCCCCTTCGGGGGTGTGACAGATCGGCTTCAGGGTGAAACACCGCTAGCCTGTCCCCGCCGGTGGGCAGGGGAGGCCTCAGATGACCAACGGGCAGCGGGCAGCGGTCACTTCGATGCGAGCGGAGCTCCAGCGCGGTCTGGACGCGGCCGAGGCCGCCCTGACGACCACCCGGTCCCGCTGCGATCTGGTCATCGCCTTGTTCGCCGTGGGCATGGCCGCCGCGTTCTGCGATAGGCACGTGGCCGGCAGCGAGCTCGCCGAGATCGACGGGTTTGTCGCGGACGCCGCCACCAGCGGCATGCCGCCCCACCTCAAGGGGCGCATCACCCGGCTGCGCAACCATCCCCCGAGCCTCGAAGCGGCCATGAAGCAGGTCGCCAAGGTGGACCCGGGGCTGTGGGACCTGTTCGGGTGGGTCATCGAGCTCGTGATCGGCGCCGACGGCGTGATCCGCGACGAGGAGATCGCCCTGCGGCAGGCCTGGGAGGAGTGGCGCGCCCAGCACCGCTGAGCCCCAAGCACGACGCCCCGGGACAGGCCCAGGGCGTCGTCGGTCCGCGCCGGGGCGCGGGCTCAGCTCAGGAGTTCTTCTTGTCGGGCGCCACGACCTTGACGATCGCGGTGAAGCCGGCCTTCTTGACCGCCGCGATCAGGTCGTCGTTGGTGACCTTGCCGTTGAACGTGACGAGCACGTCCTTGTAGTCGACCTCGCTGCCTTCGACCTTGATGACGCCGGTCAGGGTCGTCAGCTGCTCGCGGATGGGCAGCACGCAGCTGCCACAGGTCGCGTCTTCGATGCGCAGGGTGACCAGCTGGGCGTCGGCCGGCACGGCCACGCTCGCGGTGGTGGTCTCCGGGGCCTTGTGCCCGTCGCAGGCCAGCGCGGAGCCCGCCCCGACGGCGAGGAAGAGGACGGCGGCAAAGGTCATCGTGATGGTTCGGATCATGGGCTCTCCTGAGGGGCTGCGGGTGCGCAGGTCAGGAGCATAGCCACTCCCGCAGGGCCTGCAACGGCTTGCAGTTGAGCACGTCGTCGGCCGTGAGCCCGGCGCGCCGCGCGATGTCGATGCCGTACTGCAGGTGACTCAGCCCCTGCGCCGAGTGCGCGTCCGCCGAGATCGACACGAGCACGCCCCGGGCCTTGGCCTCCGCCAGCCAGCGCTCGTTCAGGTCCAGCCGCTGGGGATGGCAGTTCAGCTCGACGGCGGCGCCGCGCTCCGCCACCGCGTCCAGCATCGCGACCACGTCGTACTCCGTGGGCGGTCGCCCCAGCAGCAGCCGCCCGGTGGGGTGGCCGATCACGTGGGTCAGGGGGTTGCGCGCCGCCGCCACCATCTTGCGGGTGGTGTCTTCGGGCCCCTGGCCGTACCGGTTGTGCACCGAGGCGATCACCACGTCCAGGGCGCCCAGCACGTCGTCGTCGTAGTCCAGGGATCCGTCCCGCAGGATGTCGCTCTCGATCCCGCTGAGCAGCGTGCAGCCGGGGGTGGCGTTCAGCGCCGCGATGGCCGCCACCTGCTCGAGCAGCACCGCGGGCGGCAGGCCCCCGGCGTACGCGGCGGTCTGGCTGTGCTCGCTGATGCCCAGGTAGGACAGCCCCAGCTCCTCCGCCGCGGCGCGCATCTGCACCAGGCTGTGCACCCCGTCGCTGGCGGTGGTGTGGTTGTGCAGCGCGCCCTGCAGGTCGCCCCGACGGATGAGGGCCGGTCGCGCGACCCCCACGCCGACCAGGGGCACGTCCTGCTCCCGCCGCTCGGGGGCGGTCACCAGGAGCCCCAGGGCGGCGTACACCGCCTGCTCTTCGGGGCACGGCACGGTCTGTCCCCCCAGGCGCAGCCCGTCGGCGTCCAGCCCGTCGGCGCGCCCCCGCAGCGCCAGGACGTGGGGCTCGCTGCCGGTGCACAGGACCTGCCAGGCTCCCCACAGGTCGGCATGGGGGCACAGGGCCACCTCCACCCGCCCCGCGTCCGAGGGCAGGACCGCCCAGCGGATGCCGTCCTGCTCGCGCAGCTCGCGCCCCAGC
>CALAGR010000514.1 GCA_937891735.1 uncultured Pseudomonadota bacterium | reverse complement strand
CCTTCGACGTCTTCTTCTTCTTGACGACGGCCGGCGTCTCCACCGTGGGGGCCTCGACGATGCTCGGATCGTCCTTCGGCCGCAGCTTCGGTGTCTTGGGCCGGGCCACGGGGGGCACGGTCATCGAGTCGGCGCTGTTCTGGATGCGCTGGGTGGCCTCCTGCCCGATGTTCCGCAGGACCTCGGTCAGGGGGCTGATCTGCTGGACCTGCTGCGAGCCGAAGGAGCGCACGGTGCCGCTGACCGAGGACATGGCCCGGGTCATGGGCACTTCGGCGTGGGGAATGGTGGTGGGGGCCGCTTCGGCGATCCCGCCGCTCTCCATCCCGAAGAAGTCCTGGGCGGACTCGGTCAGGCTCATGTCGATGGGCAGCTCGTCCACGGTCTGGGACTTGCGCCGCCGGGCCGGACGCGGCGGAGGCGGCATGCGCGGCCCCCCGCGTGCGGCGCGCGCGCTCGCGGTCTCTTCGACGACGCGCACCCAGAAGTCCTTCTCGGAGGACGCGGTGGGATGGCGGCTGCGCAGCCACTCGAGCTGCTCGGCGAAGACGCGGGCGTGGTCGGGCCGGTAGCGCGCGTCCTTCTGCAGGACCGCCCGCAGCAGCGCCAGCCACCCTTCGATCGCCTCCGGCGTCATGTCGCCGTTCTTGCCGGTGGACAGGTGCGCCTGAAGCACGCTCAGGCGCGCCTCGACGTCGAGCTCGAAGGCCGTGTGCATGGCCCGGGCGAGGTCTGCCGGGGTGTTGACCTCCACGTCCAGGAGGCGGCGTCCGAGGAGCAGCTCGAACAGGATCGTGCCCAGCGAGTACAGGTCGGAGCGCCCGTCCAGCTGCTCGCCGGCGAGCTGCTCGGGGCTCATGTAGAAGACCGTGCCCTTGGTCTGCCCCTCCTGGGTGGCCGCGGCCATGCGCGCCGACTGGGCCTTGGCGATCCCGAAGTCCAGGATCTTGACCTGCCCCCGGAAGTTCACCATCAGGTTGTGAGGCTTGAGGTCCCGGTGCACCAGGGAGAGCGGGTTGCCGTCCCGGGTGGTCATGGACTGCGCGTGGGTCAGCGCGTCGGCGACCATCAGGCCCAGGTGCAGCACCGCGGAGGCGGGGATGTGCGCCTCCGCGCCGGCCATGTTCTCGAGCACCTCCGCGACGTCCACGCCGCGCACGAACTCCAAGACCATCATGTACACGTCGCCGAGCACGAAGTGATCGACGTGCTTGAAGTCGATGACCTTGACGATGTTCGGGTGGTCGAGCTGGCTGAGGAGGCGGGCCTCGTCGGCCATCTGCGCCGCGACGTTGGGGTTGATCGCGACGACGTTGCTGTCCAGCACCTTGACCGCGAAGTCGGACACGAAGCCCATGTCTCCGCGGACCTCGGCGCGATAGACGCGACCGAACGCGCCGGCCCCGATGGGCTCGACGAGCGTGTAGCGATCCAACTGGATGGGCAGCTTCACGCGGCTGGCTCCCCTCGACCCCTTCGGGACCAGCAAAGCACGCCGAGCCCAAGGAACGCCAGCCAGCCGAAGGCCGGGGACGTGGGGCGTGCGCCCTGCTGGTCGCACTGAAGGAAGCACCCGTAGGCGATCAGGTCGTCCACGGTCGCGTCGTCGTCGTCGTCGTCGTCGCAGTTCGGGTTTTCGTCCACGTCCCCGTTGCAGTTGTTGTCGAGCCCATCGCAGATCTCGGGCGCACCGAAGTAGATCGAGTCGTCGAGGTCGTTGCAGTCCTGCTCGCAGGGGGTGCGCCCGTCGCCGTCTTCGTCGTGCTGGTTCAGGCTCGCGTCCGTGTCGTCGCAGTCGCCCGCGCAGCCGGACAGGCCGTCGCCGTCGTTGTCCACGTCGTTGATGTCGGGATCGGTGTCGTCGCAGTCCCCCAGGCAGGGCGACCAGCCGTCGCCGTCCAGGTCCGCCGGGTAGCGGTCGGGATCGGTGTCGTCACAGTCGTTCTCGCACAGCATCCAGCCGTCGTTGTCCTGATCGACCTCGCCCGCCCCCGCAGCGCCGCTGCAGTCGTTGTCCACTCCGTCGCAGATCTCTGCCGCGCCGGGGTAGGCGGAGTTGTCGTCGTCGTCGCAGTCCTGGGACGCGCAGAAGCCGTCGCCGTCGTCGTCCACGCACGCCGGAGGGTAGAACCCCAGCGCGGTGTTCCCCGTGACGGAGCCGGTGTTGCACGAGTAGATCAGGGCGCCCTCGGGCCGGGCCAGACCGATGACCGCCGCGGCGCCGTCATCGAAGTCCGAGCCGCTGAAGTCGACGTCGTTGTAGTGGACCTCGATGTGGTTGTCCGCTTCGAACAACTTGATCTCGAACACCGCGGAGTTCGTGTCGTTGCCGGTGCTCTGGTACCGCTCGACCTGGAACCACTCGATGAGGGCGATGCGCGTGGGCGCGCTCCCCTTCGTGTCGAAGTAGATGCCCTCAAAGCCCGCCGCGGCCGAAGGATCCAGGTCCATCCAGAAGGCGAGCAGCGACCGATCCGGCTGGGAGTCCACGGGACAGCTGTGGTTGGCCTCGAGCACGTTGGAGCCCCCGAAGGTGACGCCGCCGTTGCTCTGGATCTGGATCGCGTTGTAGGTCTGGCCGTAGAACTCGAAGGGGAACGGCAGATCGACCGCGCGCGCTTCGTCGTCGCCGAAGCCGAACAACACCGGGGACGTCGAGAACTCGTAGTTGTAGGTCGGCCCATCGGCGCCGTCGCGCCAGGTGTAGCCAAAGGCGTCGGGCGCGCTCGTAGCGGCCCAGGAAGCGGGCATGGCGGTCCCGATCCCGATCGCAAACAGCGATCCGGTCAGCAGCCACCATCCCGCGGGTCGATCTCCCACGGGCACACCATACCTCGCCCTCATCGCCTTCTTCTTCACGCGCGCGAACGTCCTGCCAGGACGCCGCCCCCGTGCTCCAATTCCCCGAACCCAGGTGACACGGCACCATAGGGCGGGGCGCTTAATACAGTCGGCGCCACCCTCGGTCAAGGTCGCGTCTGGCTCACGGTGCGCAGAGTAAGCTCCCCCGCTCCCCGGGAGGACCAATGATCCGCGCACGTTCGGTTTCGCCATCCATCATCGCCTTGCCCTGCCTGCTCGCCTGGGTCGTCTGTCTGCCCGGCGCGGGCACCGCGTCGTCCACCGATTCTCCCGCCGCGACGGACGACGGCGAGGCGTCCTGGGACATCGAGGACGTGCACGGCCCCGGTCACGCGATCCGCTTCACGACCCAGACCGGCACCTGGATGTCCGTCGATGTGCACCCCGACGGAAAACGATTTGTCTTCGACCTGGCCGGTGATCTGTACGAGCTCCCGCTCAGCGGCGGCACGGCGAAGCGACTGACGACCGGCGCCGCCTGGGACGCCGAGCCTCGCTACTCGCCCGACGGCGCCACGGTCGCGTTCACCTCGGATCGGAGCAACAACAACAACATCTGGCTGATGGACTCCGACGGCGGCCGCCCCCGCGCCCTCACCACCGAGTCCGCGGTGCGGATCCGCGACGCGGCCTGGAGTCCCGAGGGCGACTACCTCGTGGCCCGAAAGCGCATGACGGACCGGAGCTCCATCGGCACCAACGAGCTGTGGCTGTACCACCGGCTGGGCGGGTCGGGCGTGCAGCTCACGAAGAAGGAGGAGGCGGCGGGCGTGATGGAGCCCGCGGTGTCTCCCGACGGGCGGTTCGTCTACTTCTCGCTGCGTCCGGGGCGCTTTGCGTACAACGAGGACCCCAACGCCGGGATCTGGCAGATCGGCCGCCTGGACCGCACCACGGGGCAGATGCGCCCCCTCACGGGCGAGTTCGGCGGCGCGATCCGCCCCACGCCGTCCCCGGACGGAGAGACGCTGGCCATCCTGCGTCGGGTCCGGGCCCACACCGTCCTGGAGATCTACGACCTCGCGTCCGGCGCGCGGCGCCCCGTGGCCGACTGGCTGGACCGCGACGGGCAGGAGAGCTTCGGCAACAACGGCCTGTATCCGCGCATGGACTGGACCCCCGACGGCCGGATCCTGCTGACCGCGCAGGGGCGCTTCTGGCTGGTGGACGTGGCGAGCGGGGAGCGCACCGAGATCCCCTTCGAGGCGGAGATCGACGCGTTCATCCACGATCCGGTGCGGCCGAAGCGTTCGCCCGTGCACGACACCGTGCGCGCGAACCTGGTGCGGTGGCCGGTGGTCTCCCCCAGCGGTGAGGAACTGCTGTTCGGCGCCCTGGGGGGGCTGTGGCGCATGAGCCTGCCCGACGGCGAGCCGACGCCGTTGAAGGTGGGCGCCGGGGTCGACGCGGATCGGACCTACTGCCCGGCCTGGTCGGCGGACGGCGACTTCATCACCTTCGTGTCCTGGGACGACGCCGCCGGTGGGGCGGTCTGGGTGATGCCCGCGCGCGGCCCCGGAAAGGCGAAGCGGGTCTCGATCCTGGGCCCGAAGTTCACGAACCCGTCGTTCTCGCCGGACGGCAAGGAGATCGTCGTGCTGCGGGGCAGCGGCAGCCACCTGCGGGGCGTGGACCTGGGGGATGAGCTGTGGAGTGACGTGGTGATCCTCGATGTGGCAGGGCGCACGCTGCAGGAGCGCATCGTGACGGCCACCACCGGGCTGCCCGGGCACGCGCGGCCGCGGTTCTCGGCGGACGGAGAGCGGATCCTGCTGCCGGAGGCCGCCCCCGCGGATCCCGAAGGCAACTCCGCCGGGGCCCTGGTGTCGGTGAACCGGGACGGCACCGACCGCAAGACCCTGTTGAACGTGGCTCACGCCACCGAGATCGTGCCTTCGCCCGACGGGCGCTGGGTCGCGTTCCAGGACGGACACCACGTCTGGCTGGGGGCGGTGCCGTCGGCGGGGGCGGCCCCTGCCACCATCGGGGCGGGCGTGGCGGCGACCCCCGGGTGGCGGCTGTCCGAGCACAGCGGGGAGTGGGTGGACTTCGCCCAGGGCGGCGCCGCGGTCACCTGGGGCTACGGCCCACAGGTGCACCGGCTGCTGATCGCCGACGTGCTCGGGTGGGAGGAGGCCCGCCAGGAGGTGGCCCGGCAGGAGGCGGAGCGCGCGAAGGCCGAAGGCGACGACGACGACTCCGCCGGCGACGACGACGACTCCGCCGCCGAGGAGCCGGAGATCCCCCCCTCGGATCGGTTCGACATCGTCCTGGAGCGGCCCCGGGCCGTGCCCCACGGTCTGACCGCCTACACGGGCGCGCGCGTGATCACCATGAAGGGCGACGAGATCCTGGAGGGCGCGACGGTCCTGGTGCGGGATGACCGGATCGAGGCGGTGGGCGCGGACGTCATCGTGCCGCCGGACGCCCATGTGGTGGACGCGAGCGGAACGACCATCGTGCCCGGCTTCATCGACGTGCACTCCCACATGCACTTCTCGGCGCTGGACGTCCTGCCCGCCCAGCACTGGCAGTACCTCGCCAACCTCGCCTACGGCGTGACGACGGCCCACGATCCGTCGGCGTTCTCGGACAACGTGTTCGCGTTCGGCGAGCTGGTGGAGACGGGCCAGATGTGGGGGCCGCGGATCTTCTCCACCGGCGAGATCCTGTACGGCGCCGGGGGCTCGTTCCGCTCCGACGTGCAGACCCGGGAAGACGCGCGGCGCCACCTGCTGCGCATGAAGCAGCTCGGGGCGATCAGCGTCAAGACGTACCAGCAGCCCCGCCGGGACCAGCGCCAGTGGATCGTGGAGGAGGGCCGCAAGGAGGGCATGCTGGTCGTGCCCGAGGGCGGCGGCGACCTGTTCAACAACTTCACGATGGTCCTGGACGGCCACACGTCCATCGAGCACGCCCTGCCGGTGGCGCCCCTGCACGAGGACCTGCTCACGATCTTCGCCGAGTCCGGGCTGGGCTACTCGCCGACGCTCCTGGTGACCTACGGCGGACCCATGGGGGAGAACTGGTTCTTCAACCGCGAGCCGGTGTGGGCCAAGGAGAAGCTGCAGCGGTTCACGCCCCAGGCGGTGCTGGATCCGCGGGCGCGCCGGTCGGGGCTGAGCGCCCCCGAGGACGAGTGGTACCACCGCGACATCGCGGCGGCGGCGGCGGCCATCGTGCGCAAGGGCGGGCTCGTGACGCTGGGCGCCCACGGACAGCTGCAGGGGCTGGGCGCGCACTGGGAGCTGTGGGCCCTGGCCAGCGAGGGGGCGATGACGCCGATGGAGGCGCTGCACGCCGCGACCATCAGCGGCGCCACCTACCTGGGCATGGAGGCCGATCTGGGCTCCATCGAGGCGGGCAAGCTGGCGGACTTCCTGATCCTGGACAAGGACCCGCTGGCGGACATCGAGAACACCGACTCGCTGCGCCACGTCATCAAGAACGGCGAGCTGTTCGACGCGAACACGATGGACCGGCTGTGGCCGGACCCGGCGCCCAAGCCGGTGACGAGCTTCGAGCGCGCCGAGGGCCGCTGAGGGCCAGGCCCGGGGTGACCGACCTCATCGACGGGGGCGCCATCGACCGGTAGACCGGGGCATGAGCTACCAACAAGAGGGATCGGTCGCGATCGTGAGCGGCGGCAGCCGCGGCATCGGGGCCGCCATCGTGCGGGCCCTGGCCGACGCGGGCTGTGCCGTCGCCTTCAGCCACGTCGCGGACCCCGACAACGCCGCGGCCCTCGTCGCCGAGCTCGCGCACAAGGGCCACCGGGCCTACGCGCAGGAGTCCGACGTCTCCGACGCGGCGGCGACCGAGGCGTTCTTCTGCGCCGCCGAGGACCGGCTGGGACCGGTGCGCGTGGTCGTCTGCAACGCCGGGATCACCCGGGACGGCGTGCTGTGGAAGATGAGCGACGCCGACTGGGACGCGGTGATCGGCGTGAACCTGACGGGCTGCTTCAACCAGGTGCGCGCTGCGGGTCAGCGTTTCCGGGCGCGCAAGGGCTCCGAGATCGCCGGCGGGCGCATCGTCACCATCACGTCCATCAACGGTCTGCGGGGCAAGTTCGGGCAGCTGAACTACTCGGCCAGCAAGGGCGGGATCGTGGCGATGACGAAGACCGCCGCGCGCGAGCTGGGGGGCCTGGGGGTCACGGTGAACGCGGTGGCGCCGGGCATGGTGCTGACCGAGATGGCCCGCGGGCTGCCCGAGGACGTGCTGGCCCGGGCCCGGGCCGAGACGGTGCTGGGGCGCCTGGCGGATCCCGAGGACATCGCGGCGGCGGTCGCGTTCCTGTGCTCGGACGCGGCGCGCCACGTGACCGGCCAGTGCCTTGAGGTGGACGGCGGCCAGAACATGTGAGGCTCAGCGCAGGAAGTTGAGCCCGCCGGGGTACAGGTAGCTGGTGTAGGCCGCGTACCCGTAGGTCGTGATGCCGAACCCGGAGCCGTCGCCGCTCTGCATGTGGTGCCCGCCCGCGCCGAGGGAGACCCGCGCCACGTCGTAGCCCGTGCTGCCGATGGCCTGGAAGCCGGAGATGGGCGAGCCGTCCAGGAGCACCTGTCCGCCGGACGGCGCCACCACGTTCACCCAGTTCTCCGTGAAGGTGGAGGGGGTCAGGAAGTCGTACTCGCTGCGCACCTGCAGCCACGGGATGCCCGAGCCCATCGCTGGATCCCCGATGGCCGTGCCGAGCTCGTCCTGGCCGAGCATCGTCTGCGTCACGTAGATCCGGCTGCTGCCTGTCACCACGAAGCTCGCGTCGGTCTCGAACTCGTAGAACTGGCCGGAGCTGAGGGTGGGAGCGGACGTGACGGCGGGGTCGAACGTGAGGCTGGTGTTGTTGTCGAGCGCGAGGATCCGGTACTTCGTGGGGGCCAGACCGCCGCCTCCGGGCAGGGTCGGCGCCGTCATCACGGACATCGTCCCCCAGGTCGCGGTGGGGAACATCATCTCTTCGAGGTGATCGCAGGCCCAGGCGTCGTACGGCACGAAGCTGCACTGGTGTCCCGCGAACACCGCGACGTTGTTGGTGGCGGTGATGGTGGTGCCCGTCAGGTCCGTGGTGGTGCCCAGGCAGTAGGTCCAGTCGCTGCCCTGGTTGGAGCCCGTGGTCTGGGTCCAGCCCTGGCCGGTGCAGTACGTGCTGCCCGTGGGCGCCGCTTCGTAGAACGTCATGACCTGGGCCACGTCGCCCCGGTTCAGGGTCACCGAGGTCGAGTCCCCGGCGTTCATCTGGGTCGGGTTGCCCGGCGCGGTGCGGCCCGTGAAGTTCATCGTGACCTGGGTGTTGTCAGCGACCGCGGCCACCGCGAAGAACCCCGGCTGGAAGGCGAACCAGCTCACCGAGGAGCCCGTGCCCGAGCCGACGCCGAAGGTCGGCCAGTGGCTGATCATGTACTGGCCCGTGAGGGTGTGCTCCGGCAGGAGCAGGCTCGCGTCGTTGGTGAAGCTGTTGTCGAAGCTCAGCTCGAAGTTCAGCGGGTTGTACTGGTAGGCCGCGATGGGCAGCGTGCTGTGGATCTCGTACGCCGCGTCGGTGGCCACCACCGACTGGGTCGCGCCCTTGAGCTCCTGAACCATCGGCAGCGTGATGGCCGCCGTCGCGCCCGCCTGCACCACCTGGGTGGTCACCGTCGAGCCGCCCCGAGACACCGTGACCGTGGCCGCGCCGGGGCTGCCCTCGGGGTTGCCCACCACCACCGCGAAGTCGTTGTCGAACGTCGCGCTCACGATGTTGGCGGTGGACACGGCCACGAAGTCGCAGCCGAGGTAGCTGTACTGGGACGCGGCGACCGCGCAGGGGTCCTGGCACACGCCTCCCACGCAAGGCGTCTCGCTGGGGCAGGTCTCGACGAAGTTGGTGCCGGACCCGTCGTCGTCGCACACCACGCGGTCGTTGCCGTCGCAGGAGAACACGCCGGGGTTGCAGGCCAGGCAGCCCTGCTCGGGGTGGCACACCGGGGTCGGGGCCAGGCACTGCTCGACCAGGGTCCAGGCGCTCTCCTGGCACTCCATGAAGTCGATGCCGTAGCAGGTGGTGGAGCCCTCCGGCTGGCAGGGCCCGGAGGTGGTGTCGTCGTCGTCATCCGCGACGTCGTCGTCGTCGCTGCCGCCGGAGTCGTCGTCGTCGTTCCCGCCGCCGCCTCCGCCGCGCCGCGTGCAGGCGGTCATCGCGACCGCGAGGAGCAGGATGAGGAGGAGGAAGGCGAGGCGCGAGCGGCCGTGGCGCCTGTCCCCCGTGGCAAGGACCTGGGCAGGGTGCATGTCGCCACCCTACCGCACGCCCCGGCCCATCGGGCAGGGCTTGTGAGGGCCTTTCTTGCGGTCTGCACGGCGCGGGGCGGAAACCGGTAAGGAGAGTCGGTATCCTCCCCGCCATGATCTCTCATCCCAGCTCAAACAGCGTCTTCGTTCGTGCTTGCCGCGGCGAACAGGTCCCCTACACCCCCCTCTGGTTCATGCGCCAGGCGGGCCGCTACATGTCCGAATACAGGGAGATGCGCGCCAACGTCAGCTTCCTGGATCTGTGCGCGGACCCGGAGCTCATGGCCGAGACGGCGCGGTTCGCGGCCGAGCGCGTGCATGTGGACGCGGCGATCCTGTTCAGCGATCTGCTCCTGATCCTGATGCCGATGGGGCTGGGGCTGGAGTACACGAAGGGTCACGGCCCGAAGCTCAGCGGCTGCGTGCGCACCGCGGCCGACGTGGAGCGGATCCGGGTCGCCGTGCCGTCCGAGGAGCTGAGTCACGTGTTCGACGGCGTGCGCGCCACGCGGGAGGCGCTGCCGAAGGACCTGCCCCTCATCGGGTTCTCGGGCTGCCCGTTCACGCTGGCCTCCTATGCGTGCGAGGGCGGCGGCAGCAAGAACTACCTGCACACCAAGACGCTGATGTACCGGGAGCCGGACGCCTGGCACGCCCTGATGGGCAAGCTGGTGGACAGCATCATCCCCTACCTCGCGGGGCAGGCGGAGGCCGGCGCGCAGGTGCTGCAGGTGTTCGATTCGTGGATCGGCGCGGTGGGCCCGGAGGACTACGCCACCTACGTGCTGCCCCACAGCAAGCGCATGATCGACGGGGTGAAGGCGCTGCATCCCGACGTGCCCCTGATCCACTTCGGCACCGGCTCCTGCTCGCTCCTGGAGCTCATGCAGCAGGCCGGCGGCGACGTGGTGGGCATCGACTTCCAGACCTCCCTGGCCGACGGTCGCCGTCGCCTGGGGGACGCCCAGCCGGTGCAGGGCAACCTGGATCCAGTGGCCCTGATGGCCGACTGGGACGTGCTCAAGGGCATGGTGCAGCGGGTCCTGGACCAGAACGCGGGGCGGCCGGGGCACATCTTCAACCTGGGCCACGGGATCCTGCCTCCCACGCCGGTGGACAACGTCGCGCGCGTGTCCGACTACGTGCACGAGCAGACCGCGCGCTGAATCCATGAAGACCATCGCCATCGTCGGCGGGGGCATGACGGGCCTCTCCGCGGCCCTTGCGCTGGCCGATGCCGATCAGCCAGTCCGCATCGTGCTCCTGGAGGCGAGCGACTCCTTCGGCGGCGTGTGCCGCAGCCAGAGGTGGGGCGACGTGCTCTGCGAGGAGGGCCCCGACTCCCTCGTCATCACCAAGCCCGCCTCCATCGAGCTGTGCGAGCGGCTCGGGGTGGAGCTGGTGCCGACCCTGCCGTCGACCGGCGGCGCCCTCATCGCGAAGGGCAACCGGCTGCTGCCCCTGCCCGAAGGCTTCCAGCTGATGGCGCCCTCGCGCTTCCTGCCCTTCGTGCGCACGGACCACGTCAGCTGGCCCGGCAAGCTGCGCATGGGGCTGGACCTGCTCCTGCCTCGGGGTCGGTACGCGGACGACGAGGACGTCTCGCTGGCGGAGTTCGTGCGCCGTCGGCTGGGCCAGGAGGCGCTGGATCG
Organism: uncultured Pseudomonadota bacterium; assembly: GCA_937891735.1. GTDB lineage: Bacteria > Myxococcota_A > UBA796 > UBA9615 > UBA9615 > JAGSHC01. The sequence goes on along the minus strand of CALAGR010000514.1, from coordinate 4,797 downwards.
CCTCGCGCAGCCGCTGATCGCGGGCATCTACTCCGGCGATCCGGAGCGCCTGTCCCTGCGCTCGACCATGCCGGACCTGCTCGGCATCGAGGACACGTACCGCTCGCTGACCCTCGGCATGCGGGCCCGGGCGAAGGCGCGGCCCGACGCGAAGGCTTCGGGGGCGCGCTACGGGCTGTTTCGCACGCCGCTGCGGGGCATGGCCGCGATCCCGGCGGCGGTGGTGGCCGCGCTCGATGGGAAGGCAGAGCTGCGCACCGGCGCGAAGGTGCTGGGGATCGACCGCCGGGAGGGCGGCTGGACCGTGCGGCTGGCCGGCGAGTCGCTCGACGTGCAGGGCGTGATCCTGGCCACGCCGCACACGGTGGCGGCCTCCCTGCTCGCTCCGCACGCCCCCTCGGTGGCGACCGCGCTCCGGGGGATCCGCACGAGCTCCACGGCCACGCTGAACATGCTCTTCCGGCGCTCGGCGTTCCGGCGGGCTGGCCTGCCCCGGGGCAACGGCTTCGTGGTGCCCGCGGTGGAGCAGGGCCGCACCCTCATGGCCTGCACCTTCGCCACGAACAAGTATCCCGGCCGGGGTGACGACGAGCACTTCCTGCTGCGCGGCTTCATCGGCGGCGAGCTGGGTCGGGCCCAGTTCGGCAAGGGCGACGAGGAACTGCGCATCGGCACCATGGCGGATCTGCGCGCGCTCCTGGGCGTCAGCGAAGACCCGGTGCGCAGCCACCTGCGCCGCTGGACCAACGCCCAGCCGCAGTACGAGTTGGGGCACATCGGTCGGGTGCGCCGCATCGAGCAGGGCGTGGCGGCGATCCCCGGCCTGGAGCTGGCGGGCAACGCCTTTGCCGGTGTGGGGCTCGGCAACGTCGTGGTGGAGGGGCGCCAGGCGGCGGAGCGGCTGCTGGCTGCGGCAGGCTCGGCCTCGGAGGGCCGGACATGAGTGAAGGGGTCAAGAACCTGATGCAGCTGAAGATCGTGGCCGGCGCGCTGGTCGGGAGCGTCTTCGTGTACGTGGTCGTGGTGTTTGTCCTGTTCATGGACCCCGATCCCGATCAGGTCGCCAACACGACCCTGCTGTTCCCCATGGCCGGGATGGCGGGCCTCTCGATGCTCGCGATCCTGCCGCTGCGCAAGATGCTCCTGGGCACGTTCGCGCTGCCGTTCCTGGCGGACGGGGCCGGCGCCGGGCCGCAGTGGAGCGAGCAGGTCGAGCAGGCGGCCCTGGCGAAGTACGCGACGGGCACCATCGTCGGCCTCGCGGTGGCCGAGTCGGTAGCGATCTACGGGCTCGTTGCGAGCTTCCTCGCTCAGGACCCGATGCTGGTGCTGCCCTTCGCGGCCACGGCGGTGCTCCTCATGGCGGCCCAGTTCCCCTCGGACGCCGGTCTTCGGGCCGTCGCGGCGGCGAGCGCGCGGGCCTGAACGGCGCGATGCTGAGCACTGAGATGGTGGACGGTGGGGTGCTCCTCGTCCGTCTGGAGCGGCCGAAGGCCAACACGTTCGACCTGGATCTGATGGCCTCGGTCCGCGACGCGATCGCCGAGGCGCTGGCCCGGCACGAGGTCCGGGCGCTGGTGCTGACGGGGCAGGGGAGCTTCTTTTCGGCAGGCCTGGACTTCAAGGCCCTGCAGATGGCGTTGATGGGGGGATCCGAGGCGGCGCTGGCCTTCATGGGCAGCATGCGCGGCGTCTTCCTGGATCTGTGGGGCTGTACCAAGCCCACCGTCGCGGCCGTCAACGGGCACGCCATCGCCGCCGGGCTCTTCCTGGCGTTGTGCTGCGACCACCGCGTCGTCGTGCAGGGCGACGCCGAGTTCGCGGTCAACGAGCTGGCCTTCGGGGCGGGCTTTCCGCCCATCGCCATCGAGCTGGGGCGCTGGACGATGGGCCGGGACTTCGCGCAGGTGATCCTCGGCGCGCACCGCTGGGGCTGGCGGGCCGGGCTCGCCAACAACAGCTTTCACGAGGCGGCCGAGAGCCCGGAGGAACTGCTCCGCGTGGCCATCGAGACCGCCGCCCACCTCGGCGCGATGCCGGCGAGCGCGTACGCCCACGTCAAGGCCCAGCTGATTGCCCCTCATCTGGAGCGGGTCCTCGCCGAGACCCCCGAGCACGCGGCCCGGACCGCCGCCATCTACACCAGCCCCGAGAGCCTGGCGACGATGATGGCGATGCTGAATCGAGGCCCGGGCCCCAGTCGGAGCTGAAGACGAGCTCCCCCCGTGCTCAGCGCTCCCGCATCTGGGTGCCCCAGCCCGCGGTGATGAACAGCGCGGTGGCCGGCGCGTCCACGTCGGCCGTGTGCCAGACATGCATGGACACCAGCCGCCCCTCCACGCCGTCCACGGCGTGGCGCGCGCCGTAGCCGGCGTACCAGTCGATGCCGGTGAAGCGGGGTTCGACCACCGCGGACGCGCCGAGGCCGAGGTGGGCGGGATGGGTCGAGAGCTTGTGCGGCATGGGACCTCTATTCGTAGGTGAACACGAGCTCGCCGCCCGCGATCAGCGCGGCGTGGTCGATCACCGTGCCGACGTCGACCCCGCCGAGGGTCACCCGGGTGGGCACCACCGGATCTGCGCTCGTGCCCGGAGCGGCGATGACCAGGGTCCCGTCGGGGCGGTCGATCTCGGCCCGCTCGAAGATCGGGCTGCCCAGCGCGTAGTCCGGCGTGCCCGCCACGGGGTAGATGCCCAGGGCCGCGAAGAGGTACCAGCTGGACAGGGTGCCGGCGTCGTCGTTGCCGTCCAGGCCGCTGTCCGAGGTGTCGTATCGCGTCTGCATCACGTGGCGGACCGGACCGACGGTCGCCTCGGGGTGGCCCGCCAGCGACCCGAGCCACGCGTAGTGGATGTCGGGCTCGTTGCCGTGCCAGTAGAAGTCGTCGGGCATGACGTCGTCCTCCTCCAGCCGGACCAGCCCCCAGTAGGTGTTCAGCCGCGCGATGAAGGCGTCCACGTCGCCGCCGTGCTGCACCTGGACCATGCCCGCCACGTCCTGGGGGGCGGGCCACAGGTAGTGCCAGGCGTCCCCCTCCACGTACACGTCGAGCCAGACCTCGGGTCCCGGGATCTCCTCGAAGGTGCCGTCCTCGTGCCGACCGACCACGAAGCGCTGCTCCGGATCCCAGTGGTTGCTCCACCAGGTGCTCATGTCCCACAGCGTCGCCGCTTCGGCGTCCTTGCCCAGGTCGTCGGCCCAGCGGGCCAGGGCGTGATCGTTCCAGGAGTACTCCACGGCCAGGGACGCGCTGCCCCCCGCCGCCTCCATCGGCATGAACCGGTTGGCGAGGTATGCCTCGATCCCGCCGCGCCCGGCCTCCGGCATCGGACCCGTGGCGGCGCGGTAGCAGCCCTCAAACCCCGCTTCGGCGTCCCAGTCGCGCACGCCCTTGAGCCACGTGCCGGCCAGGATCTGCGCCGCCGGCGTGCCCACCATGCCGCCGGTGTAGCCGTGGCCGTGGGCCCAGCGGGGCATCGCGCCGCCGTCCGCGTACATCTGCACGAGGCTGCGGGCGAAGTCGTTGGCCTTGTCCGGCAGGGCCAGGGTGAACCAGGGATGCGCGGTGCGGAACGTGTCCCACATCGAGAAGTTGGAGTGGTAGGTGAAGTCCGCGGTGTGGATCCCCTGGTCGAAGCCGCGGTACCGGCCGTCCACGTCCTGGAACACGTTCGGCCACAGCGACGCGTGGTACAGCGCCGTGTGGAAGATCACGCGCTGCTCGTCGGAGCCGCCGCGCACCCGCACGCCCCCCATCAGGTCCCGCCAGGACGCCTCGGCCGCCGCGAGCACGGCGTCGTGGTCGATCATCAGCTCGGCGTCGTGGTTGGCCCGCGCCCCCTGCGCATCCACATGAGAGAGCGCCACGCGCAGCACGACCTCCTCGGTCCCGGCGGGGAACTGCAGCCAGCCCCCGGCGTGGGTCCCGGCGGCGGACGTGCTCCCAGCAGCCGGGGCGTCGTCGTCGGCCCAGGTGCCCGCGCTGATCGGCGCCGGCTCCACGCTCAGGTGGGCCCAGGTCTTCATGCCGCCGTACCGCTGCGAGTAGGAGCCCTGCAGGTTCTGGAAGGCGTCGATGGTGCCGGCGGCCAGATCGATCTCGAGCTCCGCTGCGTCCACCACCACGGTCCCCACCTCGTGGCCGAGGTCGAGGATGACGGTCGGGCTGGACGTGTCGGCGAACCGGTAGCGGTGGGAGGCGCCATGCACGGTGGCCGCGATCTCCACCTCGGTCCCGTCGTCGTCCAGCGTCACCGCGTAGGAGCCGGGGCGGGCGCGCTCGCGCTCGTGGGAGAACGTGGCGGCCCGGGCGTCGCCGGACACGAAGGCGTCGTCCCAGCTCGTGCGGGGCAGCACCCCGATGTTTCCGAAGTCGTTGACCCCCATTCCGTTGGCGTGCTCGTGGGAGAAGGCCAGGATCTGGTCGTCGCGGTAGTGGTATCCGCCGAAGTGATAGAAGGACGGCGCCCCGCCCGTGCTGTGGCGCGTATCCGGCCCGGTCTGGGCCATGCCCCAGGGCACGGTGGCCCCGGGGTTGAGGCCGATGACCTCGCCCCCCAGCCCGCCGGTGCCGATCATCGGGTCCACCAGGGGCAGCGGATCGTAGGGCGCGATGGGTTCGTCGGGAGCCGGCGGCGGCTCGGGCTCGGTCGGACACGCGAGCAGCGTCGCGCACAAGGGCAGCAGGGTGGTGGCGAGGAGCCTCATGGGCGGATGGTACGCCCCAGGGGCAATCCGACGACGTGATGATCCGGTTCGCTCAGGTGGCTCCAGCGCCCCAACCCGGGACAGTTTTC
>CALAGR010000513.1 GCA_937891735.1 uncultured Pseudomonadota bacterium | reverse complement strand
TGTCCGACGCGCTGCGGCTGCTCGTGGCGCGGGCGCTGTCCAAGGACCCGGCCGACCGCCCCGAGAGCGCCGGTGCCATGCGGGCCGAGCTCCGCGCGATCGCCAGGCCTCCCTCGGTGTTCGCGCCCGCCGTGGTCGCGCCCTCCACCCAGCCGGTGTCCCGGCCCCGGACCCACCCCACGGTCGTGGACGCGGAGGCCGCGTCGGGAGATCCGGCGCCGACGGCTCCGCTGTCCCGGGCGCGCCGTCTCCCCGCCCTGTTCCCTCTCGTCGGTCGCGACCAGGAGTTCGCCGAGCTCGACCGTTCGCTGCGGGACGTGCTCGATGGGCGCGGTCGCGTCGTGCTGATCGAGGGCCGCCCGGGCATGGGCAAGTCCCGGTTCGCCGATGAGTTCACGACGGGGCTGCAGGAGGCGGGGCAGGTCTGGGTGGGACGGGGCTCGGCGATCCAGGACGGCCTCCCCCACGCCGCGCTTCGGCGCGCGGTGGAGGATCTGCTCGAGGCCCGGGCGCTGGGGGGGGACGCGCTGCGGGATCGGATCCATGTGGCCCTCGGCCTCAGTGACCCGCCCCACGGCGGCCTGTCCACCGAGGAGCAGCAGGCCCTGCTGGGGTGGCTGCGCCCCGAGGCCGCGCGAGTCGTCCTGCACCCGGGGTGGGAGGTGGCGCTGATCGAGCGCACGCTGCGGGTCCTGGCGACGCGTCGCCCCGTGGTGCTGTGGCTCGACGACGTCGATCTGGCCGGCGGGGAGGGGGTGCGGGGCCTGGAGCAGCTGGCGGCCGCGCTGCGGGTGGACCCGTTCCCGCTGATGGTCCTGGCCACCCGCACCACCAGCCATGACCGCGGGTCCGCGTCCCGATCCTGGCTCGGGCTCTCTCGTCAGGAGGGCGACGTGGTGCGGCGCGTGGCGTTGGCGCCCCTGTCGGACGAGGCGATCACCGAGCTGGCCCTGAGCGTGCTGCCCCTCACGGGGGCCGCCGCAGCGCGGATCGCGGAGCGGTCGGGAGGATCGCCCCTCGTGGCGGGCCACCTGCTGCGCCACCTCGTGGACACGGGCCGGCTCGTGGAGGTCGGAGGCCGCCTCGGGCTGGAGGAGGGGGACAGCCTGCAGGACGCGCTGCCCGGCACCCTGCGGGAGATGATGCAGGACCGCCTGGAGCGTGCCCGGCAGGACTGCGAGGCCCCGGCGGTGGCTGCCCTGCTGCTGCAGGCGGCGGCGGCCCTGGGGGAGCGGTTTGCGGTGGGGGTGCTCGCAGGGGCGCTGCCCGCGGCGGGGGTGGACCTGTCGGACGCGGCCCTTGACGCGCTCCTGGACGAGCTGCTGGCCCGGGGTGTCCTGCAGGAGGAGCAGGGGCGCGGCGAAGACGTCCTGGCCTTCGATCACCCGGTCATGGTCGATGTCCTCGTGGACGAGCTGGTGTCGAGCCGGGCCGGACGACGGCGTGCCCGCGAGCTGGCCAGACACCTCCTCGCCCAGGACCGGGACCTGCGGGTGCAGCTCGCCCCCGCGCTGGTGCGGCTGCTGGAGCGGTGCGGCGCCCGCGAGTTCCTCCCCGAGCCCGCGGCGTGGGCCGGCGCCCAGGCGCTGCAGACCGGCCGGCTGGGGGACGCGGTCCGTCTGTTCCGCACGTCGCTGGACAGCGGGGCCACGGGCGAGGTGCTCGCTCGGGCGCTGGAAGGCGGCGCCACGGGCAACCAGCTCCTGGGCCACCACGAGGCGGCGATCGGCCTGCTCCAGGATCTGTTGGGCCTGCCCCTGGAGGCGCAGGAGCCGACGCTGCGGGCGCGCGCCCTCTCTGCGCTGGGTCGCAGCCAGCTCGCGTTGGGGCGGGCCACAGAGGCCGCCGGGTCCCTCGAGGAGGCCCTGGCGCTGCACCGTGGGCACCTGCCGGATCCCGCAGCGTCCCGCGAGGTCGCGCGCACCCTGAGCTCCCTGGGCCGCTTGTCCGAGCTCCTGCCGCGCCCGTCGGATGCGATGGTCGATCCCGGCGAGCTGATGGCGGCGGTGCGCACGCCTCACGACCGGTACGTGGTGGCCGTCACGATGGGCTACCTCGCGGGACGACGGGGCGATCTCACCACCGCGCTGGACCTGCTTCGCACGGCCCTGCACGCCGCCCGGTCCGCCGGCTACCGCCCCGGCGTGGTGACGGCGCTGTTCGATCTGGGGTGGACGGAGCGGCGGGCGGGTCGCCTGGGGGACGCCCGGGCGCACCTGCAGGAGAGCCTCACGCTGGCCTCGGCCCTCGGTCGGCGGCCCATGCAGGCGCGGGCGCACAACGAGCTGGGGGAGCTGCTGCGCGCCAGCGGCGATCTGACCGGGGCGCGCCTCCAGTACGCGGAGGCTGTGTCGCTGGCCCCCCACCTGGAAGGGCCCGAGGCCCTCGTCGCGGAGCTGAACCTCGCCACGGTGGAGGCCCTCGCGGGGGACGCCCGACAGGGGCAGGCGCGGCTGCAGGCGCTGCGCGACGCGGGTCGCGTCCCCGAGTGGCTGTCGGCCGCCTGGACGCTGACGATGGCGTTGTGCGAGGCGATCCTGGGGGCCCCGGAGGTCTCGGCGCGGCTCGGCGCGGGCCTCGAGGCGCTCCAGGCCTCTCCGGGCGGGGCCGCGGAGGCCGCTGAGATCCTGTTGAAGATCGCAGCCGCATGCACCGACAAGGGGATGGATGAACCGGCTGGACTCGCCCGCGACGCGGCAAAACGACTGCTCGGCGCCTCCTAGCCCGGGTCGAGGGGGGCCCGGGAGGTGGCGCTAGGGCCCCCAAGCCCCGTAGAATCGGGCAGCGCAGAGGCCTCAAACCCCCGGACCCGTCGCATGCCCAAGGGGATCCCCTTCGGACGCTATCGACTCGTGAGCCTTCTCGGCGAGGGAGGGATGGCGAAGGTGTATCGGGCGGTCCTGTCCGGTCCGATGGGATTCGAGAAGGAGGTCGCGCTCAAGCGGCTCGATCCGCGCCTGACCGCCGACGAACGGCTCGTGCGCTCGCTGATCAACGAAGCGCGCCTCGGAGGGCAGCTTCGGCACAAGAACATCGTGGAGATCTACGAGTTCAACCAGGTGGAGGGCAACTACTACCTGGCGATGGAGTACGTGGACGGCTGGACGCTGGACATGCTCCTGATGAAGGTCCGCGGCGCCTACGAGCTGCTCCCAGGCTCGGTCGTGCTCGAGCTCCTGGCGGGGATCCTGACGGGTCTGGCCTACGCGCACGGGCTCAAGAGCCGTGACGGCGCGCCCATGAACCTGGTGCACCGGGACATGAAGCCGGGGAACATCATCGTCAGCCGCGCCGGGGACGTGAAGCTGCTCGACTTCGGCATCGCGAAGGCCGACACCAACCTGTACAAGACCACCGCCGCCGACGTCACGAAGGGCACTCCGATCTACATGTCGCCGGAGCAGGTGACGGGCCAGAACCTGGATCGGCGCAGCGACCTGTTCTCCCTGGGCAGCATCATCCACGAGATGGTCACGCTGGATGTGCCGTTCCACGGCGACAACCTCCTCGCCATCATGCACTCCGTCCTGAACGCCGAGGTGTCCCAGGGGGTGGCCGACGTGGCCGAGCGCTTCCCGCTCCTGGGGCCCGTCATGGCCAGGTGCATGCAGAAGGAGCCCGAAGACCGGTACGACTCCGCGGCGGAGATCGAAAAGGAGCTTCGGAGCATCCGCCGGCAGATGGCTCCGGGTCCCACGCTGGCGGAGTGGCTCGAGGAGGTCGGCGTGACGTTGCTTCCGGCGGAGGTCCCCAACGGGGACTTCGGCCCCGACGGTCCGCCACGGTCGCTGAGCGTCAGGACCGGCGAGGTCGGCGCCGCCGGTGGGGCCGCCAACCCGGACGAGAGCTGGCAGTGGGTGGACTCCACGGAGGTGGACTCGGTGGGGGGCGCCCGAGCCACCGGAGGCGTCACGCCGTACAACGAGACGCTGGAGCTGGTGGAGTCGTCGGCCATCGCTCCCATCGGCGCCATGACCGCGGACTTCTTCTCCACCGACGGGGGCGAGAAGCGGCCCCCCCGGGGCATCGAGCCGACGCGTGTGCAGAAGACGATCCCCGGGCGGTCCCGCAAGCGCCGCAAGAAGAGCCGCGGCCCCCTGCTCATCGCCCTGTCCGTCATCGCCGTGCTGCTGTCGCTGCTGGTGACTGTGACGCTGGTGAACAACCGCCAGGGCCGGGCCACCGGCGTGCCGGGCGACGCCGGCCTCCTGGAGGCGCCGACCGCCGCGCCTGCGGTGCTCGCTCCCGAGCCGCCC
>CALAGR010000512.1 GCA_937891735.1 uncultured Pseudomonadota bacterium | reverse complement strand
CTCGCGGCGTCGGCGTAGCGCCCGGCCCGGAGCAGGTACAGGGCCTGCTGGGCCAGCACCTCCGGGGTCGCCTCGGTCCGCGCGAGCACCGCCAGCGCCGCCTCGGGACCATCCAGCCGGCCCCGCAGGGAGGCCAGGTGCGTCGCGCTGTCGGGCTCCAGGAACCGGAGGCCGCGCTCCCAGGTCGTCAGCGCAGCGTCGGCGTCCGCGCTGTTCAGCGCCACGAGCATCTCCGCCCGCAGCCGGGCCCCGTCGCTGTTCACCGGTCCCTGCCCGAGCACCAGCGCCGCGTCCTCATGGTTGCGGTTCAGGGCGAAGATCGATCCGAGCCGCAGCCGCGTGCCCCGGTGGGTGGGGTCCAGCTCGAGGCGTTGGCGCAGCAGCCGGATCGCCCGGTGGTTCCACCCCAGCTGGCGGGCGAGCGCCGCGGCCTGGCTCAGGGCGCTCGCGCCGAGGGGGCTCGGGTCCGTCGCCGCCTCCTCCACCCAGCCCAGCGCCTCGTCGTACCGGCGGGCGTCGAAGGCGATCAGGCCTGCCGCGATGCGGGCTGCGGGTCCCGCCCGGTGCAGCCGCGGCCCCACCGCATCCAGCAGCCGGCGGGCGTCGCTCGGTGACTCGTCCAGCGCCCGCAGGGCCCCGCGGAGGGCCCTGACGAGCTGGCTCACCAGTCCACCTTGAGGCCCAGCCAGGGCCGCAGGGGCGGCCAGAAGGTCAGGGCCTGGCACTCCGGCGGCTCGGACGCCGGTCCCTCGGCGCCGCAGTTTTCGAGGAAGACCCGGCCGCCGAGATCGGCGTTGAGCTCGAAGCTGCCGCGGATCCGTACCCGCCGCGTGGGGATCCGGTGCTCCAGGCGCAGGTCCAGCCGGTGCACCGCGGGCAGGCGTCGGTCGTTCAAGCCCACCACCTGCCAGGCCCAGCGATCATCGGTGCGCACCGGCTCCAGCGTGGAGGCGGGCCAGCCGCTCTTGCTCGTCCACCCCAGACCGATGACGAAGCCCCGCCGACGCCCCAGGAAGACCCGGCCGCCCAGGGTCACCTCGTGCCGCTGATCGCCCCCGGGGGCCACCGACTTCGGGAACACGACGTGCCGGGGGTTGTGGCGCCGCGACACCAGCAGCGAGTAGGCGGCGTCCGCCTCGAAGCGCCCGAGCGCCCAGCGCCAGCTCACGTCCGCGCCGCCCGCGAGGCCCGTGCCTTCGTTGGTCCACACCGGTTCGCCGAGCTCGCTGTCGGTGGCCACCACGAGGTGGTCCATGGCCCGGACCCAGCCGAGCACCTCCACCACGCCGGCGGGGCCCAGATCCTGACCCGCGCCCAGCAGCGCCAGGAAGGCCCGCTCGGGCTTGAGACCTTCGGTGCCCAGCGCCTCGGACAGGATCAGGGGATCGGTGCGGGCCTGGTGCACGAGCCCCGCAGAGCCGCGCAGCACCGTGCCGCTCGGCAGGGGCACCGTGATCGCCAGGCGCGGGGACAGCCGAGGCACCAGCGTGACGTCCAGCACCGTCGCCCGCAGCCCGCCCCGCAGGTTCACCAGCCCACCCAGATCCAGGAGCTCGACCTCCGCGAACGCATCGAGCTCGGCGTGGTTCCGTTCCTCGTCGAGCAGGACCAGGGGCCGCAGCAGGTCGGCGTTGGGCAGCGCGGCCCAGGCGGGCAGGCTCCGCGTGTCCACGAACTCCCCCCGGGTGCGGCTCAGGACCAGCCCGGCGTCGACGCCGAACCGCAGCAGGTGCGCCTCGCCAAAGCCCTGCTCCACCATCCCCCGCACGCGTCCCCGGTGCTCCTCGTCGGTCCAGGTGCGCTTTCCGGGGTACTGGAAGTCCGTCTCGGGCTCGGCGAGCTGCTCCCAGCCCCAGGCCACCAGGGTGGACAGGCGGGTGCGCGGCCCCGGCTGGGCGGTCCAGTCCAGCGACCCGCCCCAGACCCGGTGTCGTTCGTTCACGTCGTCGAAGAGCGAGCGGTCGTGCAGATGCAGCAACGAGACCCGCAGCCGCTGTCGATCCGTGGGCTCCAGCACGAAGCGCCCCAGGTAGCTGCCGTAGTCCACGGTGCGCAGCGGGATGTCCACCGCCCCCGCCGCCTGGAACGCGCCCAGGTAGGCCTGCAGCAGCGAACGACGCGCGCCCAGCACGAGGGAGGCCCGCGGGCTCTGCTCCCGGTCCTTGTCCAGGGCCACCGCGATGTTGGCCGCCGCGGCCAGGAACGACAGGTCGATGGTCCCGTCCATCCGGTCCCGCGGCCCGTCCACGTATTCCGCGTCCACCGAGCCGGCCAGGGACTCGGGCATCGCCGCGGAGGACAGCCCCGTGGACACGGTGACCCGCTCGATGAGGTCGGGGTCGAACGCGCCGAACAGGCCTCCGAGGTGGGTGGGCTCCCTGAGCCGGATCCCGTCCACGAACACGAGGGTCTCGTGGGGCTCGCCGCCGCGGATCCGGATCCGCGCCGAGGCTGCGGTGTCCCCCGTGACGCCGGGCAGGGCCTGCAGGCTCCGATTGACGTCGCCGTAGCCTCCGCCCTGGAGGGCGTGGGTGCTGGGAGTGACCGAGGCGGCCCCGATCTCCAGCCCCTCGTCCACGCTCGGAGGCGTGCGGTCCAGCGGGCGCCACCCCCCGCCGAAGGTCGTCGACTGCGACCGGCTCGAGCGCCCCCGCCGCAACGTGATCGTCAGATCGGCGCCGGCCTCGATCCGGACGTGCGCGTCCCGGTAGCGGGGGGCGTAGACCACCACGGAGAGCTCGGCGGGCCGCTGCTCGGGCAGCGTGAAGGTGAACAGCCCGGAGTCATCACAGGCCGCGGCGAGGTCCAGCTCGACCAGCACCGCGCCTTCGCAACGAACGGGCCGTCCGCGCGGATCCACTGCGTGGCCGGTCAGCAGCTCGGCCCCGGCGGCGGGTGCGGGCAGCGTGAAGCCGGCGAGCAGGGCGACCAGGGTGAGCAGCGTGCGGCGAGCCATGGGCGCTCCGAGGATGCCACGTCGCCCGATTCGCCGTGCCCCCGACCCAGCAGTACACTGCCCAGAAATGACCTCGACCCCAGCACCAGGGCGGCGCCGCGACTTCTCGTTGGCGCCGGCGCGGATCCTCATCGTCGAGGAGCAGCCCGCGCGTTCGCTGATGCTGACGCTGCGGCTCAAGGGCGAGGGGTACCGGACCGCCGCGGCGTTCAACGAGGAGGCCGCGCTCGTCCAGCTCGACGAGACGCCCTGCGACCTGATCATCTTGGACCTCGCCCTCGGGCAGGGCAGCGGGTTCGAGCTGTGTCGTGCGATCCGCAGGCACCCGGAGCATCGCTTCGCGTCCGTCCTGATGCTCACCGACCAGGCCGATCCGGGGAACGTGCTGCGCTCCCTGGAAGCCGGGGTGGACGCGTTCCTGCCGCGCTCCGCGGGCACCGAGCGCATCGTCGAGCGGGTCGGCCGGCTCCTGGAGGAGCCCCCCGCGACCTGGCGCCAGACGGACCCGGACGCGGTGGCGGCGCGGGTCCGCGTGCTGGGGCACGAGTACCGGATCGCGTCGGATCGGGAGCACATCCTGTCGCTCCTCGTCAGCGCGTTCGAGGACGTGGTGGGGCTGGGTCAGTCCCTCAGCGAGCGCGAGAAGGCTACCGCCGCCAAGCTCGCCTCCGTGCTGGACACGGTGCCCGGCGGGATCCTCGTGACCGACGCGTCCGGGGATCCGACCCGCATCAACGAAGGGCTCCGGGAGATACTGGGCCTGCCCCCGGACGCCCCGGTGGACCGCATCACCGAGTGCCTCTTCCGCACCCCGTCGGGCGAGGTGCAGCGGTGGAACGACCTGCCACCGAGGCGCACCGCCCACGACACCATCGCGCGGTTCGGGGTGGAGATGGTGGCCACCCGCGTCGATGGCACCGAGATCCCCGTCATCTTCAACAGCCAGGGGGTGTTCGACGCCGAGGGCCGGATCGTCGAGGTCGTCTCCACGCTGCAGTCCATCGAGGAACGGGAGCGCAGGAAGCGGGCCGAGTCGCAGCTCGCGCTGGCCGAGCGCATGGCCTCCGTGGGCACCCTCGCCGCCGGCGTGGCCCACGAGATCAACAACCCGTTGACCTGGGTGCTCGGAAACCTCGAAGAGCTGGAGGAGGGGCTGGAGCGGTTCACCACCGCCGATCCCGCCGACCTGTTGGAGCGGGCCCGGGAGGCGAGCGAGGGGGCGCGCCGGATCCGGGCCATCGTCAAGGCCCTCAAGACGTTCAGCCACGGCGCCGACGACCGCCGGGAGCCCGTGCAGGTCGAGTCCGCCCTGGAGGTGGCCCTCAAGGTCTCGCGCAACGAGCTTCGCTATCGGGCGTCGGTGGAGCGGGTCTTCGGGGACACACCCCCCGTCCTGGTGAACGAGGGGCGCCTGTCCCAGGTGTTCTTGAACCTCGTGGTGAACGCGTCGCAGGCGTTCGAGACGGCGGACCCGGAGCGGAACCTGCTGCGGGTGTCCAGCTGGGCCGATGGGGACCAGGTCGTGGCGGAGGTCAGGGACAACGGCCCGGGGATCTCGGCGCAGAACCTGTCGCGGTTGTTCGATCCGTTCTTCACCACCAAGCCCGTCGGGGTGGGCTCGGGGCTCGGGCTGTCGATCTGCCACAACATCATCCGGTCCGTGGACGGGAGCATCGAGGTCGAGAGCGAGGTGGGCACCGGCACCTCGTTCCGCGTGCGGATCCCCCGGGTCGGCGGCGCGCGTCCACAGGAGCTGTCCTCCGAGCCGCAGTCGGTCACCACGGCCGAGTTCCCGCGCAGCGCCGACGACTCGGGGGTCTTCCCGTCCCCGGTCGGCTTCGGGTTCAAGAAGCGCGGCGCCGCTGCGGTGGAGGCGTCGCCGGTGGTGGACCCCGGCGACAGGCCACGGGTCCTCGTGGTCGATGACGAGCCGCTGGTGGCCGCGGCGATCAGCCGCCTGCTGCGCCGGCAGTACGACGTGAGCATCGCCTCGTCGGGGCGGGAGGCCCTCGCCCAGGTCCAGGGCAACGGCACCTGGGACGTGATCGTGTCGGACCTGATGATGGACGACGGCTCGGGAATGGACCTGCACGGGTGGCTGGAGGCGGACCACCCCGAGCTCGCGCGGCGCACGCTGTTCCTGACGGGTGGGGCGTTCACGGAGGAGGCGAGGCGCTTCCTCGACCAGATCTCCAACCCCTGCCTGGAGAAGCCGGTCCAGCCTCTGGAACTGCGGGCTGCGGTCGGACGGCTGATGGGCCCGGACGGGCCGGGGGTCCCCGGGACGGATGCCGCCGATTCTGCTTAAATCCCGGTCATGTACGACGACGGGCAGGTCTCATCTGTCGCATTCCGGGGCGGGACGAAGGGCAAACGGTGACTGAACAGGAAGCATTTTCAACGCAGCAGGCCGCCGCGCTGTGTGGGGTGGACCGACGCTCCATGCTGCGGTGGGTCAAGGCGGGTGTGCTTTCGAGCTACCAGACCGGCGGCGGGCGTTGGCGGATCCTTCGCACCGATCTCGTGTCCTTCATGCAGGCCCGGGGCATGCCGATCCCGCTGGACCTGGCGCCCGCCAGTCCGACGGTGGTCATCGTCGATGACGACGTGGGCTTCGCCAGCGCGCTGCGTCGCATCGTGTCGGCGCGCCGCCCGGACGCCCGCGTGCTCACCGCCTCGGACGGGTTCTCAGGCGGAATGCTCGTGTCCGAAGAGCAGCCCCACCTGCTGTTGCTCGACGTGCAGATGGAGGGGCTCGGCGGGGTCGAGGTGGTCCGTCGGATCCGCGCCAACGCAGCGCTGAACAGCGTGCGCATCGTCATCGTGTCCGGCTTCCTGACGGACGAGGCGGAGCGCGAGCTCCTCAGGCTCGGGGTCGAGCGTTGCTTCCGCAAGCCGCTGGCGCCGACGGTGGTGCATGACATCGTGGACGCGATGCTGCCGCCGCCGCTGCGGGTGGCGCAGACGCGCGCCTGACGCGGAGGGGTGTGATGGCCGGGGGGACCGACACCACCAAGCTCGTCGCTGAGCTCCGCGCGGACATGACCGATGCCGCGCGCGAGGCCCTGGGCGAGCATCTGCGGCAGAGCTGCCACGACCTGAACAACCCGCTGGGCACCCTCGGCCTCGAGCTGTTCAGCCTCGACGAGGTGCTCGTGGGAGCGCTCGAGAGCCTCGGGCCGGCCGCCCACGGGCCCGCCGCGGCGGACCTCGCCGAGCTCCGCACGATCCTGACCAACCTCACCCAGGCCCAAAGGCAGCTCGAAGTGACCGTGTCGGCGCTTCAGCGCTTCGCGCGCGCCCTGAGCTGAGTCCCGCGCCGATCCCGCCCGGCGTTGCACGGAGTCCCCATGCATGTCCTCGTAGTCAACGCTGGCAGCAGCTCCTTGAAGCTGTGCATCGTCGAGCCTGCCACCGGCGCGCGCGCGGCGGAGTCCACGGTGGAGCGGATCCCCGCAGGAGGGCACCAGGCGGCGCTGGAGGGGGCCCTTCCGGCCCTGCTCGCGTCCGGCGGCGTGAAGCTGGCCGCGGTCGGGCATCGGGTGGTGCACGGCGGTGAGCTGTTCACGTCCCCCACCCACCTCGACGACGCGGTCACGGACGCGATCCGGGGCCTGATCCCGCTGGCTCCGCTGCACGTGCCCGCCAACCTCGCGGGCGTCGCCGCGGCGCGGGCCGTCCTGCCCGACGTGCCTCATGTGGCGGTCTTCGACACCGCGTTTCACGCGACCCTGCCCAACCGCGCGCGTCGCTACGCCTTGCCCCTGGCCCTCGCGGAGAAGCACGGGATCCGGCGGTACGGGTTCCACGGGCCGTCGCACAAGTACGTGGCGGAGCGCGCCGCGGAGCACCTCGGGGCCGCGCTCGAGGAACTGCGCATCATCACCTGCCACCTGGGCAACGGGGCCTCGGCCACCGCCGTCGAGTACGGCCGCAGCGTCGAGACGTCGATGGGCATGACCCCGCTCGAGGGGCTGGTGATGGGCACGCGCTCCGGGGACGTGGACCCCGGCGTCCTGCTGCACCTGGTGCGGCAGGAGGGCCTGGACGCCGACGGGCTCGACCGGATCCTCAACAAGGAGTCCGGTCTGGCGGGCCTGAGCGGGATCGGCAACGACATGCGGGACATCGAGGAGGCCGCCGCGAACGGCGACGATCGATGCCGGGCCGCGCTGCACGCGTTCTGTCACCGCCTGCGCAAGTACATCGGCGCCTACGCCGCGGTCATGGGCGGCGTGGACGCGATCGTGTTCACGGCGGGGATCGGCGAGAACAGCGCCCTGGTGCGCCACCGAACGGCCCAGCGGCTGGAGTTCCTGGGTGCGCGTCTGGACGAGGAACTCAACCGGGACTGCGAGGTCACCCGGGACGCTCCGGTGGTGGAGATCAGCCCGCCCCACGCCCGCTGCCGGATCCTCGTGGTGAAGACCGACGAGGCTCACGCCATCGCCCGGGACGTCGCGCGCATGGTGCTCGACCTGGGCGCGGTGGGGGCCCACAAGCCGATCCCCATCGCCGTGTCGGCTCGTCACGTGCACCTGACGCAGGACGCGGTCAAGGCGCTCTTCGGCCCGGACGGCAAGCTCACGCCCCGCAAGTGGCTGTCCCAGCCGGGCCAGTTCGCGTGCGAGGAGCGCGTGACGCTGCATGGGCCCCGCGGCAGCATCGAGCGGGTCGGGATCATCGGACCCGTGCGGCGGGACTGCCAGATCGAGGTCTCGCGCACGGACGAGTACGCGTTGGGCCTGGATGCGCCCATCCGACGCTCGGGCCAGGTCGCCAACAGCCCCGGCATCACCCTGCAGGGTCCGGCGGGGCGGCTCACCCTCGAAGAGGGCGTGGTCCAGGCCTGGCGACACATCCACATGCAGCCCGAGGACGCCGAGCACTACGGCGTGAAGGACGGTGACGTGGTCAGCGTGGCGGTGGACTCCGAGGCCCGGGATCTGGTCTTCGGGGACGTGCTGGTGCGCGTCAAGAGCAGCTACCTGCTCGAGATGCACATCGACACCGACGAGGCGAACGCCGCCGATCTGAACGCCGGGGACGCCGGGATGCTGGCGCTGACCCGCGGCACCGTCCGGCTCCTTCGCAAGGACGTGACCCACGCCGAAGTCTGAGCGCTCCGGGGCCCGGACACCCCCGACTCGCCTGGACCCCCAGAGCCCCCGCTGGTACAAGCCGCGGCCGCGTGGGGTCGCTTCAACAGCCCCTCCCCGCGCCGGAGGTGGCTGTGCGACCGACCCGCTCCCTGGCTTTGTTCCTGCTCTTCACGCCGGCCCTGGCCTGCACCACCGCTGGTGTGGGTGACGACGACGACGCCGAGAGCAACCCCCTGCCGGCGTTCTCCGAGGACTGCGGCGCCGGGGTGAACGACCGACTGGACGAGGCCGCGGGGCTCGCGTCCGAGAACTGGACCCGCCACGAAGGCGTGCGGCTGTGCAGCGACGATCTGGACTACTACCGGGTCGACGTTCCGCCCCGCCGCTGGCTCCAGGTCACCATCGAGATGGAGGACGGCTCCGGTCAGGACGACCTGGACCTGTACGAGGTGAACGAAGAGGACGAGGACGTCTGGATGTCCGCGGCCTCCCAGCCCTTCGAGCGCCTCGCGTGGTTCAACCCGGGTGATGTCCCCTACAGCCGGTTCCTGCGGGTGCAGGGGTACAACGGCGGCCGCGGTGACTACAACATCGAGATCCGCAACAGCGCCTGGCACGAGGGCCTGGACTGCGACGCCTTCTTCCCCGACGAGGATCCCGACGACGAGGGCGGACCCTGCAACCGGATCATGCAGTTCCCCCAGACCAACAGCCTGGAGGAGGGCTACTTCGTCGAGCACGAGGCCCACTACAGCAACCTGCGCCGGGAGGTGGCCTACCTGGCGCGGTACGCCGCCCGCGAGACCATGGCCGAGTTCGAGGACACCGAGGCCCTGGCGTTCATGGACATGAGCCAGTGGGACGGGGACGTGCCGGGGCGGATGGTGGGCTCGCTGCGCCACCCCGAGGGCACCCACGAGAACGGCAACGACATGGACATCGCCTACTACAGCCTGTCCGACGGGAACAACGGCAAGGCGATCTGCACCAACGACAACTACTTCTGCACCGGGCCCGCCTCGGACCTGGACGTGGACCGCACCACGTTCTTCCTCGCCAAGCTCATGGACTCGGAGCACGTGCGGGTCGCGGGGGTCGATCCGGCGGTGGCGGAGCTGGTGGAGCCGCGGGCCTACGAGATGGAGGACGAGGGCCTCATCAGCAACACCGAGCGGCAGAAGGTCGTGGGCTTGCTGGCCTACGGCAGTGGCTGGCCGTTCCACCACCACCACATCCACCTGAGCTGGCAGTGGGAGGCTGGCTTCGAGGGCCGCTCGGAGGCTCCCGACGGCTGCATGGTGGGCCCCGACGCGCTCTGACGAGCCCTGATCAGCGCGCCGAGTCGTCGTCCCCGGGAGCCTCGCAGGTCAGCTCGACCGTGGTGAAGTTCAAGACGGCGATGGTGCTCTGGGTGCCGTCACACAGCCCGGCCGGATCCGACAGCGTGATCGTCCTGCAGCGCTCGGGACCGCACCCGGGGCTCACGCGGGTGTCGAAGGAGTGGGCGATGACGCCGTCCACGCCGCTGACGGCGATGGGCTCCCCTTCGTTGAGGCAGATCGCCTCGATGTCCTGAAGTGGGTCGCCGTCCTGGTCCACCACCGTGATCTCGAGATCCACCCGGAACGGCTCCCAGCAGCCGCAGATCGCGGACGAACACGAGGGGCCCGTGCAGGACGACGCCAGGAGCGCCGTCAGGCCGAGGAACGCCACGCGCAGGGGGGCAGGCGTCATGCTTTGCGGAAGTCGGTGGGGTCGATCTCGAGCCGGCGCGCCCAGCGATACACCTGGGCCCGCTCCTTGCCGAAGAACGCCGCCACCTGCGAGACGTTGCCTTCGTACCAGTCGAGCACCCGCCGCAGATCCGCCGCGTCGGGGGTGCGGTCCCGGGGCACGCTGAGCGCCGGGGGCATCCGCGCCGGCGCCTGCACGCTCACCGGGGGCAGGGCGTCGGTCACCCTCTGATCCATCGCGCGGTGTCGCGCGTCGAGGGGCTCGCGGATCGCCTCCGGCAGGTGCTCCAGGGTCAGGGGCCCGCTGCCGGCGCGCACCCGGCTGGCCCGGATGGTCTGCTCCAGCTCCCGGACGTTCCAGGGCCAGTCGTGAAGCAGCAGCGCCTCGGCGGCGTCGGCGGTGAGGATGAGTCGCCCGTCCGCGAAGTGGCGCGCGATGGGGAGCACGTCCGACCGGCGCTGCCGGAGCGTGGGCATGTGGATCCGCCACCCCGACAGGCGCGCCAGCAGGTCCCCGCGGAAGGTGCCCGCGGCGACGTCGCCCTCGGGGTCGCGGTTGGTGGCGGCGACGACCCGCGCATCGACCCGGGTCGCCCGCTCCGAGCCCACCGGGCGGATCTCGCCGGTGGCCAGCACGCGCAGCAGCCGCGGCTGCATCTCCAGGGGCAGCTCACCGATCTCGTCGAGGAACAGCGTGCCGCCGTCGGCCGCCCGGAACAGGCCTGGGGCCGCCTTGCGGGCCCCCGTGAAGGCGCCGTCCACGTGTCCGAACAGCTCGCTCTCCACCAGCTCCCGCGGGAGCGCCCCGCAGTTGACGGGCACGAAGGCCCCGCGCCGCCCGGATCGCTTGTGCACCTCGGCGGCGACGAGCTCCTTGCCGGTGCCGGAGGGCCCGGTCACCAGGACGGGGATGTCGGACCGGGCGACGTCGGCGACCTGCCCGCGCACCCGCTCCATGGCCAGGGACGGGCCCATGAGGGGTGCGACCTCGGCGAGCAGGCGCTCGTTCAGCTTGACGGTCAGCTCCTGGAACAGCAGCAGGGTCTCGCCGATGCGGATCACGGTGCCGTGGCTCAGGACCTGCACGTCCCGGAGCTGACCGTGCACCCAGGTGCCGTTCCGGCTGCCGAGGTTTCGGACCTGCCAGCCCCCCTGGGCCGGCTCGACCACCGCGTGCTCGCGGGACACGGCGGCGTCGGCGAGCTGGAGCTCCGGTCCGCTCTTCTTGGAGCGGCGACCGATGCGCACCGGGCTCGACTCCAGCGCCACCGCGCGCCCCACCTGGTCCGCGTCCGGCGACCACGCCACGAGCAGCCGGGAGATCGACAGATCCGCCGGGAGGTGGGCGTGCAGGGAGCGGGTCTCTGCGACGTCGAAGGTGGTGTCCGGTCCGGCCACGCGGGGACCAGTCTACGTCGGAGTCAGGCGACCGCGAAGTCCGCGAGGTAGTGCTGGCGCTTGGTGCCGCGCAGCTTCTCCAACGCCCGGAGCTCGATCTGCCGGATCCGCTCCCGGGTGAGGCTGAATTCGCGGCCGATCTTCTCCAGGGACAGGGCGTCGCCTTCGTCCATGCCGTAGCGCAGCCGGAGCACCTGCTCCTCCCGGGGGGTCAGGGTCGCGAGGGCGCGAAACACCTGATCCTGCAGCGCCTCCACCACGAGCGCCTTGTCGGGCATCTCCGCGTCGGAGGCGATCAGCTCGCCCAGCGAGGTCGTGCCGTCTTCGCCCACGGGCTTGTCCAGGCTCACGGGATCACGCCCCATGCCCAGCAGGTCCTCGAGCTCACCGAGCTCCATGTGCATCTCTGCGGCGAGCTCTTCGCGGCTGGGCTCCCGTCCGAGGATCCCGGCCATCTCCTTGCCCTTCTGGCGCACGGAGTTCATCAGGCCGACCTTGTAGACGGGCACGCGGATGGTGCGGCAGCTGGACTCGATGCCCCGCACGATGGCCTGCCGGATCCACCAGGTGGCGTAGGTGCTGAACTTGAACCCGCGGTGGTACTCGAACTTCTCCGCGGCGCGCATCAGCCCGATGTTGCCCTCCTGGATCAGGTCGGACAGGGGCATGCCCCGGTAGCCGTACTGCTTCGCGATGTGCACGACGAGGCGCAGGTTGCAGTTGATCATCTTCTCCCGCGCGCGGATCTTCTCCACGGGGGTGCCTTCCATGATCAAGCGCCCTGTCTCGTACTCGTCGGCGCGGTTCATGAGGGGATGGGCCCCCATTACCTTGAGGTAGTGGTCGAGGA
Organism: uncultured Pseudomonadota bacterium; assembly: GCA_937891735.1. Classification (GTDB taxonomy): domain Bacteria; phylum Myxococcota_A; class UBA796; order UBA9615; family UBA9615; genus JAGSHC01. The sequence continues at coordinate 24,750 of CALAGR010000512.1, read as the reverse complement.
TGCGGTTCTCACGACGGCTGCCTGCCATGTCTGCTCCGGGTCTCGTTGGCTGCGCCCTTGGTCTCGCAGCGCGGACCGTTTCAGTCCACGATGCAATAATGGACCAATTTGGTCCAGATTCAAAGGGTGGATCGGCGAGGAGTCGATCCAGAGGCCTCGATACCCGGGGTTCAGGGGCGACAGAGAGACTAGGGCCCCACCACGATCTGCACTCCCGGGTGCTCCGGCGGCGCTCCCTGGGCTCCCGTGAAGAGCCACTGAAGGAGCTGGCGGGTGAACGTGAGCAGGGGGAGTCGCTCCCCGACCTGCTCCCGCAGCAGGTCCCGGCGCTGCTTGTGAGCCTGGTGACTCTCGCGCGTGAGCCGCTCCCGCTCACGGTAGTAGTTGACCAGCGGCTGCACCTGGATCTCGAAGAGCCCATCCCACCAGCGCACGACGGACTTCACCGCCGTCCATCCCGAGGACTTGCTCCGGCTCAGGTAGTCCTTCGTCTCCAGGAAGTGCAGGCGCACGGTGTCGTCGCTGGCGGGGATCTCCCGCTCGGACAGGGCGTCGCGGCTCCAGCGCAGGTCCGTGAGGTGGCGCTGGAGCGCGAGCACCTGCTGCTCGTTGCTGACCACGAACTTGAGCCCGAAGACGTCCTTGACGTACCTGGACAGGTGCCGCAGCTCCTTGTCGCGCTGCACGATGGAGTCGAGGTCGAACAGCTCGTCGATGACCTTGTTCCACAGCTCCTCTTCGGCCTTCACCCGGCACACGAGCTTGTGCACTCCGAAGGGGTTCTCGCGGTGGGGCAGGTACTCGACCCGGTTCGCGATCAGGCGGCAGGCGCCTCCGTCGATGGCGACCCGGCGCAGGACGCGGTCCCCCAGCTCCAGGTCCGTGAGTCCGAAGAGGTCCGCTTCACTCAGGGGCTGCGTGAGGGTGAACCGGCGCCCGGTGGCCACCACCTCGCCCACCACCACGCTGTCCAGATCGCGGCCCGCCTCGAACAGGGAGTCGCACATCAGCTGCCCCAGCCGATGCAGGCGCTCCTCGCCCTGTCGGACCATGCGGCGGTAGGCGTGCTCGACCTCGGCGATGCGGCTGCGGCTGAACTCGAGCCGGTGGGGCCCGGGGCCCTCGTCGATGCGTCGGCGCGCGTCGGTCAGGTAGCCCAGCAGCTGGTGGATCAGCGGCTCGCGGGTGACCTGCCACAGGGGCGATTCGCTGCGGTGGACGGGCGGCACGCCGGCAGTCTAGCGCCCGCCCGACGTGGACCCCCGAACGCAGAGCTGGTCGCGGCCCTCATCCTTCGCGCGGTACATCGCGCGATCCGCCGCGTCGATCCAGCTCGGCGCGTCGTCGTCGCTGCGCAGGTCCGCGAGGCCCAGGCTCGCCGTCACGGACAGGCTCCCACCGCCCTCCAGGGGCACGCGGAGCGCCCGGATGTCCCGCAGCACCCGCTCCCCGACGGACACGGCCTGCTCGGAGTCGGTGTCGCTCAGCACCACCGAGAACTCCTCGCCGCCATAACGGGCCACGAAGTCACTGCGGCGGATGACGGTGCGCGCGAGGCAGGCGCCGATCTCGGCGAGCACCCGGTCGCCGACCCGGTGGCCGTGGGTGTCGTTGACGGTCTTGAAGTGATCGATGTCGAGCATGAGCAGGCACTCGGGCTGGCCGGTGAAGCGGCTCAGGGTGATGCTCGCCTCGATGCGCCGGTCCAGCGCGGCGCGGTTGGCCAGCCCCGTGAGGGCATCCACCTCCGCGGCCCGGGTGGCCTCCTTGAGCTGGTCCCGGACCACCCGGAGCCGGCGCCCCAGGGACTTCACGGCCCGCTCGTGAATGGCCTCCCGGCGCTCCAGGCTCTGCTCCAGGGATGCGGTCACCCGTTGGGCCGCGGTGCGCAGGGTCGTGACGTCCTCGCTGGCGAGGGCCGCCCGAAGCTCACAGGCCCGCGCGCTGAGCTCCTCGTCCACCCCGCGTCCGTCCTCGAAGGCCTTGTAGACGACGTCCACGAGCTCCAGGACGGTGCCCCGCAGCGTGGTTCCGACCTGCCCGTGGTGGGCCACCTCCCCCTGCCGCTGGTCCCGGAAGAACCTGCGCAAGGGGGCCCACGCGCGCTGCTCCACGGGCACCGGGGCCGGCTCTTCGTCGGTCGGCGACGCGCCGTGCGGGCCCGGGATCGGGGAGCCGTTCAGGACGTGGCGGGCCCAGGACTCACAGCGTTCGTCAATGCTCTCGGCGGTGGCCGTCTCCGTGTCCAGGGCGGCCCGGCCGTAGGAACGCAGCACCGAGGCGAGCGTGTCCAGGGCGGCGTCGAGCCCTGCATCCGCGGTGACGAGCCCGTCGGATCCAGGGGCCGGGGCCTCGACCGGCGCAGGGGTCCCCCCGGGCGCTGCGCCCCATCCCTTCAGTCGCCCGAATACACCTGCCATGGCGGCACCTATCGGCCGGTCCCGCCGCGGACTTGAGACGAATGGGTCACGAGGACTCTCGACGGCGCCGCAGACCCCTCAGCCCTCTGGCTCCGGGTCCCTCCTCAAGGTGGCGATGTCCAGCCGTGTCTCGCGGAGGGGAGCCAGCTCCGCGATGAGGAACGCGGCCAGGGCCATCGCGTCTTCAGGGCTCAGGGGTTCGTCGGGCGGCGTCGGGCCCCCGCCGCGCAGGCCGGCGATGGCGTTGGTGAGCAGGTGGGTGTGATCCGTCATGGGTGGACTCCTCTCCTTCGGGCCCACCTCGGGAGAGCAATGGCCGTGCCAACGCGGCCACGGTGCGGCGTCGTGCGAATCGGGCAGATCGATGTGCGCCAGAATCGTCCAGGTGGTTCATAGTGGATCGATGAAGACCGCCTCATATGATCCGAAACGGATCGCACGGGTCACCGCCGACCTCGGCGCGGCGCCGGTCGATCTCGACGAGCTGCTCGCCGTCCTGATGCTCGGGGTCGCGGAGCACCTGGGATCGGACCGAGCGACGCTGTACCTGCTGGATCGCGCCCGGGGCGAGCTGATCAGCCGGGTCGCCACCGCGCTGTCCAACCAGGAGATCCGCCTTGCCGTGGGGGAGGGCATCGCCGGCGAGGTCGCGCGCACCGGCGAGACCGTGGTGGTCAACACCGCCGCCGCCGACGAGCGGTTCGCGGCCCGCTACGACGCCCTGACCGGCTACCGCACCGACTCGCTGATGGCCGCGGCGATCCGCACCCCGGATGGGGAGCTGGTGGGCGTGGTCCAGGTCCTCAATCGACTGCACGGGCGCTTCGGCGCTGGCGACCGGCGTGAGCTGGAGATCACGGCCATCGAGCTGGGTCGCCTGCTCGACGCGACGTCCCTGTGGAGCCAGCTCCGGGAGGGTGCCCGGCCCCTCTCGTTCCGTTTCAACGGCATCGTCGGAGAGTCGGCGGCGATGCAGCGGGTGTACGACCGGGCGCAGCGGGCGAGCCGCACCCAGGCCACCGTGCTCGTGCTGGGAGAGAGCGGCAGCGGCAAGGAGCTGATCGCGCGGGCCGTGCACCACAACTCACCCCGCGCCCAGGGGCCGTTCATCAAGGTGGACTGCGGCGCGCTGCCCGGGGGGCTGGTGGAGAACGAGCTGTTCGGCCACGAGCGGGGCGCCTTCACCGGCGCCGGGGAGGCGGTGGACGGCAAGGTGGCGGCGGCGGACGGCGGCACGCTGTTCCTCGATGAGATCGCAGAGCTGCCCATCGCAGCCCAGAGCCGGCTGCTGCGGCTCCTGCAGGACCGGACCTGGTTCCGCGTGGGGGGGACGGCCCTGCACACCGCGGATCTGCGGGTGGTGGCGGCCACGCACCAGGATCTGGAGGAGCGGATCGAGCAGGGCACGTTCCGGCAGGACCTGTACTACCGCCTTCGGGTGGTGGAGATCCGGGTCCCGCCGCTTCGGGAGCGGGACCACGCGGATCTGGATCGACTGATCGACCACTTCCTGTTCGAGGCGGCCCGCAAGTACGGTCGGTCCGGCATGCGGCTGACCCCTGAGGCGAGGGCGCGGCTGCACGGACACGGGTGGCCCGGGAACGTGCGGGAGCTCGAGCACGCCGTGGAGTCCGGGGTGGTGCTGGCCCCGGGGGAGCGGATCGGCGTCGCGGACCTGGAGCTGCGGGGGGCGAAGGGGAGCACGCCCGTGCCCCCACCGGTGGCGGCACCACGCCCCGGGCGCCCCGACGCGATTCGCCCCCTGCGGGAGGTGGTGTCGGACTACGTCGCCGACGCCGTGCAGGCCTGCGGCGGAAACCACTCCGAGGCCGCCCGTCGGCTGGGGATCGGCCGCAACACGCTGCTGCGCCGCCTGCGTTGGCGGCAGGGACCGGTACGATCCGCGCCGTGAGCACCGTCAGCACCCCTCCGTGTCCCGTGTGTGGCGCCAATGAGGCCACCGCGGCCTATCCCGTTCGGGACCTCGTCCTGCACGGGCAGGGCACCTGGACGTTCGCGCGGTGCGCCTGCGGACATGGCACCCTCGCCCCGATGCCCGACGCGGCGGTCCTGGCGGAGTTCTACGGGCAGCTCTACACGCCCGAGAACCTCGAGGTGATGCGCAAGGCGAACGAGTCGGGGTTCGACCGGGGGCTGCGCCGGGCGCGGATCGCGGCCGTGGTGGCGGCGCTGGACTCGGAGGGGCCGGTCCGGATCCTGGACGTGGGCTGTGGGCTGGGCCACTTCCTCAGCGAGCTCGCCGTCGCGCTGGGCACCACCGATGCGCAGGGCGTCGAGTTGGGCGGCCCGGCGGCGGACGCGACCGAAGCGCGCCTGGAGCAGGCGCTCGGGGCAGGGTCGGGACCCCGCGTGATCCGTCGGCTGTTCGACGACGTCACGCTCGAGGCGCCCGCCGACGTCGTGTCCATGAACCACTTCCTCGAGCACCATCCGCGACCCGAGCAGGCCCTCGCCCACGCCGCGAGCCTGGTGCGTGAGGGTGGGCTGGTGGAGGTCGAGGTGCCCCGGGGGGACGGCTGGGGGATCCGCCTGCTGGGCCGCTGGTGGTGGCCGCATCTGCCGCCCCAGCATGTGCACCTGTTCTCCCGCCCGGGCCTGGAGCGGGCGCTGCGCGCGGCGGGGCTGGAGCCCGTGAGCTGGGGCGTGAGTGGTTACCCGCTCACCCTCTCGGCGTCCTGGGTGCACCGCGTGCAGAACACGCTGGGCCGTCGCAGCCGCTTCGCGAACAACCCCCTGATGAAGGGGGTGAGCTGGGCCGCGGGGCTCCTGGGGATGCCCTTCGTGCTGCTCTTCGACGCGACCCTGGGCCCGCTGCTCAACCGCTGGCAGGGCGACATCGTGATGGTCGTGGCCCGACGGGTCAGGGCTCCATCAAGCCCTGCTTGATCAGGACGCGAGCACCTTCCCGAAAGCTCAAGCCGCTCAGCTCCGCACGGTGCGTGAGCAGGAACTCACGAACGGGTCCCGGCGCGCTGTAACCGTACTGGCGCAGCGCCCAGCCGATCGCCTTGCGCATGAAGAACTCCCGCTCGTGCATGCGGGCGCGGCAGTAGCGGAACAGGCGCTCGCTGTCGGTGTCGGCCTTGTGCTTGAGCTGGCCGATGATGGCGGTCCGGCGGATCCACAGATCCGGGTCGTCGATCCAGGCGTCCATGCGGGGTCCGGTCCAGTCCCGGGCGGTGCTCCACACCCGCCCCACGAGGTGGGCGGCGACGTCGTCCACGAGGTCCCACCACGCGCCTTCCCGGATGAGGCGCTCGAACAGCGGCAGGCTCGCGGGCACCGCATGGGCCCGATACGCCTTCGCGTACTCGATCGCGAGGTACTTGCCCTCCCGGTGGGGCAGCGACCAGAGCGCCAGCACGCCCTCCTCCCACTCCTGCCGATCCGCCGGGGCGAAGCGCCTCTTCATCTCCCGCTCGATGGAGATCCGGTCGGGCTTCTTGACGCCCAGGAACGGCATGTCCGTCTTCATGTAGGCCTGCATCGGCCCGGCGTGCTCCGGGTTCGCACGCTCGGCGAGGGCGGACGCGACGAATCTGCGAAGCGGGTTGGCCAGGGAGGACATGTGGGTACTGTGCTCCAGATCCGATCCCGGAGGCGATGTGATGGCGACGCGTTGGTCCGTTCTGCTGGCCCTGCTGGTGGGCTGCTCGACGAGCCGGCTCGAAGACGAGTGGGCCGTCACCCTGGACGCCATGCAGGGGCTGCCCCTCGCGGTGGTCGACTCGCTGCCGACGGCCGGAAGCGTCGGGATCAGCCAGGAGTTCTCGCCCTACCTGCTGCTGAGCCGGCCCCTTCGGACCACCGAGAGCGTCACCCTCGACCTGGTGGACGACGCCGGGGAGGCGATCCCCACGACGCCGCGCCGCGACGCCGACGACCTGGGGGTCCGGTTCGCCGCCGGGGTGCTCGAGCGGGACCGCGGGTTTTCGGGCCAGCTGAGCCTGGGCGGCCTGCCGAGCGCCGAGCTGGACTTCACGACCGCGTCGCCGACGGGGCCTGCGTACAACATGAGCACGGGTCTGGATGTGGAGCGGTTCGGCGGCGGCACGGGCCAGCTGGGGCTGATCAACGAGCTCTTCATCCCGGGGAGCTTCCCGCTGTGGACCCTGCAGCTGGAAGGGGTGAGCGCCCCCGCCACGCTCCCCCAGGTGGTGGACTTCGTCTTCGCGCCCAGCCGCCTCGACGACGTGTCGCCCCAGTACGTGGTGCACGTGGAGTGGGGCTTCGTGTCCGTGGTGCGGGGCGTGGCGTTCGGCGCCGACGGTGGGTTCAGCGCGCAGGCCGATGCCCTGTTCCTGCCGCTGTGGAGCTCGGAGGGCGTGTCGCTCCTGCACATGACCGAGGTGACCCTGACGGGCACGGCGTCCCTCGCCGGGACGACCGTGAGTCTGGACTCACTCACGCTCACGGGGGTGCTCGGCACCCGTTCCCTGCTGCTCCTGGCCGACGTGAGCGAGGGCTGGCACACCGCCATCGCCGGGAGCCGGCCGGACGTGGACACGAACGGCAACGGGGTCCCGGACGCGGTCACCTTCGGGTTCTCCTCCACGCCGTCGCCCATCGCGTTGGACGAGGTGGACCAGTGAGGGCGGGGGGCTGGCTGTTGGTGGGGTTGCTGACGCTGGCCTCGCCCGCGGTGGCCGGTGACGGGCTCGTCTGGGAGCCGAAGGACAACCGGGTGGTGGGGGTGTTCAACGCGGCCATCGATCTGCTCAACACCGGCCAGCCCGGCCCGGCGGAGGCGCGGTTTCGCAAGGTCCTCAAGCTCCAGGAGGACTTCGGGCCCGCGTGGATCGCCCTGGGCCAGACCCTGTACCGGCTGGACCGGCCCGGCGAGGCGATCTCGGCGTACGAGCGGGTGGTGGCGTCGGCTCCCGACCACGCAGAGGTGCTGGCGCCGCTGGCGTACGCGCTGTTCGGCGCGCAGCGCTTCGAAGAGGCCCAGGCCGCGGCCTCCCGCGCGGTGGATGCCCTGCCGGACGCCCAGGACGCCTGGCAGATCCTCGTGATGTCCGAGGTGCGGCTGGGCACCTACCCGCGCATCGCCGACCGGCTGGCGAGCCTGCGTGCCGTCAGGGACACGCCGGACCTGGCCTGCTACGCGGCGCAGGTGCTGGCGGAGATGGAGCAGGCGGACGCCGCCGAGGCCGCCATGATGGTGTGCCGCGACGCCGAGAGCGAGGCGCTGGTCTGGAACTCGGAGACCGCGGTGGCCGAGGCCCGCGGGGACGCAGAGGCGGTCAGCCGGTTCGCCGAGGAACTGGGCGACGACGCGTCCACCGCCTTCAATCACGCCATCGACGCCTTCAACCAGGGTCGGTTCGACGAGGTCGAGGCGCTGGCCAGCCGCGCGATCAAGCTGCAGTACCCGACTCCTGCCCCGACCCTGCTCCGGGCGCGGGCGAGATACGAGCTGGGCAAGGCGGCGGCGGCGCGGAAGGACCTGCGGGAGGTGCTCGGCGATGACGGCAGCTGGGTCCGGGTGACGAAGCAGGGGTCCCTCACGGGGGTGCTCACGAAGAGCCAGGAGCTCGAGCTGGGCGAGTGGATGCGCGGTGGGGCCGCGGTGCTGGTGCTGCTGCACGTCGATGAGGGAGACCTGAAGGGGGCGAGCAAGGCCGTGGTGGACGCCCGGCTGGCGTTCGGGGACTTCCCGGCCCTGGAGGCGGCCGAGGCGATGGTGGTGCGGGCCCAGGGGCAGGAGGGCAAGGCCTGGTCGATGCTGGCCCACGCGCTGCGGGGAGAGTCGTCCTCCTACGTGCTGCGCATCGCGTCGGTGCTGGTGGCCGAGTCCCCCGCCACGGCGACGGATGACGCGGTCCTGGCGGTCGCCGAGAGGGGCAGCCCGACCCTGGTCTACAACCTCGCGGTGGGGTCCACCAACGCGGGACTGCAGGGGCGCTGCCTGTCGTTGGTGGACGTGCTCGTGGCCGCGCCGGACCCGAAGCGCGCGGACCTCGCGCGGTGGGTGCAGGACCTCCCCGAGCTGCTCCCCGGGGTGCTGGGCCTGGGCTACGACTGCGCCGTCCGGCAGCCGGATCTCGCTGCCGCGGAGCGATTCGGTGCGCTCGCGGGCTGGGGATCCGTGCCGGCCTGGGCCGCGGTGAGCCACGCGGACCAGCTGTACGACGCAGGGCAGCTCGACGCGGTCATCGCGCACCTGCGGCGCTGTGGGTCGGCCGACGGACCGCAGGGCGGTTGGGCGGTGGCGCTGCTGGTCTCCGCGCACCTGGATCGCGGGGAGCTGGACCAGGCCCTGACCTGGGCACGGCACCGGGCCGCGGATCCGATCACCCACTACAACGCCGGCACGGCGCTCGGCGTCGCGGGTCGCAACGCCGAAGCCAGGGAGCTGCTGGGGGCCGCCTGCCCGGAGCTGGAGGGGGACACGGGCAAGGCCTGTCGGACGAATCTGCAGATCGTCACGGAGGCCCTCTCCAACTGACCGAGCTTGCGATTCCGCGGTCGCGGCAATACCTTTCGCTGGCCCCGGCACATGCCGGGTGCCGGAGCGAGAATGCTTAGGACTTCGCAGTACCAAATCGTAAAGGGCAGCGTCGCGGCCCTTACCTGGACCCACAACGGCGTCTTTCGCCGCGGCACCACCCTGCGGTGGCGCTCGTTCACGCTGGACCCGGGCATCGGTGCTCCCTACGTCTGGATGGTCGCCACCTGCTCCAACAGCAACCGGCTCTTCATCCAGCCGCCCCGCTTCCCCCAGCCCGAGGTGCGCGAGACGCTTCGCGACGCGATCGTGAAGTCCACGGGACGGGATCACATCGAGTTCAAGTGGCCGGAGGAAGAGGTCAACTAGACCGATTGCCCAGCCGGATCCGGACAGGGCGGGGCTTCGGCTCCGCCCTTTTTCGTTGGGCGGCCCACACCCGCATCCGTCACTCCTTCTTGTGGGGTCGTGGACCGGCGCCCCTGCACGCGATAGGGTGACGCGAACGCGGGAATGATGGACGTCTGCAGAGAGCCCAGCGGTCTATGAGCGACTGTCTCGAGGTGCGATTGTGGGGGACGCGTGGGTCGCTGCCCGCGCCCGGTCCGCACACCCAGATCTTCGGTGGCAACACCTCGTGTATCGAGGTGCGCGCTGGTGATCAGGTCCTCATCTTCGACGCCGGCACGGGGATCCGTGAGCTGGGCACGTCGCTGATGCAGGGCGGATCGCCCCCGCCGGTGCATCTGTTCTTCTCGCACTACCACTGGGACCACATCATGGGGTTCCCGTTCTTCGCGCCGATCTACGTGTCCGGCGCGCCGCTGCACCTGTACGGCGAGACGAAGAACGGCCAGTCGGTGCTCGAGATCCTGTCCGGCCAGATGCACCCGCCGTACTTCCCGATCAAGTGGAACATGGTGACCGCCGACATCGACTGGACTCCCGTCGAGCCCGACGAGGACGTGGTCCTGGGTGACGTGACGGTCAAGACCTGCCGGCTGAACCATCCCCAGCACGCCCTGAGCTACCGGGTGGAGTACGCAGGCCGCAGCGTCGTGTACGCCACGGACATCGAGCACGGCTCGGACCTGGACACGGTGTTCATCGACTTCATTCGCGGCGCGGACGTCCTGATCATGGACTGCTCGTTCACCGAGGCGGAGTACCCGGCCCGCTTGGGCTGGGGCCACGCCACCTGGGAGGCGGGGGTCGAGTTCGCCGCGCGGGCGGACGTGGAGACGTTCGTCATCTTCCACCACCTGCCCGAGCGCACCGACCCGGAGGTCGCGGCCATCGAGCAGCAGGCCCAGGCGATTCGGCCGAACACCTTCGCGGCGCGCGAAGGCATGACCTTCAGCCTCCCCCGGCGGTAGCTCAGATCGAGGCCGCGACGGCCTCCGCCAACGTCTCCATCGGCTCCCGCGTGGACCAGCCCAGCTCGGCGCGGGCCCGGGACGCGTCGGCCCACCAGTAGTGGGACGCCATCTGCAGCTCGATCGGATCGGCCGGGAGGCGGTCGGCCTGCTTGGGGGGGAGCAGGCCAAGCAGGCGGCCGGCGAGCTTCGGCGCCCGGACCACCGGTGCGGCCACCCCCGCGATCCGGGCGGCCCGCGCGTAGAAGTCCGCGAAGGTCCAGTTCGCCCCGGCGAGCAGGTACCGCCGGCCCGGGTGCCCGCGCAGCAGCGCCACGAGGGCCGCGTCGGCCACGTCGCGCACGTCCACGAAGGACACGCCCCCGGAGGGCGCCACGGGCAGCTCTGAGGCGAGCAGGGGCTCGAGCAGCCGGGCCCGGGCGGTGCCGTTCTGATCGAAGGGGGGTGGCGCCACGGGACCGAGCAGGAGCGACGGGTTCAGGACCACCGTGGACAGGGGCGAGGCGAGCACCGCGTCCTCCGCGAACAGCTTGGCGCGGTAGTAGGGCCAGCCCCGGATCACCGCCAGGGGCCGCTCCGCCGTCTCGTTCAGCGTGGACTCACGGCGGCTCACGGCGATGGTGCCGGAGCTGGACAGGTGCACCAGGCGGGTGACGCCCTGGGCCTGCGCCGCCTGGAGCAGGCGCTCCGTGCCGCGCACATGGGTCTCGTACATCGCCTCGGCGCCGTCGGGCAGGTGGGTCACCGCGCCGGCGGCGTGCACCACGGCGTCGATCCCCTCCAGCGCCGCGGCCAGGGCCTGCCCGTCGAGCAGATCGGCGCGGTGTACGGGCACGGGCACATCCCCCAGGCGCTCGGGATGCCGGCACAGGCCCGACACCTCCAGATCCGGACGGGCGTGCAGGCGGGCGAGCAGATGCCGCCCCAGGAAGCCGCTGGCGCCGGTGACGAGGACCTTCACGACCGCGACCGTGCCAGCGACGGGCCGTCCAGCCCCTCGGGCCCCAGACGGAAGCAGCGCGCGAAGCTCAGCAGCAGCTCGATGTCGTTCGTCTTGATGGTGCCGCCCATGAAGTCGGAGATCTCCGGCGCCCAGGCCTCCCGGACCATGCGGATCCACAGCCCCCCGGCGGTCTTGACCACGCAGTCCGCCTCGCCCTCTGCGCGTCCTTCGGCCACCGTGCAGGACGCCGCCACGTCGCCGTGAGCCGGACTCACGCTCACGGTCCATCTCCCGTGATCGCCGCCCAGGCTGAAGTACCAGGTCAGGGGCTTTTCGACGCCGTCGGGCACGAAGCGGTGGCTGAGCTCTCCGAACAGGGACAGCAGCGGATCGACCGGCGCCTCGTCCGGGAGGTCCCAGCGCTCCAGGGGCTGCAGATCGAGCACCGAGCCGCGCCCCAGGGCATCGACCGCGTCGTGCAGGATGGACGACACCACCCGGGCCGCCTGCCCCCGCGTGCGCTCCGGCGTGAGGGCCAGCTCACGCAGCCGCCCGTTGGGCAGCGCCGGTCCGATGCGCACGTGGATCGGCTTGCCCACCCGCGGGATCCGGCCGCCCTTGGGCAGCACGGCGTGGGTCCCGTCGATCCACATGGGCAGCACGTCGACGCTCGTCTCGAGCACGAGCTTTCCCACGAGGGGCTTGAACTCCTTGAGGAGCCCGTCCGGCTGCCGCCCTCCCTCGGGGAACAGCGCCACCACGTGGCCGCTGCGGATCGCCGAAGAGGCCTGGCGCAGGGACTGGCGGAAGCGGGTGCCCCGGTCGAACGACTGCAGGTTGGTGAGCTGCTCGAAGTACGCGACCCACCAGCCGTTTCCCTCGAAGAAGTAGTCCGCCGCGGCGAGCCCCACCATGCCCTCCCCGTAGCGGCCCAGGGCGGTCTTCACGAGGCCGAAGTCCAGATGGGACGTGTGGTTGCTGACGATCACGCAGTTGCGGTTCTGGGGGATGAAGGCGCGCCCGCTCACGCTCACGTCCAGCACCCGGTCGTAGATCGCCCGCTGCCCCTCCCGCAGGGCCCTCTTGAGCGGCGGCACGAGGGCGGCGGGGATGACGATCCGTTGGACGGGGACGGCCTCTGCCGGTGCCTGGGTCGCCGGGCGGGCCACCGCCACCAGCGCCTCGACGTCGCCCACGGTCTCGCAGCGCGCCAGGGCTTCGACGCCGGGACGGGCTCCGGGCAGATCATCGAGGGCGGCGGACAGCTCCACCCACATCAGGGAGTCGAAGCGCAGGTCTTCAGCGAGCCGGCTCGCCGACGACAGCTCCGCGCCGCGCACGCCCGACACCTGCGCCAGGGCGTGGCGCACCAGGGTGGTCGCGCCCTCCGGGCCGGCCTGGGGACGGGCGGTGGCGGCTTCGATCCGCGCCAGCAGATCGCGCACCTCGTTGCGCCGGACCTTGCGGGTGGCGGTGCGGGGCAGCGGCGCCTCCACCAGGTGCACGACGCCGGGCCGGGACCAGCCGGGCAGGGCCGCCGCGGCGTCCCGGATCGCCTTGCGGGCCCGGGTGTGGGCGGCTTGACGCCCCAGCTCCGAGTCGCTCGCCTCCGGCACCGCCAGCAGACCCAGGCGCTCGCCTCCCCGGGGATCGGGCAGGCCCACGAGGCAGAACTCACTGACGCCGGGGATGACCCCGAGCTTCCGCTCGACGTCGTCCAGGTGCACGTTCTCGCCCGAGGCGGTGACCACGACGTCCTTCGCCCGCCCCACCAGCTTGAGGCCTCCGCGGCGGTCCAGGCGCCCCAGGTCGCCCGTGCGCAGCCAGCCGTCGTCCGTGAGCGCCGCCGACGTGGCCTTCTCATCCCGGAAGTAGCCGGCCATGACGTTGGGGCCCCGGGCCTGCACCTCCCCGACCCCATCGGCGTCCGGCTCCGAGATCCGCAGGTCCACGCCGGGGATGGCCACGCCCACGCCGCCGGGCTTGCTGCCGGGTCGCGCGCTGGCCACGGCCAGGACCGGCGCCGCCTCGGTGAGGCCGTAGCCCTCGGACAGGGGCAGGCCCAGGCCCGCGAAGAAGCGGTGCGTGTCGGCGGGCAGGGCCGCGCCGCCGCTGACGAGCAGGCGGATCTCGCCGCCCAGCTGCTGGTGCACCACGCCGAACAGGAGCCGCCCCATGTCCAGGCCGGTGGTGCGGCCCAGCATGCGGTTGAGCTCCAGGGCCGCGTCGAAGGCGCTGGCGAAGAGCGGACCGCGGGCCCTCACCTGGGCCTGGATCCGGCGCTCGAGCAGCTGCCACAGGGCCGGCACCCCGATCATCGCGGTCACCCGTCCTTCGTCCAGGGCCGAGCCGAGGGCGTCCCCCGTGAGCTCGTCGAGGTAGGCGATGCGGGCCCCCCGGGACAGCGGCAGCAGGAGCCCGCAGGTGAACTCGAACGTGTGGTGCAGGGGCAGGACCGACAGCACCCGATCATCGGGGCCGATGTCGAACACCCGCGCCAGGGCCGCGAGCAGCGCGCAGAAGTTGCCGTGAGTCAGCATCACGCCCTTGGGCTCGCCGGTCGTGCCCGAGGTGAACAGGATGGACGCGAGCTGGTCCGGCGATGTCGGGCGCCCACGCCCCGCCTGGCCGCGGACCTCGTCCCACAGGGCCGGATCGCCCGGCGCCGTGAGCTCGGAGAGCGACAGCAGCGCCGAGCCGTTGGGCGCGTTGGCGGGCTCCAGCGCCTCGCCGAACCGGGTCGCCGCGGCGGCGTCGAGCACGGCGGCGGCGATGGACGCGGTGCGGGCGATGTTGGTGATCTCGGCGGCGGTGAGCTCGGGGTCCGTCGGCACCGCCACCGCCCCCGCCAGCAGGATCCCGAAGTAGGCCACCACCCAGTCGGGGTGGTTCCGGCCCGACAGGAGCACGCGGTCACCGGGCTCGATGCCCACGCCGATCAGCGTCGCCGCGGCGACCTGGGCCCGGTCCCGGAGCTCGGCGTAGGTCACCCGAGCGAAGCCGTCGGGGTGCCGCAGGAGCAGCGCGGGCGCGTGCTCGTGTCGGGCCGCCACCTGGTCGAGCAGCGACACGAGGTCGTCGTGGGCTCGCAGCGGCTTCACGGGGCGATGCAGGCGCTCCTCAATGCGCGGCCACACCAGCGTCTCCACGCCGGGCAGGTGCACCTCCATCAGGTAGTGCCGCCAGTCGAGGGCCTCCGGGTCCCAGGGGAGCAGCGCGGCCTGGTCCTGGGGCACCCGCGCCAGCGCATCCCGCACGTTCCGGCACGAGAACACGTAGGTGTTCAGCGCGGTGAACGGCACGTACTGGTCGATCACCCTGTGGGTGCCTGCCGAGGCGCTCGCCATGGTGTCCACGAGGCGCGCCGTGGGGGCCGTGAGGGGCTCGAGCACCGCGATCTTCTTCGTGGTGTCCCGCAGGAACCGGGACAGGCCCTGGAGCCGCTCCGCGGTGCGCCCCGCTCCCTTGGTGCGCCAGTGCTCGGCGGTGATCGGCACCGTCTCGTACTGGGACTGCACCCAGTTCATGAGGGGGTTGCCGCTCGTCTTGCCGGTGTAGTGGCGCCGCTTGTACAGGCCCGTGAGCTCGATGAGGCGCTTCATGGGCAGCGGGTTCACGTCGCTCGTGCCGAGCTGATAGACGGGCCGATGGCTGTCGTCGAGCAGCTCCGCGAGCACGAGGATCATGCCGGCGGCGACGGTGTCCACGGGGATCACGTCCAGCACCGAGCCCTCGGAGCTGGGCATGCCGGTCATGCCCTGCATCGACAGGTACATGATGGGCGCGGACGTGGTGATGCCCTCGTTCCAGCCGGGCACCGGGAACTCCAGGGAGGACTCGATCACCGCGGGCCGGTTGATGGCGCACCGCAGCCCCGACGCGAGCAGGATCTGCTCGCCGATGGACTTTGTGTAGGTGTAGGTGTTGGGCCACCCCCAGTGGTTGGCGCGCTCGGTGCCGGCCCGGGCCAGCTCCTTGTCCATGTAGCGGCGCCGGACCTTGGTCAGCTCGTCATCCAGGGCGCTGCCGCGCTCCGGCTCCCCCTTCGCCCGCAGGTTCCCCTTCGCTTCGTCCAGGAACGCCGACTGGCGGAACGTGTCCTTCGCGCGGTGCCGGACGTGCTCGACGACATCGACGCACTCGCGGATCTCCTGCTCCGGATCCCAGTGCGAGCCCTCGAGCTGACCAGCCCGGGGAAACGGGTGCCGTCGCGGGTCGATCTCATCGACCTGACCCGTGCGCAGGCCCGCCACGAAGCAGGTGGAGGTGTGCAGCACGGGCACGTCACCCAGGTCCCGACTCAGCGCGACGAGGCTCTGCATGCCGAAGGCGTTGACGCCCAGGGCGTCGTCCAGGGGCGGGTTGAAGTCCACCACCCCGGCGGCGTTGATCACCGCGGCGAGCTGGCCCCGGAGGTGGTGGCGCACCTCGGCGGGCACGCCGGCGAAGGGCTTGGACACATCCCCCTGGATCGGGTTGACCTTGTCCCGCATGAAGCCGTCGTAGGCGGTGCCGGGGTGGGCCTGGCGCAGCGGATCGAAGACCTGGGACGACGCGATCTCGGCCCAGAACCGGGCCTCGGGATCGAGCCCCGTCTTGCCCCGAACGACCAGGTGCACGCGCCCGATCCGGGGGAAGCGGTGCAGCAGCATCGACAGGAACACCTTCCCCAGGAAGCCGGTGCCGCCCACGATGAGGATCTGGGCGTCCTGCAGCAGGGCGCGAACATCCAGGGGACCGCGGGCGTCGAGGACACGGGGAAGGGTCGAAGGCATGGGAGCGCGAGGGTGCCGCGCCGGGCCCGGCCGGGTCAACAGGAAGCAACCGCTCGCCGCCCTTTGTACAGTGGGCCATGGCATCGACGGCTCCCCCGGATCACGCCGACAACGCCCCCCTGCTCCCCGATGTCGAGCTGAACCTGGCGCGCAGCAAGGAGCCGGTGACCGGTCGTTTGGTGGGCAGTGACCTGTGCATGAACGGCAAGTCGGCGAGCTTCGTGCGGCACATCGCGGTGGATGTGT
Organism: uncultured Pseudomonadota bacterium; assembly: GCA_937891735.1. Lineage (GTDB taxonomy): Bacteria > Myxococcota_A > UBA796 > UBA9615 > UBA9615 > JAGSHC01. Next base: position 8,518 of record CALAGR010000512.1, on the reverse strand, counting down.
CGGGCACCGTGCTCGCGGGCCGGGTCCGACCGGGCCAGTCGCTCGGGGTGCTCGCGCCGGGCCTGGACGCGCGGGGCAAGCCGCACAAGGTGCGCCTGTACTCCATCGCGTGCCCCGCCTGGGGCGAGGACGGCCAGGGTCAGGTACTGTCGATGACGGTCAAGCGGGACCTCGCCGAACATCCGCCGGACAAGCAGGCCGAGGGTCCTGACGACCACCGGCTCTTCGTGGGCGCCTGCAGCAACTTCCTGTGCGACGCGCCCCTGGGAACACAGATCCAGCTGACCGGCCCCGCAGGCAAGGCGTTCGTGCTGCCCCAGGATCCGGACCGGCACCACTTCCTGTTCGTCGCCGCCGGCACGGGAGTGGCGCCCTTCCGCGGCATGTTGCGGGAGCTGTTCGAGCGCCCGGAGGGTCCGGTCCGAAGCCGGGTGAGCCTGGTGACGGGCAGCCCCTATCGGACGGATCTGCTCTACCACGACGCGTTCTGCGCCCTCGCGGAGCGGCACGGCAACTTCGACTACGCGCAGGCGATCTCGCGGGAGGAGGGGCCCGAGGGGCACGGTGAGTACACGCACCACCTGATCAATCGCCGCATGCACCACTACCGCACGCTGCTTCAGGATCCGCGGACGCTGCTGTACGTGTGCGGCCTCGACGGCATGCAGACCGGGCTGTTCCGCACGCTGGCGTTTCACGGGCTCGCCCATGCCTACGTGACGGTGCCGGCCGACCTCGCGGGCACCGACCCCAACCAGTGGCCGGACCGCGAGGTGCGGCGGGGGTTGAAGCCGACCCCGCGCACCTTCCTCGAGGTGTACTGAGCGAGGACCGGATCCCCCGGTGTCATCGCCCGTACCCTGGCGGAATGCGCACCATCCTGGTCGGCCTCGTCCTGCTCAGGGCGGCCTCCGCGTCCGCCGCGGAGCCCCACCGCAGCTTCTTCGATCTGCCCTCGAGTAACGGGTGGGGAGCGGTCGTGCTCGATCTGCAGCAGGCGCGGGTCCATCACTGGCGCGACCACCTGTTCGCCACCGAGGAGCCGCGCTGGGACGCGGCCGGGGTCGAGGTCTGGAGCGGCGGGCTTCCGCAGGCGGTGCCCTCCCGGGACCTGCTGTTCGACGCCTACTTCGGGGTCCGGGTGGACGGCGAGCAGCGCTGGCTGACGGACCTGCCGGTGGATCTGGACGCCAGCGGCTGGCTGCCCGGCACGAACGTGGTGCAGATGGTCCAGAGCCTGGGCGACCTGCGCTTGACCACCTGGGCCTGGGCGCCCTGGGGGCTGGAGCGCTCGGCGATGGCGCTGGCCCTGGAGGTGCAGAACGTGGGCAGCGCGGCCACCGGGGGCATCAGCGTGTTCTCGATCCAGAACCTGCACCTGGGGGAGGGCCGCCCGGGACCCACCCAGGAGATCGGGGCCCAGAACGAGACGATCTCCGTGGACGGAGCGACGCGACGCATGCAGGAGCGTGGATTCGCCGGGGTGATCGCCACCGCGCCCCTCCGGGAGCCGGTATCCGCCAGCGTCTGGTACCCCGGCGCCAGCGGCCCGAACCCCTGGGAAGTCGTCAACGGCGGAGGCAGCACGGATCTCGTCGGCGTGGCCGGCGACCAGGGGGTGCACGACGACTCCGTGGCCTACTACCAATGGAACAGCGGCGCTCTGGGGGTCGGGGAGACGGGGCGTTTCGGGCTCGTGATGGCCCACCACGGCGATCCCTTCGCCTACGCCGCGGCGTCTGCGGACGTGGACACGTGGATCGGTGGCCGCACCATCGAGGCCATCCTCACCGCGGAGCGGACGAGCTGGCAGGCCTTCCAGGACGGGCTGAGCGTGCCTGTGAACCTGACCCCGGACGAGGAGGCGCTGTACCGGCACAGCGCGGTGGTCCTGCGCATGGCCCAGGTGCGGGAGACGCAGGCGTATCTGCGGCAGTGGCTCAGCACCGACGGCGAGCCCCGCTGGACCGGATCGGGGGCCCAGCTCCCGGCGATGGTGCAGCACGCAGCGGCGGGCGGGGTGCTCGCGAGCCTGCCGCCGGGACAGTGGACGTACGCGTGGCCGCGGGACGGGGCCTACGCCATCGTGGGCATGTCCTGGGCGGGCATGCAGCAGGAGGCCCGGGCCGTGCTGGAGTACCTGCTCGACGCGGACACGGACCGCTACCGGGGGTACGACGAGCTGGCCGGGGTGCCCATCGCGCCCTACGCGATTTCGCTGTGCCGGCACCACGGGTTCGGGGTGGAGGAGAGCGACACCCTGGGCGATGGAGATTTCAACTTCAAGAGGTTGTAGGGCCACGAACGCTGTACTGCGAGCCCATGGCAGATCGTCTCTGGCAGCGTTTTCGGCCATTCTCGACCGCTTTCAGGGGTAGTTGCTAACGGATCTGATAACGCCTCTGAAGGCCAGCGGCGGCAGCGAGTACCGGCGGTCCGGCGTCCGTGCTGAGGCCTCCGTCGCAGACAAGGGACGTGATCCAATTCCGGCAACTCCGCTGGTAGTTGGAACTCCCCGGCCGCTGGGCCAACCACCACGGACGCACGCCTGACTGCGTGCTTGCCTCCCGAACCCGTTCCGCCGCCAGAACTCAGGCCGTTCGTCGGAGAGCGAACTCGGGGCCGGGCAGAGATCCTCGAGAACGGCGTCTACCCGAACAGAGCGGCTCTCGCGCGCTGGGAGCGCGTGTCGCGGGCGGAGGTGTCCCAGGGGCTGGGGTCACCAAAGACTGACTGCTGCTGTGACGAGGAGATCCGCTTGTAGAGCCGCCGCGGCCTGCCCCACACGCCCCCAAGATCGGCTTCGACGCCTGGCACGCTTTCATATCCCTCCCAGACCCTGGTGGTGGGCCCCACCAACAGGAGGTCGGCAAGGACACCTTGATCGACGGCGATCTCGTTGGCGATTCCGCCAGCGCCCCAGCGCGAGTAGTCGCCTCCGAAACCGTGGTCTTCCAGCAGCATTGCGAAAGGTGCGCGGAGGGAGTCCTTCTGGCAGAAGAGGGCGTCAAAGGACGCATGGCCATCCCCTGCGAGGAAGAGCACCGCCAACCTCGCGGGGCCGTGGTCTTCGTCGAACCCGTCGCGTCGATCCAGGACAGCCAGGAGGGCGTACGGAGTGACTGCCGGCAGGGGTGGGACAAGTCGGTCAAGGCGACCCTGTCGAGGGTGGGACACCCAGCCGGAGGGCGACAGCTCTCGCTCGGTGACGTTGAGGAGGATGGTCGCCCGGTACCCCCGGAAGCCCTGGACAGGATGGGCGAGCTTGCGACGGATCACCGCCTCGGGAACCGCGTAGTCGATGTGCAGGAAGCAGTGCGCGGCAGCGGCCCGTCCGAAGGTCCGCACTGCATGGCCATCGTCACCTGAACCGGGATACACGACCACACGGCTCCCAAAGAAGGCCGACCGATCAAACGGGTCGCCCGCACGAATCGTGCGCAGCCATTCCGGGGTCTGTTCCGAGAAGTTCTTGAGGTGCTCGACGATCTTCATGGTCCCCTCCGAAAGCGTCCGCCTCGTCCAGATCCACTTCCCGGGGGATCCCCTCGATGGCCCCCCTGGACCTGACGTCAGCCTACGACGGGGCGCGAGGGTTCTGTGCCCGTCGCGGCGATCACCATGGTGTCCCCGTGCTCCAGGAGCGCTACGGCGACACCGAGATCGAATGCCATGGTTCACGCGTCTGGGCGTCCCTGCATGCCCGCTACACGCTCTCGTACCTCGCAGGCCGCTCATCCCCCACACGCCGCGCAAGCCGCGCGCTCACCAGTAGCGCCGCCACGTTTCCCGCCTCCCGCGGTCTGCCGCCCACCCGGCTGGCGATCTCCTTCGCCGTGGCCGGCTTCCCGATCTCACGGAGCGCGTCATAGACCTGCCGCTGAAATCCTTCGAGGTCCTCGGGCCGCACGGACGGCTGGGCCTCCGGCTCCTTCTCCCCAGCGGTGATCAGCGCGACGCGTCCACTCCGAGAGCCCACACGCCGCACCAGCCCCTGCTTCACTCCCGCCGCGACGCTGTTCTGAGCGTTCGCGGCGTTGGTGCCGAGCGCATCCGCGATCTCGGTGATGTGCGCCTCCCCATCGTGCTCATGCAGGAAGGCGACCACCTGCTCGGCACGGGTGGGGCCGGAACTCACCGTGCTGGCCACCTGGGGCTCCGCCGGTTGCGGCGACGGGGCCTCAGCCTGCACCAGGGAGACCTCACCCGTTCGCTGGCCGAGTCGACGGACAAGGCCCTGCTTCACTCCCGCCGCGATCACGTTCTGCGCGTTCTGCTTTCCGGTGCCCAGCGCCTTGGCGATCTGATCCAGGTGCACCTGCCCGCCACGCTCCTGTAGCAGCGCGACAAGCTGCTCGACGCGGGTTATCCCTGCGAGCTTGCTCTCCGTTGCGGTCTTCGCGGGCCTGGGGGGCTTCGACGGCTTCGCCTTCGCCGGCCTCGTCGCCTTCGTGGCTGGCGGAGATGGCTTCACCGTCGCCTTGGCGGGAGGCCGCGGAGGAACCTCTGGGAGCGTCCCGGGCAGCAGGGCGGGCCCCAGCCTCGAGATGGCGATCAGGCTCGCCTCTGGGCCGTACAGCTCTTCCAGGCGAGCCGCGGCGTGCTCGGTGGCATCGAGCAAGCTGGTGCCAGCGCCGATGTACTCCCGAACCTCGGGACCATGCTCGACGGTGATGCGGTAGGCGAAGTGGATCGGCGTCATGTCTGCGAGCGTACCGGGCGAATTGGTGGTTGCGCGTGCTGCCCGGACGACCAACCATGGGTGCGGAGCCTGGTCACCGCGAGGTGGCCTGGGCGCCCGAGACCCCCGGTAGGTGCACCCCCCCGCGCCGATCCGGGGGTTTCGCATTTCTGGAATACGGCCTACACGTCCTCAGGCTTGGGCGACGTCGAGCGGTTCAGTCGGTCTTGACGGCTCATCTGAAGGCGCTCACCCTGGGGTGACCACCGCTGGAGTCCGTACCCGATGCTCGAACCCACGATCCCCGAGATCATCGCCTGCTGCCCTTTCAAGCCGCAGGCGATCAAGGTCGTCAAGCGAGGGTGGGACGAGGCCACAGTCATCGCCCTCCGGGTCTATCCGGGGCCCCGCATGGCCTTCGCGGGGCCGGGTCGGCGGCGGTGGATGCAAGGACCGGTCTGCGCTGCTGGGGCAGCCCTGGCGAACCCCCAGGCTGAACACATCGACGTGCGCGAGCTTCAGGGATGGGACATCGACCTGCGCACGCTGCTGGCGCAGATCCCCCAGGAGGTGCGCGACGCCATCGCCTGCCAGCCCCGCGTCTTCGCCTGGCGCGTCTTGCAAATGATCGACGCGCTGCCCGAAGCACTCGACCTCGCCTGCGAGCTTCCGGTGCTCGCGGGGCTGCTGGCGTTCCCTTCGCCGGATGGCCAGCCGGCCCCGTACGCGGAGATCCGCGCCGTCATCCACCAGCCCCGTCGCCGGCTCCTCCCTTTGGTCGGACTCACCGACGCCGCCTGGATCATCCGGGTGATCGCCAAGATGGACCCGAGTGTCCTCCGCGAGCTTCTCGACGACGGGCTCATCAAGCTTCTCAGCACGACCGACAGGGAGGTCCGACAGCGGCTCCAGCACCTCCCCAGCCTGCCCGCCGATGTCGTCGTGGCGATCGCCGACGCCAAGCTCCGACGTCTGACGACTTACGGGCTCCTGGCCGACCCGGCCAAAGGGGAGGGCGATCTGGTCGAGAACCTGATCCGACTCGACCGTGCAGGCCGAGGCCGCCGGTACCGCTCGCGGGCCGAGGTCGAAGCTGCGCACCAGGCCCTGCCTGCCGACCTCCGGCGGCTGGAGGCCGAGCAGTGGAACCCCGCTGACCACCCCGGCAACTTCATCGCGCCGACTGGCGAGATGGCCCTTTGTGGCAGACCCTTGCTGACCCTTCTGCCGGTGTGCACGTCGGAAGCGATGCGCACACACGGGCTCCAGATGGAGTCCTGCATCCCCGGAGACGACCGCTACGTGCGGCGCGCCGCTCGGGGGATCGGGGCGATGTACGCGGTGGCCTGGGGCCGAAAGGGCGCCAGAGCGACCCTCTGGCTGCGCCGCGATGACGGTGGAGGCTGGACCATCGCGGAGCTTGCTGGGCCTGAGGGCATGCGGGTTCCACCGGGCATCACGCGGCGGCTGGAGACGTGGGTGGCGGGCCTGGAGTAGCTGAGGCCTACGAGCCCACAGCAAGGCGCCACTCGCCGCCGAGCGCGTGTAGCTCGCGGACGATGGCGTCGTCGATGCGCCACGATGACCAGGTGATGGCTTCGGGATCCAGGTCCAGCCCGTACGCCTCCTTGGCCGCGCGGACCAGCATGGTGCGGAAGGCTCGACCGTGGACGGTGCGACGACCAGACGGTGAGCGGGGCGTCGGGGTTGCCGCGTGGGCAAGCTCGTGGATCAGCACGGAAGCGATCTCGGCTCTGGTTGCCTCGGGGTCTGCGGTGATCGTGATGCAGCCCTGCTCGGGCAGGTGGGCGCCCGTGACGGAGTGCCAGTGGGCTGGCCGCTCGCGCAGCCGCATCGCAAGCTGCACGTCCTCGGCGGCGATCGGCGGGTCAGCTTCGGACCCCGCGTCGGTCGTGGCGAACGGCAGTGCTTGAAGGCGCGCGAACTCGAACTCGATGAAGTCCATCCCCGACAGCTCGGGCTCGACGCGGGGCTCCCGCTTCACCGCGTCGCGCTGGATCTTCTTGAGGGCCTGCAGGACCTCGGGGTCCATGGACTTGAGTGCGCGTAGCAGGAAGCCAGCGGAGCCGGTTGAGGGGCAGATCGCGCGATTGTCTGCCTTGAGGGCAAGCGGTGGGGGCAACATCGTGGGCATGGGGAGAACGGTAGCCGCCCCTCGATCACTCCGACAGGCGAGACGTCGGCTTTTGGACAAGATCCCCTCTGATGTCATTAGAGGGGATCTTGTCCTAAAGCCCACGGCGGCTGCTCATGCGTCAGAGATCGGTGCTGGCGCCAAGATGGCGTCAGTCGCGCTGCGGCGACCCAGCCGTTGGACCGCCTGCTTGAATGGTCGACGTCAAGCCCGGCTGAGCAGTTGGACAGGACGCCGTCGGCCGCTCGGTGATCGCTGGCTTCGCCACCCCTCGAACGCTCGGATGGGGTTTTCGGGACGGACAAGAACCAGGGCACGACTTCGGATCTGCTGAACTAGACCAACTGCGGCTACGGCCAGACCGCTACCTCTTCCGGAGGAAGACACCCCCGGCGAGGACCCCGTAACCGAATCCACAGTCCATGTCGCTTCCCTCCTGCGCGAGGGTGACCCGACCGGGTTCGAACGCGAGGCTGATGGTGCACTCGCCAGGCTCCGTGGACTTGTAGACCGCTCGGTTGCCGTCGCGGTGGGCGAGCACATCGTCGAGCGTGCCCAGGTTGTACGACGGGGGGCCACGGCTGATGTCGAGCGAGAGCCCGAGCTCGTCCTGCCCGCGATCCCGGATCGAGACGCTCCCGCGCTCGTTCTCGTACTTCCCCTCGACCGCCAGCGGAACGACAGCGGACAGAGCGACGAGATCGACGACGAGGTCATCGCCCTTGCACCCCCTCCGGGAGACGGTCTCGCCGTCTCGGACAACGCGGACCCCCACGAAGTTCTTTTCGCCACCACCGACCTGCCGGGAGACGGTGAAGTGGTGCCCGCCATCGCGAAACTCGAGGTTGGTCGACTCACCTCGGGAGTCCTGCGTGTGCTCGTAGGTGAAGTGCCAGTAGGCGCGGTCGTCCGGGTAGGCCAGCTCGACGGCGCCGAGGCGACCGAACCGGTACTGCAGCCAGCCTCGAGGCGAGGGCGTGGAGCCGCAGACCGAGAGGGTCTTGTCGCCGCCGACCGTGCAGGAGAAGAAGGGGGTCTCGTTGGCGGCGCAGTGCCCGACCTGTGCGCCGGTCCCCCCGACCAACCAGTCCGGCTCGGCCGGCTCCTCGATGGACGTGACCTTGAATCGGAGGGTCTGCTCCTGGTCCCCTGCGTCGGGCACTTCGACCTTGGAGAGGTACTCCTCGACACACGTCTCGATCGCGTCTTCGCCCGAAGGAACGACGGCGGTCCGCGACAATCGGACAACTCCGTCCGGCTGGCCCGAAAACGTCACATCGATGTCCACGGAGGTGATCCGGCCGCTGGTCCTCATGCGGAGGCACTGGCCCACCGGGGCCATTCGGCGCTGGACCGCGCGCACGAGACTGGGCGCGGCGCCCTGCGAATCGAGCTCCGTGGTGGCCTTGATCATGGGGCCGTCAGCGGCGACCGCAGGGGCTGGAGTCGGCGGCGGAGCCGGAGCAGACGGGAGCGTCGGCGGAGGCATGGGGGCCGGCGTGGGATCGGGGACGGGTGAAGCCAGCCCAGCGTCCTTGAGGACTGCGATGCCCGTCGCGGTCAGAGGCCCGACCGAGGCGACGCAGAGCGTTGCGAGCTCCCGCCGTCGTTGAGGACCTTCTCTCTTGAACGCCTCCCGGGCCCGCTGACCGGCGCGGTGGGCGGCGACCGCGCGGTCGTGC
>CALAGR010000511.1 GCA_937891735.1 uncultured Pseudomonadota bacterium | reverse complement strand
TGGCGGACAGCGGGGCCGGTGTCGCTGGAGGCCCTGGACAGGGCGCCCCACGTGGCCGTGACGGCGGTGGACCGGGCGAGGGTCTGGGCGTTCGCCGCGGCCTGCTGGGCGGATCGGGACAGCGCACCCCAGGCCGCCGTCGTGGTCGTGGACCGGGCGGGGTCGGCGCTGCGGCGCGCGAAGCCGTCGACGGTGACCGTGTGCTCGACGCCGTAGGCCGGGCCCGCCGAGGTGGTCGGAGCCTGCAGCGACTCGAGGTCGGGCGCGACGTACCCGCGACCCGCCGAGCGTGCGACGGCGAAGCCTCGACCGGACGGGCGGTCGGACTCTGCGCGGGCGAGGGCGCGGCCAGGAGCGGAGACGGGCGCCGCGGACGCGAACTCCCGGGCCAGGGCGCCTCGTGCACCACCCACGGAGCCCGCAGAGCGAGCCATGGCGTGGCGGGAGGCCCGGGCGACGACCGCAGAGCCGCCGCCCAGCGCGGAGCCGGCGGCCGCCGTGGTGGCCGACGACGCGGGGAACAGGGCCGCGGCTCGCGACACCGCCGTGGTCGGGCGGGCCGAACGGGAGGCAGCGCGGGCGAGGGCAGAGCCGGCACCGAAGGTGGCGTCACCGCCGTAGCCCAGGGCCCCCACGCCGGAGGCGGACCGGCTGGCGAAGCCGCCGAGATCCGGCAACGTGGCGTCCGCACCGAAGGAGCTGGAGCGCGCCAGTCCGGCGCTGGCCAGAGACGGGGCCGCCAGCGCGCTTCGCCGCGCCTCGCCGCGAAGGAACCCCGCCGGTCGGGCGGCCTGCCGGGCCACCGCCGCGGTGGAGGCGACGGGAATGATCGGCTTGTTCCAGCCCGAGGCCGCGCCGATCCAGGCGGAGCGCTGCACCTGCGGGATGGGCTCTTCGGCCGCGCGCTGGCGGCTCAGCCAGGGCGGAAGCGAGCGGACGACCTCGTCGGTGCCACCCCAGGCCCCGAACACGGGGGCCACCGTGCGGAACGCTCCACGAGTCGACAGCCGCGAGATGAGATTGCCGAGCAGACTGCTGCCAACCGCTTCACGCCGGTAGGCGGTCTGATCCCGACGTTCTGCAAGCCTGCTGAGGACTGAGCCGCCACCCGCGTGCAGCGCGGCGCGCTGCAGAAGCCGGTCACCGGCGGTGGAGCGCGAGAGGCGGCTGGAAAGACGGTTCTCCAGCGAAGGACGTGTGTCCGACATCGCGTATCCCTGGGTTCGTGCGGCCCCGAGGCCGAAGGCGGCGGTTTCCCGCTGCGTCGGTTGCCGACCACCATGTGGACGGATTCACGACACAGCCTACCGGGTCGGGCCAGCTCTATCCAGGTTTTCTGACAGGGAAGATCAGTCTCCGACGAGCACGCCGTGAGCCCAGAGGTTGACCTGGTGATCCGCGCGGATCTCCACGTCCTCTCCAGAGTGCAGATCGACCTCGCGGCCGCCGTGCACGGTCACGGTGTCCTCGGCGCGGATGTCCACGTTTCGCGCCGACAGCTCGAGGTCCGCGCCAGGGGCGGAGAAGCGAACTGCGGGGCCTCCGTAGGTGAACTCGAGCGCGTCCTTGGTGATTCGGACGACGAGGGGCTCGCCCTGGGCCGGGCGAAGGATGAGTGATCCGCCGTCCTCGCTGCGATCCACGCGCACGTCGAACTCGCCGACCCGACCCTGCCAGGCGGCTTCGTCTCGAACGAGGGTGATCGCGCCGTCCTGGCTCATTACTTTCTCCGCAACCGACGGGTCTCATGGGACCCGTAGTGCTCGCGCCTGATGGCACGCAGGCGGGCGATGAGGTGTTCCTCGATCTCCGACTTGTTCAGCCCCAGGGCCTTCATCTGGTTCCACCACTCGTCGAGGGCGCCGCCTTCGAGGCCCGTCTCGCCCCCGTCGTCGCCTCCGCCGCCGCCGTCGTCGCCTCCGTCCGCCGAGCGGGCCAGGCCCTTGGCGGCGTTGAGGTTCTCCATCTGGACCAGACGCCGCACCAGCGCCGACCGCATGTCGTCCGAAGACGACGGGGCGGCGCCGGCCTCGCGGGCGAGCAGCTCCATTTCGACGGGGGGGGGCAGCGCGTGACCGGCCTCACGCCGGAGCGTCCGCTCGACGGAGCGGGGCAGGCGCCCGGACTTCAGCGCGCGCTGAAGCGCCTTCGGGTTGGCCCGGTCGACCATGCGTTCGATGTCGTCATTGCTCATCGGGGCGCCTTTTCTGTGCGCAATCGATGGAAGTGGCCAGTCAGCTACTTCTTCTTTCGCTTCTTCTTCGTCCCTGCCGCCTGCTTCTTCTTGGGAGCAGGCTTCTTCTCGCCTCCACCCAGGTTACCCAGGTTTACCAGGGTGCGGGGCAGGAACAAGAGGGCCAGCAGGAGGCTGCCCAGGAAGAGCGCCACTTCGGAGGGGGAGGTGTCGACCTTCTTGGTGGCCTGGCGGATGAACTGGTTCGCCTCGATCAGCTCGCCGCTGCAGGTGGTCTCCAGGATCGTCACTGCGGCCCGGTACAGCGAGCCGTCCGCCGCCTCCTTCGGGATCGCGTAGGTGATCTCGTAGGCCGTCTTGAGCGCCTCGAACTTGCCGAGCAGCCAGTCCGCCAGCTCCACGGGGTTCTCCGACACGTTCAGACCACCGCCGTTGGTGATCTTCGGGCTCGCCACCAGCGCCAGGGACTTGCCGTCCAGGAACTGCGCCTGGGAGTCCTCGATCTTGCAGTAGCGGTGGTTGTCCTCCTTGAGGCGGTACCTGTCGTCCTCGCCGATCTTTCCGAGCCCGAGCACGTACATCTTGAACTGCTCGCCGACCGCCGTGCGCGTGTCGATGATCGACTGGCGCAGGGCGTCGGTGTGCTCGTCGTTGTACCGGCAGTACTTCAGCCGATTGCCGCTCGCGGGGTCGATCCCGTTGAACGAGTCGGTGATGGCGATGAGCACCGCCTGGCGCTTCTTTGAGGGGTCCTTGTACTGGTCCGCGGCTTGCGTGATCAGCGACAGGTTGTGGGCGACCGCGCCATAGAAGGCGGCGTAGTCACCCTCGACCTCGTACTGGGCGAGGTTGCCCAGGGCGGGAATGAGCTTGTCACGCTTGGCCGTGGGGGCCTCGGTGATCTGCACGACCTTCTCGGTGAACCCGGCGATGTAGACCCGATCATTGGCGTCGAACAGCGCGTACTGGCCCTCCTTGTTGGGGGAGGTCAGCTCCTTGATGATCTCGGCGACGACCTGCTTCTTCGGCTTGCCACCGACCTCGTCGGCCATCGACTTCGTGAGATCGACGGCGAAGTACACGTCGTAGTTGATCGGGTCGGAGGCCAGGGCCTTGGCGGTGGCCGCGCCCTGTTCGTCGTTCGCGGCGGCCGCCTGATCGAGCACGTTCTTGCTCTGGGAGACCTTGAACGCGTCGTTCTTCTCGACCTCGGTGCCCTTGTGGAAGATCTGGAAGACGTCGGGCCCCAGGTTGGGGACCTGCTGCCCGTTCTGGTTCGTGACGGACACGCCCATCCGGTGCAGACCGTCCTCGGTGGCGTCGGCGTGCCAGAGCACCTGGACGGGATAGGGGCACGGTTCAGCGGGCGCAGGCGTGTCCTGGGCGATCGCGAGGGCGGGCAGCAGCAACGCCGCCAGGGCCGCCGTCGAGCGGGTGCGCAGCAGACTCCGCATCGCGCTACTCCTTTGCTGTCCGCTGGTTGTAGCGGACCTTGCAGTAGTTCTTGCCGGTGGCGAACACGAGCGTGTCGCCGTCCTGCAGCTCGATGGCCTGCTTCGGCTTGACGCGGGTCTTCTTGCCGTCCCGGACGACCACGACCGTCTTCGTGGATGCGTTGCGGATCGAGTGCTTGTAGCCCTTGCCCTGCTTGGTGACCTCGACCTTGGCGTGGGGATCCTGGATTCCCTCCCACTTCGGCAGGACCCACTGGAGCTCGCGCTTGTTGTTCCCGATGGTGATCTCGTCGTTCTCGATCTCCTTCGTCTGGCCCTTGAACTGGCCCGTCAGGACCCGCAGGGAGCCGCCGGAGACGAAGGCGGGGAACGAGTACGTGGTCACGCCGATGCCAAAGCCGAGGCTCATGGGCACCAGCAGCGCGGCCATCCAGGTGTCGCCCTGGCTCAGGGCGTCCAGCGCCGCGAGGAGGATCCCGGCGATCAGGCCACCGAGCAGACCGCCGACGGCGGCGAGCCCCATGAACTTGTCGAAGGAGGTCATGCGGGAGCTGAGCCCGATGATCGTGCCGACGAACAGGTAGCAGAGCAGCGGACCGATGAAGCTGTCGGCGCGGAGCCCGACGACCCCCGCGAGCAGGGAGAAGAGCAGCGCGGCGATGACACCGCCGATCGCTCCCACGACCCCGCTGAGCGCCGACGTGCCGATGACCCGCATGGCCCCGGCGCCGTCCTGGATGCCCTTGAGCATGTTGCAGGAGAAGCCCACGCACAGGCCCATGAAGCCGAATGCGGTGGCCAGAGCGGCGCGCTCCCCGAGGTCCGTCATGCTGCCGACGACGGCGAACATGGCCCAGCCCGCGAGGCCGCCGAGGGCGCCAAGAGCAGGGTTGAACAGGAAACGCATCCAGTTGTCGACGAGCAGGCTGCGGAACAAAGTCGAGCTCCCCTCCGCCCGGAGGCGGGCAGGTCTGCGGCCGCCGGGCACGACGCGAGAATGGAATCCTATGGCAAGCGGCCCCCGGGGGCCAATCCCGGCGAGATGATCAGTCGTCGAGCCCGAGGTCCCTTCGGGCCACTGCGCCGTCCCGCCCCGGTCCCCCGAGGCGCGTTCCGAAGAACGTCGGACCGCTCATACCGTCAGCGGGAGCCGAGGCCACCGACGCGGCGTCCGCCTCCGCCTGCCGCCACCGGGCGAGCAGATGTTCGGCGAGGATCACGAGGCTCGCCACGTCCTGCGGCATCTGGCGCGTGGCGTTGATCGCGGTGGGCTGACGGGCGGCGCGGGCCGACTGCAGCAGCAGGTCGCGAAGGGGCCCGGCCAGGGCCTCGGCCTCGTCCGGCTGCATGCGCGAGAAGGCGAGGAACCGCTGGAGCTCGTGGCGGAACAGATCGCGCCGCTGTCCCTGGATCAGGGCCAACACGGAGGGCAGCGCTTCGGTCCAGGACTCCTTGAGCAGCACCATGTGCACAGTCTACCGGTCCCGGAGCGCGCCGGCGTCGGTGGGCACCGCCTCGGTGGGACGGGGCAGGGTCGGGGCCCGCACCTCCCAGGCGACGAAGCCGTAGCCTTCCTCCCGGGCGATGGGGATCAGCTCGACGGGACCGGCGGAGGTCCGGGTCGGCGTGCCGAGCCAGGGCGCGACCTCCGCGGCCCCCACCCAGTCCTCCTGAAACCAGATCACGACGCCCACCCGGTGGTCGAGCAGCCAGCGCCCGAAGGCGTCCCGGTCCCGAGGCAGCGCGTCGCGCTCCTGCGACCAGCGGAGCACCCGGCGGGGATCCTCGTGCCGAGACAGCCACGTGGCGGGCACCAGGTCTGCGAGGATCGCCACGTCGGGCTCGGTGGCTCGCTCGAACCAGGCCGCCAGGCGCACCTGGGTGCCGATCCAGCTGTCGGAGCGAGTCAGCTGGTGCCACGTCTGGCGGTACATCGGCAGGGCCGCGCCGAGGGCGAGCCCGACCGCGACCAGGGCTCCGGGCCGAGCCCCCAGCCGCCTCACGAGCAGCACCCCGCCGTGGGCCGCGAAGGGCAGGGACAGCGGCAGCGTCACCGCCAGCCACTTCCAGTACAGGTTGTGGTCCCAGCGATAGGCGCTCAGGAGCACCGTCGTGACGAACACCGCGGTGGTGGCGACGCCGGCGAAGGCGAGCCAGCGGGCGGCTCGGGGCTGGTCCGCCCGGCCTCCCAGGACTCCCGCCAGGCCCAGGGGGATCAGCCCCAGCACGCACCACGAGAGGTGATCCGGGAGCACGTGGGTGGCGACCAGCCACAGGGTCTCGCCCCCCTTGCCCAGGCGCTCCAGCATGCCGAGCTCATCGAAGTTGCCGGTGTTCCGCGAGACCACGCCCTCCCAGAATCGCGCGGTTCCCTCGGAGCGGCGGTATAGGGTCGCCCAGAAGGGAAGCACCGCCCCGGCGAGCAGCGCCCCGGCGACGCGGCGGCGCCCCCCGCGGGTTCCGGGTGCGTCCAGCCAGGGGGTGGCGGCCGCCACCAGGAGGGCGGGCAGCAGCCCCAACATCGCGTCGAACCGGGTGAGGAACGCACCCCAGAACAGGGCCCCCGCCAGGATCCAGCGCCGCTCTCCGACCGCGAGCACCGTGGCCACCGCGAACGCGGTGTAGGTGGACGTGCGCAGCGTGGTGGACGAGAGCAGGGCCAGGTCCGGCTGCACCGCGAGGAGGAGCCCGGCGAGCAGCCCCGTGGCCGGCGACAGCCAGCGGGCGGCCATGAACGCCACGAGACCCACCGTCAGGGCGCCCATGGTGATCGCCACGAGCTCGCCCGCGACCTGCGCATCGCCAGTGATCCGGTACACGAGCGCCGCCAGCGTCGTGTACAGCGGCATGTGCTCGGTCTCGATGTACCCGAAGCCCGACTGGGCGGTGCCCACGATCAGCCCGAGGTTGCCCCAGTCCTCCTCCTCCTGACCGAAGTACACCCGGGACAGCAGGAGCCGATAGACGAGCGCTGGAGCGGCGGTGAGCAGGGCGCAGCGCAGGGGGGTGAGGCGGATCCTCACGGAGTCCACCCGGGCTTCGGGTACCAGGTGCCGGCGGGCGGCAGGGAGGTCGGCGGCGGCACGTCGGCGGCGTGCTCGACGGCGTAGGCGAGCACCCCGTACTCCCAGCTCCAGGCCACCGGCTTGAGCACGACCACGCCCAGGTCCACCGGGCGCGCGGCCCCGAGGAAGGGCGCCTTGGCCCGCGCTTCGAACCACTCGTCCCGAAACCAAACCACCACGCCGATGCGGTTTTCGTGGAGCCAGCGACCCAGCGCCTCGGGATCCCCCGACGGAACGGCCGGATCGGTCCATGGGGTGGTGACGATGTCCGTGGTCCGCCGGTGCAGGTACCACGCCGGGATCCCATCGGCGAGCACGCCTACGTCGGACACCCAGGCCCGCTCGATCCAGCGCGCCAGCCGGACCTGCACGCCATACAGGCGCTCGCTCGTCCGGACCTGGTTGCGGGTCTGGAAGCCGAACACCACCAGGGTCGAGCCCAGGAGCACCGCGATCAGGGAGCGACGCAGGCGGCGCGCGGGCTCGGGGAGCCAGTCGAGCAGGGCGATGGCGCCTTGCACGCCGAGCAGCGCCAGGAACGGGACGAGGGGGGTGATCCACTTCCAGTACAGGTTGTGAAACCACTCGTAGGTGCTGAAGACGGCCGTGGTCAGCAGCAGCGCGAACGTGGCCACGGCGCAGAGCGCGAGCCAGGCGCGGCGCAGAGCGGCGTCCGGGTCGGTCCCGCTCCACCGCCGCAGGCCTTCCCAGGCCCCCAGCACCCCCAGCGGCGCGCAGACCAGGGCCGCCGGGCCCACGTGCATGGGAAACACCCGAACCAGCAGGCCCCCCACGGCGTGGACCACCGCCATGCCGTGCTCCGACGTGCTCAGGTCGCTCACCGCGCCCCCGGTGTTGCGCGACAGGACCCCGCCCCAGAAGGCCCAGCTGCCGCCCTCCGGGTGCAGGCGGTACAGGGTCGCCCAGGCCAGCGTCGTGGCGGCCACCAGCCCCGTGGCCAGGGCCGCGCCCCGGGGGCCGCGCCAGCCGCCGGGCCCATCGCGGTCGCGGCTGCGCATCCACAGCAGCGTCACCAGGAGCGCGGGCAGGATGCTGAAGGCGACGTTCCAGCGGATCAGGAACCCCAGGGCGAAGACCAGGCCTCCCCACCCGAAGCGTCGCTCCCCGCACAGCAGCACGCCGACCATGACGAACGCGGTGTAGCTCGACTCCCGCAGGGCCGTGGCGGAGTACAGGGCGGCTTCGGGCTGCAGGGCCACCAGGAAGCCCGCCAGCAGGCCCACCCTGGGGCTGTACCAGCGGACCCCGATCCAGGCGACGAGGGCGACGGTGGCGGTGCCCATGGTGATCGCCACGATCAGGGCGGCGATCTCGGTGTCGCCGACGAGGGCGGTGACCGCCGCCACCATCCACACGAAGCCGGGCATGTGCTCCAGCTCGATGAAGGAGAAGCCCGTGTCCAGGACGCCATGGGCGATCTGCAGGTTGCCCCAGTCCTCCTCTTCGTGACCGAAGTACACGCGGGACAGCACCACGCGCCACACCAGACCCAGCAGGGCGGTCCCAGAGGTGATCGCCACGGCCGTCCGGCGGGACGTGGGCGCCGCCGTCGGGGGTGGCAAGGGCATCGCGGCACCGTACACCGCGGGTGCCCCGCGCTGCCATACTGCGCACATGCGTCTGTTGCATGCCCTCCTGCTCGCGTGTCTGCTCGGTGGTTGCGCCGTGCCGCGCGACGACGACGACGCAACCCCGGTCCCCCAGGACGACGACGACGCCACGGGGGACGACGACGACGCCACGGGGGACGACGACACCGCGGGAGACGACGACGACGCCACCGGCGATCTCGGCACCATCGACGGCATCGTCGCAGCCCTGGGCGCGGCCACGCCGACCGAAGCCGACGCGGTGCTGCACGCGGTCGCCTGGAGCCAGGGGTGGCCGGTGCAGGAGGGCACGCGGTGGCTGTTCGTGACCCGGATCGACGGGGCGAGCAGCGTGGCGCTGGTGGGGGACTTCAACCTGTGGAACCTGGGGGCGCACCCGGCGTCCTCCACGGCGGGTGGGGCGTTCTGGTGGGCGGAGGTGGACGAGTCCGAGTTCGTCGCGCCCCCCGCTGGTGGCCGGTACAAGTGGTATCTGGCCGCCGGGGGGGGCGAGTTCCGGGCCGGCGACGAGGCGACGGCCTACGGCTACGACGAGTTCGGCCCGTTCGGATACGTAGCGCCCCCCACCGACACACGGTGGGCCGAGCGCTTTCCTGCGTTGCTCACCGCCGCCCTGCCGCTGCCGCGGACGGTGCGCGGGTTGCTGCCGCCGGGGTTCCAGCCCGGCTCCCCCAGCGCCGGCCGGACCCGCACGATCTTGATGCACGACGGGCAGAACCTGTTCGATCCCGAGGCCATCGGCGGCGGGTGGCGGGTGGACGAAGCGCTCAACGGCGAGGCGGCGTGGGACGACGTGGTGGTGTTGGCGGTGGACAACGCCGCGGACCGGCTGGACGTCTACGGCCACGTGCCGGACGACATCTTCGACGACGGGAGCAGCTACGGCGGCAGGTCGGGGGAGTACCTGGCCCTGCTCGCGGACGAGGTCCTGCCGTTTGCCCGCGGGCGGTACGGGCTCGTGGCCACGGGGGCGTCCCTGGCGATGGCCGGATCCTCCATGGGCGGCCTCGTGACCCTGGAGGCGGCGCGGCGCTGGGACGGCACGCTCGGCTGCGCCGCGGCCCTGTCCCCGACCCTGGGGTGGGGCGCGTTCGGGACAAGCGCGTCGGGGGCGGCTGCCCTGGTGAACCAGTGGCCGGATGACCCAGGGCACGGCAGCACGCCGCTGTTCCTGTACTCGGGGGGCTCCGAGGGGAACGGCTGCGTGGACACCGACGGCGACGGCGTCGACGAGGACAGCCAGGACTCGGACGGGTACTGCGTCAACGTGCAGTTCCGCGACATGCTCGCGGGGCTCGGGTACGTCTTCGAGGCGGACCTGTGGCACTGGTGGGAGCCCCTGGCCCAGCACAACGAGGCCGCCTGGGCGGCCCAGGTCAGCCGCATGCTGACGTCGTGCGAAGCGTCGGGGTGGGTCGCCGCCCAGCCCTGACCGGGCTACTCCTGCTGGCCGCGGCGCGGGTGGGTGCCCTCGAGCAGCTGGCGCTCCACCTGCAGGCGCTCCTCGCTGCCGTCCGGCCGCAGCACGTCGAAGAGGACCTTGGTGCCTTCGGGCCCCGTCATCCGCTCCACGAAGTCCACCAGAGGCATGCCCAGGGTGGACTCGCCCTCCACCGCGGTGACGATGTCTCCGGTCTGCAGGCCCGCGACCTCCGCCGGGGTGTCGGCGTGCACCGCCAGGATCCGCACCCCCTCGTCCGCCGGCGCGATGTTGACCCCGAGGCCCGCCTTGGGCTCGGACGAGATGATGAGCTCCACGCTCCACGCGCCCCCCTCGCGGCCGTCCACCTCCACCAGCTCCGAGCGGCTGGTCAGCATGCCGTCTGCGCGCTCGGCGAACACCACGAGCAGCCCCGCGTCGAGCCGCTGTTCGAGCTTGCCGTCCCCGTCGGTGAAGAACCGCTGGGATCGGTCGCGGTCCGCGCGCTTGATCGTCACCGGCACCCGACGCAGGGGCTCGCCGACGTCGTCGCTGACGGTCACCGACAGCACCAGCGCGGGCAGCGGATCGTCCGGCTCTTCGGCCGGAGTGGACTCCGCCAGGCGCTCCCGGATCGCGGCCTTGATCTCCTCCCGGGTTGGCTGCCCGGGCGTCGCAGGGGAGGTCTTGGCGGGGGCGCGTCGGGGGGCCGCGGGGGCTTTTTGCGCCACCGCCGGAGCAGGTACGGGTGGGGGCTGAAACGAGCCGCCGTCGGATGGCCGGGTGGCCGTCCAGTACAGGCCCGCCATGAGCAGCAGGAACACGATCGCCGCCGCCATCAACCCCCGCCGGGGCTGCGCCTCGCTCACGTCTGCGCGGCCCCGTCGGGGATGAGAACGACCTTGCCCAGGTTCTCGCGGTCTTCGAGCAGCCGATGGGCCTCCGCGGCGTCGGAGAACGGGATCTGGGCGTGCACGTGGGGCTTGATCACGCCCTTGTCGTACAGGGCGATGATCGCCGTCATCTGGCCGTGGAGCATGTCCACCTCGTCCCACAGGTGCCCCATGTTGACCCCTTGCAGGCTCCGGTTCAGATCCATGGCCGCCAGCGGAGTGAAGCGCGGTGTCTTGATGAGCTGGCCGATGACCCGCCACAGGGACCTCTTCTGCCCGTCGATCACGTTCGACAGCCCGAAGGCGACCGTGCGTCCGGTGGGCGAGAGCAGATCCCACGAGCGGCGCCAATCCTTCCCTCCGAGGGGATCGAGCACGATGTCCACGCCGCGATCCCCCACGATCCTGCGCACCTCCGCCACGTAGTCCTTCGTTCGGTAGTCGATGGGGTGGGTGCAGCCCTGGGCGCGCAGGTGCGCGTGCTTTCCGGCCGAGGCGGTGCCGAAGCTGACCACGTCGGGCACGGTGGCCAGGAGCTGGAGCACGGCGGTGCCGACCCCGCCCGCGGCCATGTGCACGAGCACCGAGCTGCCGGGATGCACCGTCCCGATGTGGAAGAGCATGTGGTGGGCGGTCAGGTAGTTGACCGGGATCGCCGCGGCCTCCGCGAAGCTCATGGCCTCCGGCATGCGGAAGGCCGACACCGAAGGCACGCAGAGCAGGTCGCAGTGCCCGCCGAACCGGGTCAGGGCGAGCACGCGATCACCGATCTGGAAGTCCGTCACCCCGCTTCCCACCGCATCGATGGTGCCCGAGACCTCGTAGCCGACCACGCACGGAGGCTTGGGCGCGTCCGGGTACAGGCCCTGGCGGGCGCTGATCTCCGCGAAGTTGAGGCCCGCCGCGGCCACACGAACGCGCACCTCGCCAGGCGCGGGGCTGGGATCGGGGTGTTCGAGGACGGCGAGGACGTCGCGGCCGCCGTGGCGGGTAATCGTGATTGCTCTCATGGCCGCGAATCATATCCTCCTGCTACAACTTGCCGATGCGCACCTCCGTCGTTCTGATCGCCTTGGCCCTGTTGTTCTTGCTGGCTCCCGGGGCCACCGCCCAGGAAAGCGAGGCGACCCCGGCGGAGCTGGCGGATCACAAGCCGTCGGGCATCACCCTCGCGAAGCTCGTCGCGGTCAAGAATCTGCGGTGCGACGCGCTGCTGCGAGGCAAGCACGCCCGGCTCGAGGCCAACGTGCACCGGGCCGAGATCTCGTCGGCCCAGGCCACCCGCAAGATCATCGTGGAGCAGGAGGCGGCCATGGCCGAGGAGCAGGCGGGCGCCGCCTTCGAGGAGGCCGGCAACCTCAAGCGTCGGCTGGCGAGCATGCTCGAGCGCTTCTCGGCCGACCACAAGCTGCTGTGGTACCAGACGGTGGACGAGGCCGAGCGCGTGCGCATCGAGGACATGATCGGCGGGGCCCGCGAGATCGCCGAAGAGGCGTGCGAGGTCAGGGGCGGCCGCTAGACGCCGCGTCGCTCGCTGTACCGCAGCCCCCCTCCCAGCAGGGCGAGGCACAGCACCACGTTGACCAGTGCCCAGGCTCCGCGCCAGGGCGCGACCACCCAGGCCAGCTCGACCTCCCTGGCGTCCGGAGTGAGCCGCACCCCGGCGCGCCCCGGCAGCAGCAGCCGGACGGGCACGGGCAGGCCATCGATGTGCGCGCGCAGTCGGGGATGCCAGGCCGCCCCGAACAGCAGCCAGGCTCCATCGAGGTGAGAGCCGAGGCGGACCGTGCGGTCCGGTCCCGGGCCCCGCGCGACGGACTCGATCCTCCCCAACGAGCCCGGCGCGGCGGTCGGCAGGTTCAGCAGCACCGACGGGTCCCGGTCCGACAGGTGCGCGGTGCGGGCCCAGGGGCCCGTCGGCTCGGGCCCCACTCCGCGGATGTGCATGGAGGGGAACTGGCCTCCGGCGTGGGCGCCGCTCCGATGCCAGGCCACGGGCAGACCCTGGAGCTCCGACGAGTCGCTGCGGATCAGCAGATCGGAGCGCACCAGTCCCACGTCGTCCATCCGGTCCGGTCGGGCGGGAGGCAGCAGCAGCGTCATCACCTGCGGGTCGACCGACCGGGTCTTCCAGCCGCCGGGCAGGTGCGCCGCCGGGGTCAACCCGGTCAGAGCAGGCCCAGGGACGAGCAGGGCCTGGGCGCCGAACGCGAACAGGTCGTCCCCGGTGGGCTGCGTGGTCCGCGGTGACTCATCCGATGTGAGCCAGAACCGCCACCACATGTGCCCCTGCCGACCGAGGTTGTAGTGGTGCAGCGCCTTTCCCGCAGTGGGGATCCCCGCCATGCGCAGGGTGTCGATGAGCGAGGCGCCGGCGATGGGGCCGTCCACGGCGGCGAGCTCGACGCGGAGCCGGGACTCCCGCAGGTCCTGGATCGATGGGTCGAGCTGT
The DNA here is from genome assembly GCA_937891735.1 of uncultured Pseudomonadota bacterium. Taxonomy (GTDB): domain Bacteria; phylum Myxococcota_A; class UBA796; order UBA9615; family UBA9615; genus JAGSHC01. Next base: position 23,319 of record CALAGR010000511.1, on the reverse strand, counting down.
CTGCGGTGCGCTTGCCAGCTCGGTCCGAACTCGGCGTGGGACCGCACCTGGGAGAGCGCCTGGGCGCACAGCAGCGCGGCGGCCAGAGCGACGGCGCCCGCGGTGGCGCGGAGCATCGTGCGCCGCCAATCCGGGGTCAGCCGGTCGTGCAGCCGGACGGCGCCCAGCGCGAGCAGCAGCGGCGCGACGAGGTGCACGCCGGCCAGGTAGCGGCGGTCGTGGAAGCTGCCGACCAGCGGGATGTCGCCGATCCAGTCGCCCCAGGTGGCCCGGCCGAAGAGGAGCAGGACACAGACCACAGCGGCCCACGCGAGGCCGCGCAGGGGGCGGTCCGCCTCGCGGGTGGGGCGGGTGAGGACCCCAGCGCCCAGGGCCACCAGGAAGGGGAGGGTCCAGGGCAGGGGAGCCGCCCCATCGAGGTAGGCCCCGCTGAACAGCTGGCGCAGCACGCTCACGGCCCCGAACCCGCCGATGTGGGTCGGGTCCACCAGCTCGTAGACCCCGGTGGCCCGCAGGTCGAGCAGGAACGGCCCCAGGAACCCGAGGGACAGGACCACCGCGCCGGCTCCCACCGCCGTGGCCCGGCCCAGACGGCGGCGGAGGTCGTCGCGGCCCTCGCCGAGTACCAGCGCCAGCAGGACGACGCCGCTGATCCACCCCGCGGGCAGGCTGGTCCGCATCACCAGGGACAGCAGGACCGCGGCCACCGCTCCCCGAGCCACGGTCTGCCTCAGGTCGCCGGCGGGGCGGGTCACGCGCCACCACGCGGGCACCGCGAGGGACGCCAGGACCATGCCCACGAGCTGACCGAAGAGGCCGTGTCCGTTGAATCCGTAGCAGAGCAGGGCGTGACCGAAGGGGTCCGCGGAGCGCATGGTGACCGCGACCGCGCCCGCCAGCAGCGCCCAGCGGGGTGGCAGGCCCAGCCAGCGCGCGCCGAGCCACGCGCAGGGCCCCACCGCCAGCACGGCGAGCACACAGAGCACGGACAGGGCGGTCCACGGCGACAGCCCCGTGCCCACGCTGAGCAGCGCCGCGGCCGAGTCCGCGAGGTGGGGGTAGTGGTGGAAGATCGGGAAGCCGGCGCCGACGCCGTCGAACCAGGGGTCCTGGAAGGCCGTCCACCCCTGGGTGGTCAGGGTGTGGGCGGCGCCCGCGGCGAGGTGCCCGTGCAGGAGCAGGTCGTTGCCCGGTGGCGCCAGGAACCCCGCCGAGATCGCTGCCGGGATCGACAGGACCACCAGCGCGATCAGCCCCGCGACGACCTGTGCTCGTTCGGACACGCCGGGATGGTACCGGCGGCCCGGATCAGGCGCTCCGGGTCCGGCGCCGCAGCAGGCCAGCGGCCAGGAGCAGGGGCAGGAACGAGAGCGCGGGGCGCTCGGACACCGAGGTGGTGCAGCCGCAGCCGACGCGCGGGTCGGTGCCGTTGGCCACCTCGTCTCCGTCGCTGACGCCGTCGCCGTCCGTGTCGGGGTTGAGGGGATCGGTGCGCCAGCCCGCCTCGGCCGCGTTGCTCAGGCCGTCGCCGTCGAGGTCGCCGTCGGGGCCGTCCTCGTTGTTCGGGTCCAGGTAGTCCGGCCAGGTGTCGCCGTCGGTGTCGAGCTCCGGCGGCAGCTCCTCGGAGTCGAGCAGCCCGTCGCCGTCCGAGTCGGTGTCCAGGAAGTTGGGGATGCCGTCGCCGTCCCGGTCCCAGATCCCCTCGGTGGCGTCGGGGATCGAGTCGCCGTCGGAGTCCAGGTCCCGGTGGTTGGGCGTGCCGTCGTTGTCCGCGTCGAAGTTGAAGTTGATCTCGAAGCCCGTGAGGATCCCGTCGCCGTCGTCGTCCCGCTGGAGCGGATCCACGATCCCGTTGCCGTCGGTGTCGAGCCCCCACTCCTCGCCGTCGAGCAGGCCGTCGTGGTCCGTGTCCGGATCGTTGGGGTCGGTGATCCCGGCCTCGTCTTCGTCGGACACGCCGTCGCCGTCTGCGTCGATCAGCACCGTGACGTCGTCCACCGGATCCTGGAAGTTGGGGATGCCGTCGCCGTCGTCGTCGTCGGTGCCTTCGACGGAGTCGGGGATCCCGTCCGCGTCGCTGTCCAGGTCGAGGGGGTCGATGATCCCGTCGCCGTCGGTGTCGACGAGGCCCTCTTCGCCGTCGCTGATGCCGTCGCCGTCGCTGTCCGGGGAGAAGGGGTTGGTGCCGTTGATCGACTCGTCGCCGTTGCTGATGCCGTCGCCGTCGAAGTCCTGGTCCGGGCCGTCGGTGTCGTCGGGGTCGAGGTAGTCGGGCACGCCGTCCAGATCCGCGTCGCCGCCGCCGTCCACGTCGTCCGTGCCGTTCTGCCCGTCGCTGTCGGTGTCGAGGAAGTTGGGGATGCCGTCGTTGTCGTTGTCGCCGGCCCCCTCGTCGCCGTCTGCGAAGCCGTCCCCGTCGCTGTCGGTGTCCAGGGCGTTGGGGATGCCGTCGCCGTCGGTGTCGCCCAGCCCGTCGATGGCGTCGGGGATGCCGTCGCCGTCGCTGTCGTTGGAGAAGGGGTTGGTGCCCGCGACGCTCTCCTGGCCGTTGGTAAGCCCGTCGTTGTCGTAGTCGCCGCTGGGGCCGTCGCCGTCGTCCGGGTCGGCGTAGTCCGGCACGCCGTCGCCGTCGGTGTCCGCGTCCGGGTCCTCGTTGACGTCGAGGATGCCGTCGCCGTCGCTGTCCTCGTCGAGGTAGTTCGGGATCCCGTCGCCGTCGCCGTCCCCGGTGCCCTCGTCCACGTCGAGGATGCCGTCGCCGTCGCTGTCCTCGTCGAGGTTGTCGGGGATGCCGTCGCCGTCGGTGTCGCCGCTGCCCTCGACGTTGTCGGGGATGCCGTCGCCGTCGGTGTCGTCGTCGAAGGGATCGGTGCCCTGGATGACCTCGTCGGCGTCGGAGATGCCGTCGCCGTCGGTGTCGTTGGTGCCGCCGTCGGTGTCGTCGGGATCGAGCCAGTTGTCGATGCCGTCGCCGTCGTCGTCGCCGGCCGGCTCGTCGCCGTCTTCGACGCCGTTGCCGTCGCTGTCGGTGTCCTGGAAGTTGGGCACGCCGTCGTTGTCAGCGTCGCCGTCGCCTTCGTCCTCGTCCAGCACGCCGTCGCCGTCGCTGTCGAGGTCGAGGTTGTCGGGGATGCCGTCGCCGTCGGTGTCGCCGCCGCCTTCGACGGAGGTCGGGATGCCGTCGTCGTCGTCGTCGGGGTCGAGCACGTCGATCTGCCCGGTGCCGTCGCTGTCCTGGGGGCCGGGGCCGGGGCCCCACTCGACGCCGTCGGGGATGCCGTCGCCGTCGGAGTCGGGATCGTTGGGGTCGGTGCCGTAGGCGGTCTCGGTGGCGTTGTCGATGCCGTCGCCGTCGCTGTCCAGGCAGGGGCCGTCGAAGTCGTCCAGGTCCTCGAAGTCGGCGATGCCGTCGCAGTCCTGGTCCCCCAGGCCGTCGGTGCCGTCGCTGCTTCCGTTGCCGTCGCTGTCCGTGTCCATGTAGTTGGGGATGCCGTCGTTGTCCGGGTCGCCGAAGCCTTCGTCGATGTCGTCCAGGCCGTCGTTGTCGGAGTCCAGGTCCACGAAGTCGAGGGTGCCGTCGCCGTCGGTGTCCGCGGTGCCCTCCATGGCGTCGGAGATGCCGTCGCCGTCGCTGTCGTCGTCCAGCTCGCTGGGGATGCCGTCGCCGTCCACGTCCCCCGCCGCCGCCTCGACCACGTCGGGGATGCCGTCGCCGTCGTCGTCCGGGTCGCCGTCGTCGCACAGGGCGTCGCCGTCGTTGTCCGCGCCGTCCAGCGTCACGTCGAAGGCGCCGCTGGTGCAGTCGTCGCAGGTGTCGTTGTCCGTGTCGGCGCACACCACCGAGAGCCCGTCGTTGGTGTCGGTGACCGCGTTGACACAGCCGGCGTTGGCGTTGGCGCCGTTGCCGATCCCGTCGCCGTCCGCGTCCACGCAGTCGTCGGTGTCGTCGCACAGCCCGTCCAGGTCCAGGTCGCCCGATCCGCACCCGTCCAGGATGTCGCAGATGCCGTCGCCGTCCGCGTCCGGCGGCACGGACGCCACGTCGAGGGGATCGGTGTTGCAGGCGATCTCGTCGGCGTCGTCCCAGCCGTCGTTGTCGTCGTCGGTGTCTCCGGCGTTGCAGACGTTGTCGCCGTCGTTGTTGGGGCCGTCGTTGAACTCGTCCCAGGTGCCCGAGGAGCAGTCCTCGCACGTGTCCGGCTCGCTGTCGCCGCACAGCAGGGGGTTGGTGTCGTCGCTGTCCGTCATCTGGGTCGCGGAGCAGCCCACGTTGCCCGCCGTGCCGTCGCCCACGCCGTCGCCGTCGCTGTCCTGACAGACGTCGAAGGCGTCGCACACCCCGTCGCCGTCGGTGTCCGGCGGCGTGGACGCGGCGGACAGCGGGTCGAAGTTGCCGCACAGGAACTCGTTGGCGTCGGTGAAGCCGTCGTTGTCGTCGTCGGGATCGCCGGCGTCGCACAGGCCGTCGCCTTCGTTGTCCGGCCCGTCCGCGGCCGGATCGAACACGCCCGACAGGCAGTCCTCGCAGGTGTCGGCCTCGGAGTCGCCGCACAGGGTGGGGTCACCGTCGTCCGAGTCGATCATGACGTCGGGGCAGCCGGTGTTGCCGTTGGTGCCGTTGCCGATGAGGTCCTGATCGACGTCCACGCACGGGTCCAGGGTGTCGCACAGCCCGTCGGCGTCGATGTCCACGGGCACGGAGGTGTTCACCCAGGGGCTGGACAGGCAGGCGTTCTCCTCCACGTCGCTGAAGCCGTCGTTGTCGTCGTCGGGATCCAGCTCGTCGCAGAGCAGGTCGAAGTCGTTGTCCGGCAGGGCGTTGGGGCTGGTGGTGGACGTCAGGCAGGCGATCTCGGTGAGGTCGTCAAGGCCGTCGTTGTCGTCGTCCAGATCGCCGGCGTTGCACAGACCGTCGCCGTCCGCGTCCGCGCCATCGTTGGCGGGGGCCGACGAGCCGAACAGACAGTCCTCGCAGGTGTCGCCGTCCGAGTCGCCGCAAACGAACATCAGCGTCGGGTTGGTGTCGACGCCGTTGTTGACGCCGTCGCCGTCGAAGTCGGCGTTCTCGCACGCCGTGACCGCCACGCAGTCGCTGTCCAGACAGTCGGTCAGCGAGTCGGAGTCGTCATCGACGCCGTTGGAGCAGTCCACCTCCTGGGCGTGGCCGACGGCCGGGAGGAGGAGGAGGGCCGACAAGGCGGCGAGGAAGAAAAGCGCGCGCGCGAGCATGAGACGTTCTACCCCATGCGCTTTGCATCGTCTTGACAATAGGTGAGGGGGGCGGCGGCAGGTTCGCTAGAAGCGGCCGCTGACGATGAGTCCGCCGGCCGTGGGGGTCAGCGCCGCCTGGACCCACGGCTTGCGCGCCCGCAGGGCGATCCGGGAGTCCGCCGGCGGTGGGTCGGCGACGGACATCTCGGACAGGCCGACCATGCCGCCGATCAGCATCGGGCCGAACCACAGCACGCCGAACGTGCCCATTCCGATGTTCACGATGCCGGACCAGGTGGCGCCGATGCCCTCGGAGGTGCCCTTGATGTCCACGGTGGACTTCGCCATGAGGATGTCGACCCCGGTGACGAGGCCCATCACCCCGATGGCCAGATCCGTGGCGCCGTTGATGAGGAAGACCGGGCCGATGGCCTCGTCCCAGTCCTCGTCCACCACCGCGCCCACCATGAACGTGCCGATGGCCACCGAGTGCAGCCCCAGGCTGACGATGTGGCTCGCGAAGGCCGCGCGGGTCGCCCGGTGCATGCGCGAGCCGGTCTCGAACACCTCCAGGTGCGGGCGGATGAACGACGCGCCCACGATGTCGAAGGCGATTCCCGGGGTCTTGAGCAGCCCGAGACCCAGGAAGACGGGGTTGATGTCGGCCTGCGCGGGGCGCGGCAGGGCCAGCGCCAGGGCGAGGGTGAGGGCGGGGATGAATCGGAGGACCATGCTCCTGATCTACCATCCTCGGCGTGTCTGCTCTCGCCCCACTGTCCGGTGTCCGTGTCCTCGACCTGAGCCGGGTGCTCGCTGGTCCCTATGCCACGCAGATCCTCGGGGATCTGGGGGCCACGGTCTGGAAGATCGAACACCCCGACACCGGGGACGACACCCGGGGGTGGGGGCCGGTGGAGCACGGCGGCACGGCGGCCTATTTCCTGGCCGTCAACCGCAACAAGCGGTCCATCGGGGTGGACCTGAAGAGCGCCGAAGGACGGGAGCTGATCATCGGCCTCGCCAAGCGCGCCGACGTGGTGTTCGAGAACTTCCCGCCGGGCAAGCTCGACGCCCTGGGCCTCGGCTTCGAGACCCTGCGCGCCCACAACCCCAAGCTCGTCATGACGTCGGTGACCGCGTTCGGCCGCAAGGGCCCCCTCGCCAGCGAGCCGGGCTACGACCTCGTGGTGCAGGGCTACGGCGGCGTCATGGCCCAGACCGGGCCCGTGGACGGCGCTCCCCACCGGGTGGGCGTGCCGATCGTCGACCTCACCACCGGCCTGAACGCCGTCATCGGCACCCTGGGGGCCCTGCGGGCGGCGGAGCGGGACGGCATCGGCCAGCACGTGGACATCTCGCTGTTCGACACGCACCTGGCGTGGCTCGCGAACGTAGGCAGCAACGCGCTGATCTCCGGTGAGCCGAGCCCGCGTCTGGGCAACGCGCACCCCAACGTCGCGCCCTACGAGCCGTTCGCCGCCGCGGATGGGTGGCTGCTGCTGGCGGTGGGCAACGACGGGCAGTGGGAGCGCATGCTGGGGGTGGCGGACTTCGCGCCGCTGCGGCCCGAGGACGGGGGCGATCCCACCTGGTCCACCAACAACGGCCGGGTCGGCGACCGGGCGGCGATGGTGGCGGCGATCACGCCCATCGTCCTGACCCGCACCCGCGCCGACTGGATGACCCGGCTCAAGGCCGTGCGCGTGCCGTGCGGCCCGGTGCTGCGGCCCGACGAGGCCCTGGCCCACCCCCAGACGGCGGCCGCGGGCATGCTGGTGACCATGCAGCACGCCATCGGAGGGCCGTTCCAGGCGGTGGCGTCGCCCTACCACCTCGACCGGACCCCCGTGACCGAGTACACGCCGCCCCCGCTGCTGGGGGCGGACACCGACGCGGTGCTGGGCGAGGAACTGGGTCTGGACGCCCAGGCCCTGACCGCCCTGCGGGCGCGGGGCGTGGTCCGTTGAGGGAGGCGCGGTGATCTGGGTCCTGGGATTGTTGCTGCTCGTGGCGGGCGTGGGGCTGGGGGTGTGGTTCTGGCCCAAGCTGATGACCGACCTGCAGGAGCGCGGCAAGGAGCCCGTGCGCGACGCGTTCGGCCGGCCCGAGCGACCGGTGAGCCTGGCCGCCATCGAGGCCGTGGGCCCGAGCATCGACCCGCGCTGTGCCCCGGTCCCGTGGGGCGAGGACCAGCTGGCCCTCCGGGAGGGCTTCATGGACTTCCTGGACGCGGTGGACGCGGCCGACACCGACGATCCGGGGGCCTGGCCCGACGCCAGCAAGGGGCAGGCCGAGCTGGGGGCGGCCTTGGAGCTGCTCGATCACGCCGAGGCCATGGCGGAGCTCGCGGCCCTGGGCGGCGCGGGGGGGCCGGCCACCGACGCGGTGGCTCGGCAGGCCCTGTTGCACCTGCGCGTGGCTCGAGGCCAGGGTGCGGCGCGGGACGCCGTGTGCGCGGGCTTCGCGCGGGCGATCTGGATCCGCAGCAGGGAACACGAGCACCGGTACTGGCGGGACGGAGCGTTGCAGGTGGCGCGCTGGGCGAACGAGGGCACGGCGGCGGTGCCGCGCAGCCGCCCCGCGCAGGTCATGGCGATCCGGGCCCAGATCGCCCTGGGGCACCTGGACCGCGCCCGGTTTGCGCTCATCGCGCTCATGAGCGAGGACCCGGACGATCCCGAGATCCTGCGCACCCGGTCGCGGTGGCTGCGGGCCAACGGCGACCGCAGGGGCGCGGCGGACTCCGTGCTCGCCCTGCTCGATCAGCTGCCCGAGACGCTGGGCGTGGCCGAGCGGATCCGGATCGGGCCGATGCTGGTGCGGGAGCGGCAGTTCATCGACGGGCGCGCCGTGTACGAGGTCCTCGCGGACAGGGACCCGACCGAGCCGACGTTCCAGGTGGGCCTCGCTCGCTGCGCGCTGGAGACCAGGAAGCTGGACATGGCGGATATTGCGGCGCGTCGGGCCGTGGATCTGGGGGCGGGGCAGGTCGCCCGGGACCTGCTGCGCGAGGTCATGATGCGCAGCGGGCGCCCGGACGACGCAGACCCGGGCTCCTAGTCGGGGCGTGTGAACACCAGCGGGTAGTTGACCACCACGGACCCGCCCCCCGCGGGACTCGGGAACTGCATGCGCAGGAAGCGACCGCGCACGCACCCTTCGACGGTGGGGCTGCCCAGGGTGGACGAGCTGATCGTCGCCTCCGACACGGTGCCGTCCGCCTCGATGGTGAACTTCACCACCACCTTCCCGGCGGTGTCGGGGCGCAGCTGCAGCTCCTTTTCGTAGCAGTACCGCACCTGGTTGAGGTGCCGTCGGATCACCCGGTCGATCACCGACTTGTCGACCGACCCGGTGACTCGGGGGGCGGCTGACGCCGGGGCGGGCGCCGACTTGCCGTAAAAGCCCCCGCCGCTGCGACCCTTGGTGCCCAGCATCCCGCCGCCGAGCCCCATCGCGGAGCCCCCTCCGCCGGAGCCCATGCCGGTCATGCCGAGACCGCCCGCGCCGTATCCGTAGCCGCCGCTCCCGCTGCCGCTGCCGAAGCTCGACGCGCCGGACCCGCTGCCGAACACGCCGCACGACGCGGCCTCCAGATCGACGCCCTCGGGGGTCTCCAGGGGCACGTCCTGACGCCGGCTCTCCCCGGAGGGGTTGCTGATGACCGTGTCCACGGCCACGAAGGACGTGCGCCGCGTGACGAGGCCGTGGGTCAGCGCGAGGTCGGTCATCTCGTCGGTCAGGGCCTCGTTGTCGCCGCCGTGGTTGCGCAGCTCGAGGTCCTCGATGGTCTTGCGCGCCCACAGCGAGCCGATCCCCGGGTGGTCCTGGGCGTTGGAGGGCAGCGCCACCTGCACCACCTGCTCGAAGGGGCCGGCGGCGGTGAGCCCGGTCACCGTGACCGTCGCGACGCCCCCGCCCTCGTAGCGGCCGAAGAGCACGATGGGCTGGCCCGTGAACAGGTCGGGCAGGGGGTCGGGGGTCAGATCCATCACCTTCACCCCCACCACCTCGACGGACAGATCGCTCAGGATCGGGTTGCGGATCCGGTCGTAGAAGCGCCTCAGGGAGGCGTCCGCGTCCTCGGCGTGCAGCACCACGTCCACGCTCCCACGACCCACCTTGGCCATGCGGTCGAGCAGGTAGCGGTTGACGGAGCTGCCGATCCCGAGGCTGAAGAGCCGGGTGCGCGCCCCCAACCGCTGCTCGATGGACGCCAGGATGTCCGCCTCGTTGCCGATGTAGCCATCGGTCAGGAACAGCACCGTGCGCAGCAGCGCGGGGTCGGCGGGGAGGTCCAGGGACGCTTCGATCCCGTCGAGCATGCGGGTGCCGCCGCTGCCGGAGAACCCGTCGACGTAGCTTCGGCCCCGCCGGCGGTTGGCGGCGGTGTTGGACAGCGGGCGCGGCGCCAGTGAGCTGACGGTGTCGTTGAAGTCCATGACCAGGAAGCGGTCGTCGGGGTTCATCCCGTCGATGGCGAAGCGCATGGCGTCCTTGGCCTTGTCCAGGGGGAAGCCGGACATGGAGCAGGACGTGTCCACGACGAACACCATCTCCTTGGGGATGACCGTCTCGGGGGTCACTGCGGCGTCCGCGGGGGGCTGGATCATGAGCATGAAGACGCCCTGTCCGTCGTGGGCGTCGGCCAGCACGGCCACCTCGGGGGCGCCGCCGGCGACGGTCCAGCGCAGGACGAAGTCCTTGTTGGGGATCCGGTCGTGGGTCGCCAGGCTCACCTCGGCGCGGCTGGGGCTCGGCTCGGAGACGTGCAGATCGTGGGAGGGGGAGCGCACGTCGCGGATCGGCACCCCCGCGTCGAGGGACACGCGCACGTTGACGTCGTTCCCCGTCCGGGTCGGGCTGTAGGGCGCATCCAGCGCGGCGCGGGCGGCGGGCAGATCGGCCAGATCGCCGGCGCGGGGGTTGGGGTCGTCGTCCGCGGGCACGTAGCGCGGCCCCACCACCAGGGGGAAGGCCCAGCTGTAGCCGTCGGCGTCGTAGATCAGGGGCTGCACGACGTGGATGGAGACCTCGACGACGGCGCCGGGCATGAGGTTGGCCACCGACTGCTTGAAGATGTTGGGACGCTCCTGGTCGATCCGGCTCGCCACGCGGCCCTCGGACTTCGCCTGCTCGTAGATGGCGGCGGCCTCCTCGCGCTCGTGAATCGTGCCCTCGATGACGCGATCCCCGATGCGCAGGGTCATGCCGTCCACGGCCGCGTCGTCGGGCAGGGGAAACAGGTAGACGGCCTCGATGGCCTCCTCGAAGGGGTTGGCGAAGGCCTGGACCACGGTGATATCAGCCACCATCCCGGAGATCACCACGTCCACGTCGGTGCTCAGCAGCGGCAGCGACCAGGCCGCGCCGTCGGTCCAGGTCAGCACCTCGCCCTGCCCCGGCGTCGCGCACGCCTCCACCAGGGCGGCGGGGGCGAGCTCGTTCCACTCGGGAGGGATCCCGGCCGAGCGAGGGGTGGCGGGGGGCGGGGCGCTGGTCGCGAGGCCGGCGATCCCCGGGGGATCAGCGGGTGCGACGTCGTCGTCGCCGTTCAACGCGGGAGCGCACCAGGTGAGGAAGAACGCGCTGGCGAACAAGAGGCCGGCGGCGAGGGGCAGGTGGCGGCTGGTCAAGAGGGGTTCCCATCCCCGGGCGTGCAGTCTGGGACCGCAGGGCCCGGGGCGGGTTCCCGGCGATGTGGCAGGCTCTGTCCATGCGCGACCTCCCCCTCCTCCTTCTCCTGATCGCCGGCCTCTTCGCAGGCTGCGACGGCAGCGGATCCCTGACCGACGACCCGGAGCCGGCGACGCCCACCGCGCCTGTCGAGGTCACCCTCGCCACGGACGATGGCCTGAGCCTGGCGGGCACCTACCAGGCCGCGGTGGGCGCTGACCGGGGGCCGGGGCTGCTGCTGCTGCACCAGTTCGAGGGGGATCGCGCCGACTTCGACCCGATCTGGGACGACCTGCACGCCGCCGGCTACACGCTGCTGGCCATCGACTTCCGGAGCCACGGGGCGTCCGACGACGCCTCGGTGAACATCCAGGCCCTGCCGTCGGATCCGGACCAGCTGGCCCACGACGTGGTGGCGGGTCTGGAGTACCTGGAGGCCCAGAACTTCGACGTGTCCGACGATCTGATCGGGGTCCTGGGCCTCTCGGTGGGCGGCAACATGGCGATCGTCGCCAACCAGAAGACCCACGGGGGGCAGGCCTCACCCTGGGGGGCCATGGCCATCGCGACCGTGTCCGCCCGCCTGGACCGAGCCGAGGTCCTGGCCGCGGACACGAGCCTGACGCTGCGGGACGGGCTGTACGTGGCCGGCGCCGACGAGACGATCCAGGCCGGGGAGGCGGTTGCGCTGGAGGCGATCACCGGCGGCCACCGCGAGGCGATGCTCGTGCCCGGCACGTCCGCCCACGGCGCAGCGCTCATCGCGCAGGACGAGCAGGTCCGTCAGCGCCTGGCGAGCTGGTTCTCCGAGGTCTGGGGGCTCTGAGCCTCCGCCCCCCCCGCCGCTATCGGACGGCCCTGTCGAAGCTGGCCAGCCAGTCGGCGAAGCCCCGCTCCCGGGCCAGCGCCCGGCCCCGCTGCCGCAGGGTGGCCGCCTCCTCGAGCCGACCGACGGCGTGGGTGGCCTCGCCATGCCAGAACAGAGTGGCCAGGGCGAGGTCGACGTTGTCCTTGAGCAGCGCGGGCGGAGGCGGCAGCAGATCCGGCCGCCGGCCTGATCGGGCGTGCACCGCGGCGCGCATCACGCGGCCCTGCCACATGAGCGGCTGGTGGCCGTCGGCCTCCGCGTCCGCCACGAGCTGGTCGAGGATCGCCGCTGCGGCGTCGGCGTCGTCACGATCCCAGAGCAGCTCGGAGCGCAGCAGGCGGAGCTGGAGCTGCCGGAAGGACGGCTTGTCGCCGATCACCTCCGCCGCCCGGTCCGCGCAGCGCCAGGCCTCGGGGGGGGCGTCCTGGGATCGGTGCCACCGCGCGCGCTGGACCCAGTAGTCGGCCCACTGCGCCTCGAGGGGACGGCCGCTGGTGGGTCCGTCGCCGACGCTGCGCACCACCTCCGCCCCCAGGACCGTGTCCCCGGTGGAGCGGGCGACGTGCAGGGCCGTGCTGGCGGCGACGATCGTGCCTTGCCGGTCCCGGAGGCGGCGGTTCGTGATCCACGCGCTCCGGGCCAGGTCCCGGGCCTCGGCGAGGCGGCCCTGGCTGACGCGCAGCTCCGCGAGGTTCGTCTCCGTGAGGGCCACCTGGTCCAGCTCTCCGAGTTCCTCGAAGATCCGTCGGGCCTGCTCGACCTGGGCGACGGCCCCCGCCATGTCCCCCCGCCGCCAGTACAGGACCGACAGGTTGGTGCGCAGCCCCGCCTCGGCGCGCTCCTGGTGGGTGCGGCGGGCGAGCTGGATGGCGCGCAGGATCTCGGGCTCGGCGTCCTTGCTCTCCTTGAGCTCGAGGAGGGCGGCGGAGCGGGTCCACGCCACGCGCACCCCGAGGGGCTCGAGCTCGGCGTTGCGCAGCAGGAGCTGATCCGCCTCCGACAGCCACGCCATGGTGGACTCGAGATCTCCTGAGCGCCGGGCCGCGCGGGCCCCCTGGGTCGCGAAGAGCACGGCGAGATCGGGCATCTCCGTGCGACGGGCCTCGCGCAGGCCGCGGCGGCTCACCTGCACCGCGGCGAGGTAGTTGCCGGTGCGCGTATGGAACCGGGCCAGGGCGATGCCCGTCTCGAGGCGCGAGCGGGGGTCCGGCGACGCCTTGGACGCGCCGGCGATCGCCTCCTCCGCTTCGTCCAGATCGCCGTCCATGAACGCCAGCCGGAAGCGCAGCATCTGGAACCGGTGGGCCGCCTCGTCGGACACGGCGTCCAGGTGACGGTCGGCGGACTGGGAGATCTGGGCCATCCAGCGGCGCGCGGCGGCGTAGTCGAGCTGCTGCCCGGCCTTGTAGGCGGCCTCCAGGGCGTGGGGGAAGGCCGCCCCGGGCTGTCCGGCGGCGTACAGGTGTCGCGCGGCCTGGGCCGACACGTCCGCGACCCCGCGACCCTCCTTGAGCCAGGCGGCGGCCGCCCGGCGATGCAGCGCGCGGCCCTGGGAAGGCGACAGCGCATCCAGCACCGTCTTGCGCAGCGTGTCCGAGGCCAGCGCGACCGTCTCGGGCTCTCCCTTCTGCACGCGAACCACGCACACGCGCTTGCGCTCCAGCTCGCTGACGGCCAGCGCGAAGGCCCGCCCGTCGAGTCCCGATGCGGTCTGCACGACGGCCAGGGGCGGCTCGTCCCCCAGCAGGGCCACGCAGCGCGCGACGTCGTGGGGCCCCTTGCCGAGCCGCGTCAGGCGGCTCTGGAACGCAGCCCGCAGCGAGCGGGGGACCTCGTCGTCGGTGGGCACGCCGCCGGACTCGACGAGGGACCGGGCGGCCTCCACGGCGAACCGCGGGTTGCCCTCGGCGGCGTTCACGAGCCGGTCGAGCAGGTCCGGCTCGATGTCGATGTCCGCGGTGATCGAGTGGATCAGCTCCTTCGTCTCGATGATCGACAGGGGCTGCAGCTCCATCTGCCGCACCAGCGGGTGGCTGTGCAGGGACTGGCCGAGCTCTCCTACCGCCGCTTCGTTGGGCCGCATGGTGAGCACGAACAGGACCCGCGCGGGGTTGGGCGGACCCAGGCGCTTGAGCAGCGCCATCACCAGCCGATTGGTGCCGCCGTCGGCCCAGTGCACGTCCTCGATGCCGATGACGAGGGGCGTGTCCGCGGCGGCGCGGCGCAGGGTCTCTCCCACCGCCCGGAACAGCTGTCCGGGGTCCTCCATGGCCCCCGCGATGGACGCCCCGCTGACGCCCGGGGGAACGGCGCGGTTGGACAGGGCCGGGAAGAAGTGCTGCAGCAGCTCCCGATCCGAGCCCAGGATCCGCTCGGAGTGCGAGCGCGCCAGCCCCGGCCCCGCGAGGCGCAGCATCACGTCGTGAAAGGGCCCGCAGAACGCGCCGGTGGGGTGGCAGCGGCCGATGGCCACCCGCGCGCCCTTGACCCACGCGAGGCCGCGCAGCGTCTGCAGCAGCCGGGTCTTGCCCGTGCCCTCCTCGCCGGTGACGAGCACGACCTTGACGCCCTCCACCCGGGACGCCTTGAGGTCCCCCAGCAGGATCTCCAGCTCCGGCTTGCGTCCCACGTGCCGCGGCGTGACCAGGGCGGCGAGGGCCGCGCTGCTCGCGCTGGGGCGGGGCACCTGCGGACGCAGCGGCTCGATCGCCTGAACCAGGGTGGCCGTGCGGGTGGCCCCCAGCGCCTCCTGCTCGGCGGTGGGCGGGGACACCAGGGGAGTCGTGCTGGACGGCGCGGCGAGCTCCTGCGACAGGCTCACGGCGAGCCGCGCGAAGGGGTCCGAGTCGGTGTCTTCCTCGCCATCGGGCGGGGCGGCCTGGCGGGCCCGGCGCCGGATCTCGTGCATCTCCTCGGAGCTGCTGCGCACGGTGCCGTCGTCGCTGAAGGGGGCTCCATGCAGGGCGTCGGGTCCCGGGACCGAAGGCAGCTCATCCCCCGTGGTCACCATCTCCAGGGTCGCGCCGGCGGCCCGGCCTTCGCGATCCGCCTGGATCTCGATGAGCTTGCGCTCGATGATCGCCATGGACTCTGGCCGGTCCGCGGGCTCCTTGGCCAGCATCTGCAGGATCAGCGTGTCCAGCTGGGCAGGCACGCCGTCCAGGCGCCGCCCCAGGGGCTCCGGCGCGGCCGTGCAGTGCAGCCACAGGTACTCCTGGGGGCGTCGGGCGCGGAACGGGGGAGCCCCGTACAGCAGCTCGTACAGCAGCACCCCCATGCCGTACATGTCCGCGCGGTGGTCCACCTCCGAGCCGGTGATCTGCTCGGGCGACATGTACGAGTACGAGCCCACCACGTGGCCCACCTGGGTGAACTGGTTCTGCTCCTCGAGCCACTTCGCGACGCCGAAGTCCACCAGCTTGACCACGCCCTCCTGGGTGACGAGCACGTTGCCGGGCTTCAGATCCCGGTGCACGAGGCCGACGCGGTGGATGGCCGCGACGGCGCGGGTGAGCTGCACCGCCACCTGCAGCGCCCGCAGCACCGGGTCCGGACCGATGGGCACCGGGGGCCCCGAGTGCTCCATCGGAGGCGGCGTGGGCAGCGGGTCGTCGCCGCGCAGACCCAGCACGTAGCGCTGCGCCGTCACCCCCTGCACCCGCTCCATGGAGAAGTACGCGGTGCCTTCGTGCTCGCCCGCCTCCAGGACCCGCACGACGTTGGGGTGGGCCACCCGGCGCGCCGCCTCGAACTCGCGGGCGAAGCGCTGCACCCACGACGGCCGCATGCGGGCCAGGACCTTGACCGCCACCTGGCGGCCGTCCCGGCTGTCCGTGGCGAGGTACACCGCCGCCATGCCGCCCTGACCGAGCAGTCCCTGGATGTCGTAGGGGCCGATCCGTCCGCGCGGCGCGTACGGAAGGCCGGAGTCCTGGGAGGGGGGAGCCATACCGCTGACTCGGATCCTACCGCGCAGGGGAAAGCGGTGCCTGCGCGAGGCTACTCGGCCTGGCAGTGCGCCTCGAGGGCGTCCAGGGTGTCGCGCAAGCCGCTGATGTAGCTGTTGATGAAGATCGCGGACTCGGTCGCGAGGGTGTCCGACGCCAGCTCGGTCCACATGCCGTACATGTGGATCAGGCCGCCTTCGTACGGGGTGATGATCTCGAGCTGGTAGCTCTGCCGGAAGTCGGCGAGGGCGGGTGTCAAGACCGCGGGAGCGAGCATCCACGTCCTGGACAGCCGGGCCGTCACGGTGGGGTCGCCCAGGGCGCCGTCCGCGGGGATGGCGTCCACCCAGCGCAGCCCCGAGGCGAGGGTGAACTCGTAGGTGATGGTGCCCAACACCTGCTGCTCCTGGACGATGTCGGTGGTCCAGGTGGCCTCTTCGCACTCCCCGTCGGTGAAGCAGGAGAAGTCCGAGGTGCGCGTGCGGTCGTAGCTGACGTAGTTGTCGGGGTACAGGCTGAGCTGGTCGTCGTTCAGATAGACGCGGTCGATGTCCGCCAGGGAGCAGTCGGTCTTGCGGCCGACGATCACGCCGATCGCTTCGGGCCCGTTCGCGGCCTCGGGCACGGGGGACAGGGTGGCCAGGTCGTCCGCGGTCAGGCGCGTGTCGTCCGTCGCCTCGAAGCCCGCCAGGTCGTCTTCGACGTTGGCCGCCCACCACAAGGTCAGGTTCTCGGCCACGTCCGCCAGGGTCCGGTCGTTGAGATCGTCTTCGTCCGCGGCGTACCGGGAGAAGCCGAAGTGCACGATGTCGTCGAGTTCCTCGGGGGCCGGATCGGGCTTGCGGCAGCCGATCCCGCCAACAACGGGGACAGCCAGGGACGCAGCCAGGAGCAGGGTGGAGCAGCGCTTCATGGGCAGAATCTAGCTGCCCCGTCCGATCTTTTCTTTCCTTGTCCCCGCGCCGGCGTGTCAGACCAACGAAGCCCCTGCCGCCGCGCGGTAGGCTGAGGGGACCGCATGAGCGTCAGCCCGACCGAAGCGCAGATCGAGCGCCTGTACAACAAGCACGCGGGGCTGGTGTACGGCCGCTGCCTGCGGATCCTGCGCAACGAGGAGGAGGCCTGGGACGCCACCCAGGATGTGTTCGCGAGCGCGATCCGCGGCTGGGGCTCGTTCGAGGGGAACAGCTCCAGGCTCACCTGGCTGTACCGCATCGCAACCAACCACTGCTTCAACGTCATTCGCAACAGCAGCGGCCGCCGACAGAAGCTCGATCAGCGCAAGGGCGAGCGTCCGGGGGCGGGCTCGGGTCCGTCCGCCCAGGGCCAGCTGGAGCTGCTCGATCTCGTGTCGGCGGTGATGGAGGACATGGACGAAGGGTTGGCCCGGCTGGCGGTCTTGTACTACTTCGAGGACATGACCCAGTCCGAGATCGCCACCGAGACAGGTCTGTCGGTGCCGACGGTGCGCAAGCGCCTGAGGGCCTTCGTCGATCAGGCCCGCCGACGTCTGAGCAAGGGGTTCGAGAGCCAGATCCTGCGAGCCATCAAGGCGGGGACCAGCCCATGACCCACGAGGAAGCGATGAATCGTCTCGAGCAGCTGCTGACCAGGCCCGATCCGCCCCAGGGCGCCACCGCGCACCAGCTTCGGCGCCTCGCGGCGGACGACCTGTCCGATCAGGAGCGGGCCGCGGTCCGGGCTGCGGTGGCCGCGGATCCCGAGCTTGGCGCGCACCTCGCCCGGATCCGGGAGGCGGACGACGCCTTCTTGGCCGCGCATCCGTTTGGTGCCGTCCGGGGCGAGCTGTTCGCCCGGGCTGCGCGCCTGCCCGCCGAGCCCGCCGGTGGGGGCCTGTTTGCCCGGTTGCTCCAGCGTCGGGCGCTGCTGTGGTCCCTGGCCGCGGCGGCCACGGCGGTCGCCCTGGGGCTGTTCGCGCAGGGACCGGCTCCCACAGCCGGGTCCAACGACGTGGTGGATCCGAGGGGCTCCGCCAACCGGCTCAAGGGCGCGGCCCCGCTGGAGGCGTGGCTCGATGTGGAGGGACACCCCCAGCGGGTGGCGTCAGGCGTGGCGTTGTCGGCCGGAGACCGGCTCCAGTTCACGGTCACCACCACGCACACCCGACTGGCGCTGGTCGGTGTGGACGGCACCGGCACGGTGTCGCGCTACGTGCCCGTGGGCGGGGACCTGTCGGCGCCCTTCGTGCCCGGCAACGCCCGACCCTTGAGCGACGCGCTGGTGTTGGACGACGCCCCGGGTCCCGAGGTGTTCGTGGCGTTCCTCTCCGACGAGGCGCTGCTGGTCGAGGACCTGGAGCGCGCCGTGCACGACCTGTTCGATGCAGGAGGCGCGCAGGGGGTCCGGGACGCGGCGCCGGACGCGTTCGGGGTGCAGGCCGACGTGGCGATCTTCTCGGCGGAGAAGCTGCCGCGGTGATCCACTTCGCCGCGGCGCTGCTCGCGGCCACCCTGCTGCTGCCCGGCACGGCGGCGGCGGGGGCGGACCGGTTCGCGGTGGTGATCGGGGCGAACCAGGGAGGGCCCGGCTACGCGCCCCTGTACTACGCCGAAGCGGACGCGCGGCGCGTGGCGGACGTGCTGGGCCAGCTCGGCTCGGTGTCCGCCGAGCACACCACGTTGCTGCTGACCCCCACCGTGGCCCAGGTGCAGGGCGCGCTGGACCGGCTCGCCGGCGACGTCGCCCACGCGCGCAGCCAGGGCTCCGAGCACGTCACCGTGCTGTTCTTCTACTCGGGCCACGCCGAGCCGGACGCGCTCAAGCTGGGTCGCGGCGCGCTGTCGTTCGACGACCTCAAGGCGGGCCTGGAGCGCGCCGGAGCCGACGTGCGGCTCCTGTTCATCGACTCCTGCTACGCCGGGGCCGCGACGCGCGCCAAGGGGGCGGCCAGGGCGCCGGGGTTCCTGCGGGACGCGTCCGCCGAGGTGCACGCCCGCGGGGAGGTGGTGATCACCTCCTCCGCGGCGGACGAGGCGTCCCAGGAGAGCGACGAGGTCGGCGGCAGCTACTTCACCCACTACCTGCTCAGCGGCCTGCGGGGGGACGCGGACGCCAACGCGGACGGCGAGGTCACGCTCGACGAGGCCTACCGCTACGTCTTTCATCGCACGGTGGCCCACACCGCGGGCACCCGCGCCGGCGCGCAGCACCCGGGCTTCGACTACGACCTGTCCGGCTCGGGCGACATGGTGCTCACCCGGCTGGACAGCAAGGGCGCGGCGCTGCGCTTCGACGCGAGCCAGGCGGGCCGGTTCCTGGTCTTCGACGAGGATCGCCGGGAGTTCGTGGCGGAGGTTCAGGCGACCCCGGGCCGGCCGACCCGGCTGCTGGTGGACGCGGGCAGCTACCGGGTGCAGCTGCGCGATCCGGAGGCCCTCTTCGAGCAGCGGCTGGTGCTGTCCGATGGGGGCGAGGCCTCCGTGGATCGCCAGGCCATGGCTCGGGTCCCCTACAGCGAGGACGCCACGAAGGGCGCCATCACCCGGGTGCGCAGGCAGGCGTCGGGCAAGGAGGTGACGCTGGCGGCCCGGATCGGCGTCCAGGGCTTCTTCGACCCGGCGATCCGGGACTCCCTGGTGCCGCCGATGGTGCTGGGGGGCCTCGAGCTGGACCTGCGCGGGCTGGTGGCGCCGGCGCTGTCGTTCCGCGCCGAGGTGCTGCTCGGGGGGCGTCGGTTCGCGGCACAGGTGCAGCCGTCGGTGAGCTTCGAGGCGGACTACGTCCAGCTCGTGGGCGGTGTCGGGGCGTACCTGAGCCCCGCGGTGCCGGGGGCGCGCTGGCTGCGGCCCTTCGCCGGCGTCCGGCTGTCGGTGATGTGGGTGCAGCGGCGCTTCCTGCCGACGGGGATCATGGAAGACCAGTTCTACGTCGGTGGAGCGCCGGGTCTCGCGGGCGGGGTGGGGCTGGCCTGGTCGGCCCGGTCCGGGCTGCGGCTCGAGGGGCGGGCCCACGGCTCGTTCTGGGTCACCGACGACAAGCAGCAGGTCCAGGGGTACGCCGAGGCCCTGGCATCCGTCTGGTTCACGCTGTAGGAGTCAATGAAGATGCCTCGCCTCATCACCGCATGGATGCTCGCTTCGCTGCTGACCGGCTGCGGCGCTCCGCTGAGCAACCGGCTGCTCGAGGAGGACGTGCTGTTCCGGGCCTCGCTGCCCGCCCCCGAGGACGTGGCGACCACCGCCCCCGAGGACGAAGCGGACGGGGCCCGGGATCTGGGCGAGCGGGCGCAGCTCGTCAAGACGACCAAGGCGGTGTCGAGCCTGTACAACGGCATCGTCTGGTCGCTGCTGGGCGTCGTGGACTCGGTCGTGCAGAGCACTCCCAGCCGCCGCGAGGACGACCGCAGGGTCTGGGGGCCGTTCGCGGGGCGCAAGGCGGGCACGTCGAGCATCCTCGTGGTCCAGCGGGCCCAAGAGGGCGTGTTCTCCTACTCCATCGACGGCGCCGCCGTGCCGCGCTGGGCCGCGGACGAAGACACCGAGTGGGTGCCGATCATGACGGGCACGTTCACCCGCGGAGACTCGCTGCGGGAAGGGGAGGGGCAGTTCGTGCTGGACGCGGCGGCCTGGGGGATCATCGACAGCCGCTTCGACGGCGGCGCCGGCCAGCTGGCGGTGGCGCACACCCGGCGGGGCGAGGCGGTGGCGCTGGATGTGGTCGTGGCGGGCTGGCTCACCGAGCGGCACGGCGAGCTGGACGCGAGCTACCGGTTCCGCCGAAGCGCCGCGGGCGACGGGTTCTTCGAGTACGACACGGTCGACGAGGTCGTCGGGAACGGCGGGGAGCCGGAGAGCTACATCGTGCGGGCGCGATGGACCCCGGGCCGGGCGGGCCGGGGCGACTTCCTGCTGCGGGGCCTGGGCGACGGCGCGCCGGGGGCAGAGTGCTGGGACGAGGATCTGGGCCGCACCTGGTGGTCCTTCGACCCGCCGGGCACGGAGTTCGATCAGCTCGAAGGGGTCGAGACGGACTGCGTCATCGCCTTCGAGCAGCCCGGCGATCCGGCCCCGGAGATCGGGGCGGAGTAGGGCGGATCAGGGGCTGGAGCTCCGGGCCTGGCGGGCGGCCCGCCGCTTCTTGCGGTACTCCATGCGCTCCCGGGCGGCGTCGTGGCGGCGGCGGTCTTCGTCGGTCTGCAGATCGAGGGGCGGCACTGGCCGCGGGTGGCCGTGCTCGTCCAGGGCCACGAACGTGGTGTAGGCCGTCGTGGCGTGGTACCGCCCGCCCCCGAAGACCTCTCCCTCCACGCGCACTCCGATCTCCATGCTGGAGCGCCCGACGTAGTTGACCTGGGCTCGGAGCACGACGACGTGGCCGCGCTCGATGGGACGCACGAAGTCCACGGCGTCGATCGAGGCGGTCACGCAGGCCCCGTTGCTGTGGCGGGCGGCGGCGACGGCGGCGGCGATGTCGATCCAGGCCATCACCTGGCCGCCGAAGGCCGTACCGCGGTTGTTGGCGTTGTTGGGCAGCACCAGCTGGGTCATCTCGACCCGGCTCGCGGTCGGCGGCTTTGGGGTCAGGTCGTGGGGATGCGCGGCCAGGTCAGCCAGGTCCAGGCCGCTCACTCGATCGCTCCGACCGGCAGCACGAACGGGGCGCCGGAGGCCGGGCTGAGGGGCGCCACCACGAGCTGCGCCCCGGACGGCCCGTCGAGGGCATAGAGCAGCGCGGTGCCGTCGGGTGCGGGCCTCGGCTGGGACTCGGAGGCGTCGGTGTGGGTGAGGCGGCGCAGGCCGTCCCCGTCGATCCCGATGACATACAGGTCCAAGGGGCCGCCAGGCTGGTCCAGATCCGAGGCGAACACGATGCGCTCGGAGCCCGCGATCCACTCGGCGGACTCGATCCGGGGCACCGGGCCCAGCAGGGGCATGGGCAGCTCCGCGTCTGGGGCCATCACCGACAGCATCTGGCCGTCGGGGCCCTGGGCGATCCACAGGAGCTGGTCGCAGGCCGCCGACAGGCGGGGGGAGTGCAGGGGCTCGTCGCCGGGATAGACCCGGCGGGGCCCGCCCCCGGCTCCATCGCTCAGGTAGACGGTGCGGTGTCCGGCCCGCTCCGAGACGAACGCGGCGCGGGTGCCGTCGGCGCAGAAGCTGATCTCGCCGTCGAACCCGGGTCCCTCCGCGAAGGTGCTGAAGCTGCCCGCGGACAGGTCCTGGATGAACAGATCCATGTCCGGATCCCCCGCATCGTCCAGCCCCTGGCCCTCCCGGGGGGGCGTCTGCCCGGTGTGGTGGGTGGACGCATAGGCGACCCGCAGCCCGTCGCCGGGCACGAAGGCGGGCCCGTGGGTCTTGCCCAGTCCCATCGTGATGCGGCGCTGGGTCTGTCCGTCCGCCGCCATCAGATACGTCTGCTCCCAGGGGTTGGGGACCATGCCGCCGTCGCGCACGGACTGGAACACGATCCGGGTGCCGTCCTCCGACCAGGAGCCGCGCCCCGCGACCCCCTCGGAGGTCAGGGGAGTGGGCTCCAGCCAGGCCGGGGCGACCGGCTCCGCGCCCGACTCTGGCGCGCTCGGGACCGGCAGATCGGTCAAGGACATGGCCAGCACCTCGGGCCCGGCCTCCTCGAACTGCACGTCGTACAGGTCCCGCTCGATCCCCCGGAACATGTGCAGGCGCTTGCCGGCGCAGCCCGTCAGGAGGAGAAGGAGAACCGGGAGGAGTCGGGCCAGGGGGTGTCGCACGGCGGAAGGGTCGCAAGGCGTTCGGCTCGGGGCAAGGCGACTCGCTGCTACGGTCCCGCCGTGGCCGTTCCGCCCTCCGTGGTTCTGACGATCGCCGGAAGCGACCCCTCGGCGGGGGCCGGTCTGCAAGCCGATCTGCGCACGGTCGCCGCCCATGGGCTGTACGGGGCCGCGGTCCCCACGGCGCTCACGGTGCAGAACACCCGGGGCGTGCGATCCACCTTCGTTCTGGACGCCGGGTTCGTGACGGCCCAGCTGGTTGCGGTGCTGCAGGACCTGCCGGTCGCTTCGGTCAAGATCGGCATGCTCGGCACGGGCGCCGTCGCGGCGGCGGTGCTCGACGCGCTCGAAGCGGTGACGGTCCCCATCGTGCTGGACCCGGTGGTGTGCTCCAGCTCCGGGGCGAGCCTGCTCGATGGGCCCGGGGTGGCGGTCCTTCGGGCCCGGGTGGCGGGCATCGCCCTCATCACGCCCAACCTGGACGAGGCGCGCGCGCTGCTGGGGGAGCGGTTGCAGGAGCGGGCCGCGGCGGTGGCGCTGCGGGATCTGCTCGGCTGCCCGGTGCTGTTGACGGGCGGCCACGGCGCCGATCCGGCGGTGTGCGTGGACTGGCTCGCGGGCGACGTCGTCACGTCCCTGTCGGCGCCCCGGATCCACACGTCCAACGATCACGGCACGGGCTGCCTGCTCTCCACGAGCATTGCCTGCGCGCTGGCAGAGGGGTGCGACCTGCTGGCCGCGGTGCAGCACGGGCGTCGCTGCGTGGCCAAGGCGCTGCAGGGCAGCCTGGAGCTCGGGGGCGGCAGGGGGCCTGTCTTTCTGCTGCGCGCCCCGGCGATCTCGAGGTAGGCCCTAGCAGCGTGCGGCGAGTCTCCGAATCGGTACGTCGATAACGATCCCAGCGG
>CALAGR010000510.1 GCA_937891735.1 uncultured Pseudomonadota bacterium | reverse complement strand
CGGGCGGCCCCGGGCGGTCAGGGCGAAGGCTCCGCACATGCCGGCGCAGTGCAGGCCGTTGGCCAGCGCGAGGCCCGCGGCGCTGGCGGAGAGGGCGAGGGCGGCGGCGATGCTCACGACCCGGGCTCCTCATCGTGCAGGGGCATGGCCGCGTGCGAGTCCACGTCGTCGAACTGGCCGTCGCCCACGGCCCAGCTGAACAGGGCCAGGCCCAGGCCCGACAGGATCAGCGCCGCCACCACGAGCACGGGGATGATCCCCATCAGCGGGCTCCTCCGGCGAGTCGCGCCGCGTTCAGGATCACCAGGAGCGAGGACAGGGGCATCAAGACGGCGGCGAGCAGCGGCGTGATGAGCCCCGCCGCGGCGGCCGCGATGGCGATGGCGTTGTAGGCAACCGAGAGCGCGATGTTGGCGCGCAGGGTCGCGCGCAGCCGGCGCCCCAGGCGCACGCCCTCCACCACCGCGAGGGGCCGGCGGCTGAGCAGGGCTCCGTCCGCGGCCTGCAGCGCGACGTCCACGGCGCCCCCCATGGCGAGTCCTGTGAAGGCCTCCGCGAGGGCGGGCGCGTCGTTCAGGCCGTCCCCCACGAACGCGAGCCGCGCGCCGGCCTGCTGCCGGTCCCGGATCCACCGCGCCTTGTGGTCCGGGGTCATGCCGCCGTGCACGTCCGCGATGCCCACCTCGGCTGCCAGGTCCCGGGCGCGATCTACCTCGTCGCCGGACAGCAGGCTCGCGTGCAGGCCCAGCGCGGCGAGGCCCGCCACCGCCTCGGCCGCATCGGGGCGCACGTCGGACCGCAGGGCGAGCCGGCCCACGAGGGTGCCGTCGACGTGGATGCTGGCCCCCGGTCGGCCCACCGACACCCACCGTCCCGCCACCCGGGCCTGCACGCCCTGGCCTGCGGTCTCGCACACCTCCTCGGCGGGGGGCAGGGGACCGGGGGCATGGGCGCGCCACGCCTGCACGACCGCCTCGGCCACGGGGTGTCGCGATCCGAGGCAGGCCGCCGCGGCGAGTCGGAGGATGCGTTCTTCGCCCAACGCCTCGCCCGCGGGCTGCACCTCGAGCCGCCCCGGGCGCAGCCGCGCGTCGGTCAGCGTGCCGGTCTTGTCGAAGGCGACGTGGGTGATCTGCCCCAGCCTCGTCAGGACGCCGCCGTCGCGCACCAGCAGGCCCCGGCTGGCGGCGCCGTGCACCGCCGCGGCGAAGGACAGGGGCGTGGCCAGGGCCAGGGCGCAGGGGCACGCCACCACGAGCACGGCGACGACGACGGACACGGCGCGGCTCGGGTCCAACACCCACCACACCGCCGCGGTGGCCGCCGCGATGAGCAGCACCGCCGCGACGAACCAGCGGGCGGCCCGGTCGGCGAGCAGCTCGGTCGGACCTCGCCGGCTCAGGGCCTGCTCCACGGCGGCGCGGATCCGCGCGACGTTGGACGCCGCGGCGGGCTGGGTGACCTCGACCCGCAGGACCCCGTCCAGGATCCGGGCCCCGGCGGGGATCAGCGCGCCGGTCTGGGCGAGGTGGGGGATCGACTCGCCATCCACCACCGACAGGTCGATCTCGCTCCGCCCCGCCGCGACCACGCCGTCCACCGGGCTCAGCGCCCCCGGACCCAGCTCGATCACGTCCCCCGCCACCAGCGCGTCGGCCTGCACCAGCTCCCTGGCGCCATCGGTGATCCGCGGCACCGGCACGTCCTGGGTCCGCAGCAGGGTGTGCAGACGCTGGGCGGTGCGCCGCCGGGCCAGGGAGTCCAGGGCGCGGCCCCCCAGGAGCAGCACGACGAGCATGCCCAGGGAGTCGAACCACACCTCGCCGCCGGTGACCGTCGCGTAGGCGCTGGTCCCGAACATCACCAGGATGGCCACCGCCACGGGCACGTCCACGTGGATGACGCCGGCCCCCAGGGAGCTCGCAGCGCGCCGCAGGATCGGCGCCGCGGAGAAGCCGACGATCGGCAGCGCGAGGCCCAGCGAGATCCACCGGAACAGCGTGCGCAGCGCGGGGTCCATGCCCCACGCGTCCCCGCCGTACAGGGACACCGCGAACAGCATGATGTTCATGGTGCAGGCCGCGGCGACGCCGAGCCGCAGCATCTCCAGGCGCCGTGCCCTGCCGGTGATCGGATCCTCCGCCTGGTCCAGCACCGCGTGGGCCCGGTAGCCCGCCGAGGCGAGGCGCCGCGCGAGGCGTCCCAGGGGCGGGGCCTGCGATGCTTCGGGGGTCAGGCGGACCGTGGCCCGCTCCCGGCCCACGGACACCGACACGCCGCAGACCGCGGGGTCCTGGCTCAGGAGCCGCTCGATCACCCAGCCGCAGGACGCGCAGTGCATGCCGTCGATGGCGAAGGTGGCGCTCGCTCCGTCGAGCAGGCGGGCGCAGACCGCAGGATCGTCCAGGCTCGCTTCGGTCGGATCGGCCGCGGCCTGCAGCGTCGCCGGGTCCGGCAGGCGCTCCCGGGTGCGGTAGTAGGAGTCCAGGCCGGCCTCGTGCAGCACCGCCCAGATCGTGGCGCACCCCGAGCAGCAGAACCGGACGTCCGACTCCGCGGGCCCGCCGACGACCTGCACGCCGGCGAGGTCCTGTTCGCAGTGGGCGCAGCGGCCGGACATGCCGATCAGCCCGCAGCCTCGGTCGTGTCTGCGTCGGCCTGCGGGATCCGCACGTCCTCGGTGTTGGTGGCCAGGCGGATCAGGAAGATGTTGGCGATGACCGTCGCCACGAGGATGAAGACGGGGACCCAGGGCCAGGGGTTGGGGCCCCGGGGGGCTGCGCTGCTCACGGGGTGGTCTCCGTCGTATGGGGGCTCGGGTGGCTCGGCCCGAGCATGTCGAAGTGGGCGGACACCTCCGTGCCGTCTTCCCGCTCGACCACGATCATCGCGGCCAGGCGGCCGTCCACGAACCGCTCCGCGGGCGCCGACACGAACGCCATGAGGCGCTCCTCGGCCCCCCAATCGACGGCCCAGGGCAGGCCCGGCACGGTGACCGTGACGCCCTCCGTGCCCGACCGCACCACGAACTCGTGGGCCGAGTTGGCGCGGTTGCTGATGTGCACGGTGAGCTGGTTGGCCACCTCCCCGTTGGGCAGCTCGCGGAAGATCTCGGTCGAGACCGCGCGGGCCACCGCCACGGTGATGGGGGAGCGAGTCACCGCGCCGTACACGAGCGCGCCCGAGAGCAGGGCCAGGATCGCGGCGTACATCAAGGAGCGGGAGCCCAGGGTCTTGACGCTGATCGGCGTGGGGCCGGTGGCGTCCCGGTCGGTGGTGTATCGGATGAGGCCCCGGGGCTTGCCGATCTTGATCATCACCGTGTCGCACGCATCGACACACGAGGCGCAGGCGATGCACGACAGCTGGTCGCCGTCGCGGATGTCGATCCCCGCGGGGCACACCTGCACGCACCGCATGCAGCTGACGCAGTCGCCGCCCTCCCGCGCCTTGCCGAGCTTGCGCGGCTCACCCCGCTGCTCGTCGTAGGCCACGATCAGCGACTTGTCGCTCATCAACGCGCCCTGGAACCGGGCGTAGGGGCAGGCGTAGGTGCACAGCTGCTCTCGGAACCACACCGCGTTGAGGAACCCCAGCGCGAAGATGAAGCCCGCCACGCCCCAGCCCGCAGCCCCCATGTCGCCGTGCAGCAGCCGCGGCCCTCCGATGAACCAGGTCAGGAACACGCCCACGATGAACGCGGTGGCCAGGGCGAACGCGACGTACTTGGCGACCTTGCGGGCCCACCAGGAGGCAGGCCACTCCGACGGGGGCTTGCTGTCCATCTTCTTGCGGCTGTGGGCCTTGCCCTCGATCAAGCGCTCGATGGGCCGGTACAGCCAGTCCATCCACACGGTCTGGGGGCAGGCCCATCCGCACCACACCCGCCCGAAGACGGCGGCGAAGAAGAACATGCAGATGGCGACGATGAGCCCCATCAGGGCGAGGGCCCAGCTGTCGTGGGGCGTGAAGATCGAGCCCAGCAGCAGCAGCCGGCGGCCCGGCAGGTCGATCTGCACCGCAGGCAGGCCTCCGATGCGGATCCAGGGGGTCAACGCGAACAAGGCGATCAGCCCGTATCCGATGCGCTTGCGCCATGTACGAAAGCGGCCGGTGAGGTCGGCGGGATAGATCCAGTCCCGCCGGATGAGGAACTTGCCCTCGCTGGCTGCGTTCACGGTCATGGAGTCTTCACTGACCCCCGCCCAGGGAGTGCACGTACGCGGACACCTGGCCGACCTTCTCGTCCCCCAGGATCGGGCCCCAGGCGATCATCCCCTTGGCGAGCACGCCGTCGGCGACCGTCTTCGTGATCGCCTCCAGGGAGCCGCCGTGCAGCCACTCCGCGTCCGTCAGGTCAGGGCCGATCCCGCCAGTGGCGTCGGCGGCGTGGCAGGCGACGCAGTTGGTGGTGAAGAGGGCCTTTCCTGCGTCGATGTCCGCGGCGCTCGGCGCTCCTCCGGTGGAGGCTGCCTCGGCCCGACGTTGGTCCGCGGCGGCCTTCTGGGCGGCGAGCTTGGGGGCGTACTCCGCTTCGGCGGCGGCCATCTCCTGGTCGTACTGCGCAACCTGCGTCCATCCCGTGATGGCCAGGTAGGGCGTGAAGACCAGGGCGAACAGGATGGTGACCCAGAAGATCCCCAGCCACCACATCGGCATGGGGTTGTCGAACTCCTGGATCCCGTCGGAGGTGTGTCCGATCAGGACGTCGTGGGTTGGCTCGGTCATCACTTACTCCAGGGGCGGGGCGTCGGCCGGCTGGCGGATCGTCCAGATCACGACGGCGGCGAAGAAGGCAACGAAGAGGACCAGGGGGATGATCGCGGACCACTCGGTGCCCGAGCCGGCCACGATGCTCTTCATCAGATCGTTCATCGGGGCTGCTCCGCGGACGCGGAGTCCCCACTGGCGGTGCGCCCATCCACGCCGAGGCGCTGCAGGTACGCGATGAGGGCGACGATCTCCTTGGTCGGGGCGCAGTCGATCCCCCCGGCCTTCAAGCCGTCCGCGATGCGCTGGGCCTGCGCGTCCCGGTCTGCGTCCGCGGAGGCCACCTGCGCCTCGGAGTAGGGCACCCCAAGGGTGACCATGGCCTGCAGCTTGCGGGTGGTCAGGGACGTGTCGAGATCGTCGGTCAGAAGCCATCCGTACCGCGGCATGATCGAGCCCGCGGACGTCTTGATCGGGTCCTCCATGTGGCGGTAGTGCCAGGCGTCGGGGTACTTGCCGCCGACCCGCTGCAGGTCCGGGCCTGTGCGCTTGCTGCCCCACTGGAAGGGGTGGTCGTAGACGAACTCGCCGGCCTTGCTGTACTCGCCGTACCGCATCGTCTCGGACCGGAAGGGGCGGATCATCTGGCTGTGGCAGTTGTAGCAACCCTCCCGCAGGTACAGATCGCGCCCCTCGAGCTCGAGGGGGGTGTACGGCGTCACCGCCGCGATGGTCGGGATGTTCGAGTCGATCGCCATGAGGGGAACGATCTCGACGAGGCCGCCGATGGTGATGAGCACCGTGACCATCAAGGTCATGACGAGCGCCTTGTTCTCGAGGACTCCGTGCTTCTGCCAGGACTCTGTGGACGTGCTCATGCCGCCACCTCCGCGAGGGCCGCGCCGCTGTCCGGGGCCGGCTTCATGATGGTGACGAGCAGGTTGATGCCGAGCATCAGCATGCCGATCAGGAACATGGTCCCGCCCACGGCGCGAAGGACGTAGAAGGGGTGCAGGGCCGTGACGGTCTCGGTGAAGTCGGGGTACTTGAGCAGCCCGAGCTCGTTGAACGCCCGCCACATCAGGCCCTGGGTGATGCCGCCCACCCACATCGGCACGATGTAGAAGACGATGCCCATGGTCGCGATCCAGAAGTGCGCGTTGATCCAACCCGGCAGGGCCCACTCCCGCTTCCACAGCCGGGGCACGACCCAGTAGATCATCCCGAAGCTGATCATCGCGACCCAGCCCAGCGCGCCGCTGTGCACATGGCCGATGGTCCAGTCGGTGTAGTGGGACAGGGCGTTGACGTCGCGGATGGCCATGATCGGGCCTTCCAGGGTGGACATTCCGTAGAACGAGACCGCCACCACCATGAACTTGAGGACGGCGTCGGTGCGCACCCGATCCCAGGCGCCGCGCAGAGTCAGCAGCCCGTTGAGCATGCCGCCCCAGGACGGCGCGATCAGCACCAGCGAGAACACCATGCCCAGCGTCTGCGCCCAGTCGGGCAGCGCCGTGTAGTGCAGGTGATGGGGGCCGGCCCAGATGTAGATGAAGACCAGCGACCAGAAGTGCACGATGGACAGCCGGTAGCTGTACACCGGCCGCAGGGCCGCCTTGGGCATGTAGTAGTACATCAGCCCCAGGAAGGGGGTCGTGAGCAGGAAGCCCACGGCGTTGTGGCCGTACCACCACTGCACCAGGGCGTCCTGCACGCCGGCGTACACCGAGTAGCTCTTGGTCAGCGACACGGGCACCGCGAGGGCGTTGAAGATGTGCAGCACCGCGATGGTGATGACGGTCGCGATGTAGAACCAGATCGCCACGTACAGGTGCTGGACCCTCCGCTTGGCGATGGTCAGGAAGAAGTTCAGCCCGAAGACCACCCAGATCACCGCGATCAGGATGTCGATGGGCCACTCCATCTCGGCGTACTCCTTGCCCTGGGTGATGCCCAACGGGTAGGTGACCACGACGAGCACCACGACCAGCTGCCACCCCCAGAAGTGGATCTTGCTGAGCGTGTCGGACGCCATGCGCGTGCGCAGGAGCCGCTGGCTGGAGTGGTAGACCCCCGCGAACACGATGTTGGCCGCGAACGCGAAGATCACGGCGGACGTGTGCAGGGGACGCAGGCGCCCGAAGGTGAGCCAGGGCAGGTCCAGGTTGAGGGCCGGGAACGCGAGCTCGAGGGCGATGTAGAGCCCGACGAGCATGCCCACGGCGCCGAAGAGGACGGCCGCCAAGATGAACTTCTTGGGGGATTCGTCGTCATAGATCGGCGCCGGGCCATCGGGCGAGGCGACATCTGTCATTTGCAGTCTCCAGTGGATGGGAGGAACGAGGGCGTCACGAGGCCGCGCGGCTCGGGCTCGCCTTGTCGGCGAGCTCGTCGGTGCCCTCTTCGGCCTTCAAGGTGATGACGGGACAGGTGGCGCTGCGCACCACCCGCTCTGCGACGCTGCCCATGAAGGCGTGGGCAAAGCCCTTCCGCCCGTGGGTGCCCATGACGATGGCGTCGGGCTTCAGCTCGTCGGCGGTCTCCAGGATCGTGCGCACCGCCGGCCCCTCGACGACGCGGACCCCCACCTGGATCCCGCGCGAGCTCAGGCTCTCGGCGAGGCGGCGCACGCGCTCGCGCCCGCTGTCGGAGATCCACTCGCCGATGGGCACGGGGGGGATGTCGGAGCCGCCCACGGGGTTGACGAGCGTGGCGCGGTCCAGGCCCCTGGGCATCTCGGTGACGTGCAGCAGGGTCAGCTCTGCGCCGAACCGCGCGGCCAGATCGGCCGCCCAGCACGCAGCCCGGGTGCTGCAGGAGCTGAAGTCGACGGGCACGAGCAGGTTGCGGATCTGGAGCATCGGGCACCTCGGGCTGCATCCGCAGCCGGCATCCCCATGTGCACCCACCGTGCCAAACGCCGGGACAGTCGGCCGCGCAACCCTCTGTGTGGTCGCCGCGGCGGTCCACGGGGCGCCTTGGACGCGCCGCGAGGGAGGTGACCCGGAGAGGTGTGCGTTCAGACACACATGACGAGCGTCAGTGTGGGAGCGGACCCAGGTGAACCCGTCTGTCAGACCTGCAGGTCGACCTCGGCGCGGTAGTCCTCGTCCGGCTCCATTTCGCTGCCTGCCCGGCCCTTGGCGCCGCGACGCATGAGCCTCCAGATCTGCCCCCCCAGCAGGTCGATCTCGGTGCTCACGAAGCGCTCGCCGCCGAACTGGCGCACGACCTCGGTCTGCTTGCCCAGGATGACCGCGTCCTGCTTGAAGACCTGCATGGCGATGGGGAAGATCAGCGGCCTCACGAGCCAGCCCGGCAGCGGGAGCTTGAAGCTGACCACGGCGTGGGCCCGGGTGACGAAGTCCTGCTCGGGGGTCATCAGCGAGGTGACGATGAAGTGGCTGTCGTCGCCGAGCCGGTACTCCACCTCCGCCACGCAGGGCATGTGGAACCGATCCCAGTGCTGCACGGTGCCGCCCCCCGGCGCGAGGATGCGGGCGGCCAGTCCTTCGGGACGCGGCTCACCGATGTACTCGGCCTGCACCATCGAGTCGGACCGGGTGATCACCGCCTTGATGCGGTTGGTCTTGCCGGTGCCCCGGAACAGCCCGCGGTGCAGGAACGCGGTGTGGGGCACGTCCAGTGCGTTCTCGATGGCCTGGTGCACGGTGCCGGGGAAGAGCACGCTGCGGTGCACGGTGGTGTAGCCCGGCAGCTGCCCGCGGAGGCGGAAGGGCTCGCCGGCTGGCTCCTCGTCGGGCCGGGGCCACACCCACACGAAGCCGTCCTGCTCGATCACGGGCAGCGAAGTGGCGTCGCGGGACGGGTGCTCGTGGTCGCCGCAGTGACCCGGAACCCGCCGGCAGGTGCCCAGGCGGTCGAACTGCCAGCCGTGGTAAGCGCACTCGAGGTTGTCGCCCACCACCCGTCCGGCGGACAGCGGCACGTTGCGGTGGGGGCACCGGTCCAGCATCGCGCCCACGCCGCCCACGGCGTTGCGAAACAGCGCCAGGGGCAAGCCGAGCACGGTGCGGGCGACGACCTTGTTGCGCTTCAACTCGGAGGACGCGCAGGCGGCGTACCAGTAGCGGTCCAGGGCGAGGACGCCCTGTTTTCCGCCGCGGGGCATGGGGACGAAGATGGACTCCACCGCGGCACGCTACCTGCGGACCCCGCCGCTGCCTACTGCGCCCCGGCCGCCGCCATGTCCAGCTCCACCTGCACCTGGCGGACCTCGCCGCTCCACACCCCGGTGGCGCGGTAGTAGGTCACGTACTCCAGGCCGCCGTCGGCGAACTCGGCGTGACCAAGGCCCGCGTAGCTCCAGGTGTCGGCTTCGGTGGGGGCCACGGTCCGAAACAGCTCCACCTCGTCGGACCAGGGCCCCTCCAGGGCCTCCGCGGTGCGGGCCACGACGCGGTTGGCCATCGGCTTGGAGTAGATCACGAGCCAGCGGTTGAGCGACGGGCTGCGGTGCACCGACATCATGTCGCTGCCCTCGAAGAGGGCGGACGCGTTCGCAGGGTCGTAGCTCCAGTCCCCCAGGCCGCGGTACCACTGCCACGCGTCGTGCTCCAGCGCGTCCTCGGCCCGCACCCGGCCCAGGCGGCAGCGCTTGTCCACCGCCCCGGGGCACGCGAAGGCGAAGAGCCAGTTGCCGTCGAGCACCGCCCCGTTGGCCGGCGTCAGGGAGTCGGCGGGGAACAGCAGGGTCGGGTCCGCCGCGTCGGGATCCAGGATCGGGCGCACGGGCTGTGCGTCGGGATCGGTCCACTCAGCGATCCCCATGCCGCGCCCCTGCACGCTGCCCGGCTCGATGTGCATGGCCCACCAGAAGGCCAGGGCCCGGTCCCGGTCCGGGTCCGCCACCAGGGGCCCCGGCCACAGCACGTGGCTCGAGCCGCAGGGGTCGGCGTCCGGGGCGACGCAACCCGGCCCCGCGTGGGCGGCGTTGTAGTCCACCTCGGCGGCGGTGACGGGCAGGATCTCGAAGGGCGCGCCCAGGGCATCGACCTGCTCGGTGAACCCGCCGATGCCCGCGGCCACGTCGGCGTCGAGCGCCTCGGTCCAGGACATGGTGTTGCTGCGCGACGCCGAGCCGTCCTCGCCCGGGCTGGCGAGGATCGTGTCCCCGTACATCCAGATGGAGCGGCCCTGCCATGCGGCGGACCAGCCGCCGTCCCGCCCGCGGATCGCGGTGTTGGTGGGCAGGGGGCCCAGCTCGGTGCTCGACAGCACGACGAGCTGCTGCGGGGCGCAGCCGAAGAGGGAGAGGCACAGCAGGGTGGGGGCGATGCGCACTGGGGAGAAGGTAGGTGTGTTCTCGGGCCGGGGCCACGAGCGTGGGCGGTAGCCGGGCGGACCCTGCCGCTACTCGCCTTCGTCTTCCTCGCCGCGGCGACTCTTGCGCTTGTCCTTGTAGTCATCGACGCGCTCCTCGGTCCGCACGCCGCGCTTCTCCTGGGCCACGCCCTGTTGGCGGAACTTGACCTTCACGCAGGTCGGATCCCACACGTCCCCGTTGGGGTTCGAGTAGCAGTCGTAGACCTTCTCGTTGTTCCCCAGGGTCTTGACGATCACGTAGTCGGGACCGCCCTCCTTCGCGGGCATGTACAGCGCGAAGGTCGCGCACCCGCCGAGAACGAGCGAGGCGATGACGGGCACGAGGAGCGAGGCTTTTCGGATCACGGGTCTTCCCCTTTGTGGAGCCGGGAGTCGGCGCGGAGCGGCGGGACGGTACCCCACGAACGCGGGCGCCACCCCGTCACCTTGTCGCGCGTCGCGCGCGTGATCCCCGCCCACCCCGGCTTGCTAGCCTGTCCCGATGTCCAGCGCAGTGCTCCGCCACGACGGCGACACCTACCCCATCGACCTCGCCGACCTGCAGGACGACGTGCGGCGCGGGCGCCTTCCCGGGGACGCCGAGCTGCACTACGAGCCCTGGACGGGCGTCGACTACCTGCCGATCCGCCAGGTGCCGCAGCTCGCCGAGGATCTGGACGCCCCCGACGCGCGCCTCGTGGCGAACCTGTCCGTCTTCCGGTGGCCGTGGATGGCCACGATCCTGTCCTTCGCCGTCCTCGCGGTCGCCGTGGCCCACCTGCGGGGGGACCTGCCCGCCGTCGTGTACGAGAGCGACCGCTCGGAGCGCTTCGCCGCGGGCTGGGAGTCGATCCTGTTCGGCGGGGCGTGGTGGACCCACATCACCTCCCAGTTCATTCACGTGGGCCCGCTGCACGTGTTCGGCAACCTCGTGGCCATCGGTGTGTCGGGGTGGCGGGTGGAGCGGGCGCTGGGCTGGTCGGGGTACCTCGTCGTGGCCGCCGCGTCGATCCTCGCCGGTGCCGTGCTCGTCGTGCTGATCTGCCCGCTGCCGGTGGTGGGCAGCTCGACCCTCGGCTTCGGTCTGCTCAGCGCCCAACTGGCCATCGGGTTTCGCTTCGGCGACGCCCTGCCGCCGCGCATGCAGGGCAAGTACGGGTTCGGCGTGCTGCCCGTCCTGCTCCTGATCCTGCTGCCCAACCTGACCTTGCCCGCGGTGGCCCACTCGGCGCACCTGGGCGGCCTGCTCGGAGGCGGACTCGCGGCCCTGGCGGTGCGGCCGGGCACGACGGCGCCGGTGGCGGGGGTGCGGCGTCGCCAGTTCCTCAACGTGTGCATCACCGTGGCCCTGCTGGCGGTCCCCGCGGCGCTGACCCCGCTGGTGGTGCGGTTCCCGGGCCTGGTGCTCGGCTGGTACGAGGACGTGGACATCGAGGGCACCGGAGTGACCCTCTCCCTGCCCTGGCGGGTGGCGCGCAACGAGGGCGTCCTGCTCAACGCCGCGGCGTGGTCCACCTCGCCGGCGTCCTCGGATGTCCTGTTCGGGGGCATCAACCGGGCCCAGAGCGTGCACGACGCCGCACGCCTCGCCCGCACCTGGGAGCGGGGGGCGCAGCTGACCCTGGCGTCGGCTCCGCAGACCCTGGGCCCGGGCTGGACGGCCACCGCCTTTGAGCGCCGTCCGCCCCCCGGCGACACCTTCCGGCCCGAGTACATCGTCGAGCACCAGCAGCTTCGCGGCTCGACGCTCCTGCGGCTGGGCTACGTCGTGAAGCTGGACGACGCGGGCCACCCCGGGGCCCGGGCTGCGCTCTTCGAGCAGATCCTGCGCACCGCGAAGCTCGGGGATCCGCCGAAGCTCGCCTACGCCCGGCACAAGTTCACCGACTACCCCGAGATCGGGGACAACCGCGAGGAGTTCGGCCGGCAGCTGTACCTGGTGGGCGCGTACGTGGAGGCCGAGCGGGTGCTGGCGCCGCTGGTGGATCCGGTCCAGATCCGCGGGTCCGACGCGCTCCGGGTGCGGCTGGACATCTGGGCCCGCCAGCCCGAGGCGGTGCAGGCGGCGTGGCCCGAGGGCCCCGACGGCGACTGGCTCGTGGCCGTGCTGGACGCCTCGATCTCCCAGCGCTTCTATCAGGACCGGGGGATCCGGGCCCTCGCCCACCTGGGGCGCTGCGAGGAGGCGCGCACCGGGCTGGAGCGCTTCGCCGAGCGCCGCCCCGACGCGGCCGAGGTGCCCGAGCTGGCCCTGGTGGTGGCAGGGTGTGCGCCCCATGCGCCTTGACCTGATCCTGCTCGCCGCCCTGCTCGCGGGCTGCCCGACTGAAGAGGACCCGTTCGCGGCGTGGCCCGACCCGCTCCTCACGTTTCCCTGGGATCTTCCCCCCGAGACGGATCTGCAGCCCTGGGAGGAGGTCCGCTGGGAGACGGAGACCTGGGACCCCTTCGAGGACCAGGCCCTGGCCGCCCAGTACCTCGTCAAGGCGAGCCAGCACCGCCAGGGCGCGCCCCCCGCAGTGGAGGAACACCACCGGATCATGAACCCCGGGCTGCCCACCCTGACAGGGCAGGGGATCCGGCTGAGCTTCGTGGGGGACGTGATGTGGCTCGGCACCTCCTGGTCGAGCTTCGCGCTGCCCGTGGCGGGGCTGCTGGACGGCGACCTGCGGGTGGGCAACCTGGAGACCCCGGTGGTGCAGGGCGAGAGCACCGATCTGTCCGACCTGGGGCTGTACACCTTCAACTCGCCGCCGGCGCTGCTCGACGGCCTGCCGCTGGACCTGCTGCAGCTCAACAACAACCACAGCGTGGACCTGGGGGACGACGGGCTGGACGCGACGCTGGCCCTGGTGGACGCGCGGGGCTTCGGGGTCACGGGGGTGGACGCTCACGCCACGGTGGACGTCGGCGGGCTCCGGGTGGCGTTTCTGTCCTACACCTGGGGCCTGAATGGACGCGGCCCCTCGGCGCGGCACGACCTGTTCGTGGTGCCGTTCGGCCACCTGCAGGACGGAGACCTCGATCTGGGCGGGCTCGCCGCGGACGTGGCCAGCGCCAGGGCCGGCGGCGCCGACGTCGTCGTGGTGCTGCCCCACTGGGGCTTCGAGTACGAGTACTACGCCGATCCGTGGTTCCTGCAGCTGGGCCGGCGGATCGTGGCGGCGGGGGCGGATCTGGTGGTGGGCACCGGGCCCCACGTGGTGCAGCCGGCCGAGATCTGCGCCGTGAACCGGCCCGAGGTCCTGCCCGGCGTCGGCACCTGCAGCGTGCGGGCGGAGGGTGATCCGCGCACCGCGGCGATCCTGTATTCGCTGGGCAACTTCGACACCGTGCAGCCCACGATCCCCGTGCAGACCGGGCTCGTGGCCACCGTGGAGGTGGGTAGCGACGGGGTCCTGGGGCTGGGCTGGGAGGCCGTGGTCACCGTGCCGGGGGGCGACGGCAAGGAGGTGCGGCCCCTGGCGGAGCTCGCCGCGGACGACGTGGACTACGCCATCGAGCAGGGGCGGCTGCGGGCCCACATCGGGGCGGGCTGGCAGCGCTGAGGGCCACTTCGCCGGGTTCGGCGGTGGATCATGGATGTTGGCCTCATCCCGCGCGTATCGTGCGCGCATCAAACACTCCGCCCTCCTCGTCCTCCTGCTGCTTCCGGCCTGCGCCGCGCCCGACGGGCTGCGCGTGACCCCGGAGGGCAGCGGTCCCCTCGTCCACTTCGACTTCGACGCCGAGCCGCTGCCGGAGATCCCGTTCCCCAACGACCTCGCGGCGCGGTTGGACTCCACCTCCCCCACCGGGATCCGGCTCAACTTCAGCGAGGTCGCGCCCACCGAGCACGAGCGCGCGCTGCGGCGCAAGGCCAACCGGCTGACGGGCTTCGGGCTGTTCGCGCCGCTGATGGTGCAGTTCGACGCGGCGCTGGATCTGCAGGCGATCCTCGACCGCCACGGCGCGGATCCGTCGTTCGACAACGACGCCGTGTACCTGTTCGACGTGACGCCGGGATCGCCCACGTACCTGCAGCCGGTGCTGCTCGACATCGGCGGGGGGCGCTTCCCCATCGATCTGCCGGACCGGGGCCGCTTCTTCGCCAACGATCCCCGCGCGCAGGAGCCGACTCTGCTCTTCGAGACGGTCGACGAGGACGCGAACGGCAACGGTGGGATGGATCCGGGCGAGGACACCGACAACGACGGCGTGCTCGACAAGCCCAACTACTTCCCCGAGGACTCCCGGGATCAGCTCGACCTGCTGTCCTGGTACGAACGCGAGACGAACACCCTCATCGCCCGGCCCGTGTCGCCGCTGCGGGAGAAGACCACCTACGCGGTGGTGCTCACCGAGCGGCTGGTGGGCGCCAACGGCGCGCCGGTGCGATCCCCCTGGGGCCACGTCAACCACACCCGCCAGACCGAGGACCTGCTCCCGGCGGTGGACGCGCTGGCGACGCTGGGCATGAGCGTGGACGACGTCGCGTTCGCCTGGACCTTCACCACCGGCGCGGTCACCGACGACCTGGTCGCCGTGGCCAACGGCCTGCACGGCAAGGGCATCTTCGCGTCGCTGCAGGACGACTTCCCGGCCCACGTCAACGAGGCGCTGTGGCTGCAGGATCTGGAGGGCGACCGGGATCCGCATCGGCTCCCCATGAGCCGGATCATCGGCCCCCTGGCCACCGCGGGGGTGCTGCCCGGCGGGAGCGAGAGCCTGGTGGCCCGCTTCTACACCGACTACAGCGCCGACATGGTGAGCGGCTCCTTCGACACGCCCCTGTTCTCCTACGACCGGGACGACGGGGGCTTCGACGACACCGACGAGTGGTGGCGGGTGGAGGCGGCCACGGGGCTGGTGGAGGCCGAGCCCCAGCGCGTGCCGTTCACCTGCATCACGCCCAAGCCGTCGGACGGCTACCAGCAGCCCTACCCGGTCGTGATGATCGGCCACGGACAGGGCGGCACCCGCTTTCACATGGTGATCCTGGCCTGGGCGTTCGTGCGCCACGGGCTGGCGGTGTGCGCGTTCGACTTCCCGGGCCACGGCGGCGCCCTGACCCCCCAGCTGATGGAGCAGTACGGCGACCTGATCGAGGGGTTCGGCCTGCTGCCGGCGTTCGAGGCGTTCGGCGATGCGCGGCTGCGCGACCTGGACAACGACGGCTACGCCGACTCGGGCGGCGACTTCTGGATGGCGGACACGTTCCACACCCGGGACAACGTGCGTCAGGCGGCGGTGGACTTCGTGCAGTTCGGGCGGGCCCTGCGCAGCTGCGGGCAGGGCACGATGTCGATGCTCAACGACCTGGGCAACCCCATCGAAGAGGT
This sequence comes from uncultured Pseudomonadota bacterium, assembly GCA_937891735.1. Taxonomy (GTDB): domain Bacteria; phylum Myxococcota_A; class UBA796; order UBA9615; family UBA9615; genus JAGSHC01. Next base: position 2,363 of record CALAGR010000510.1, on the reverse strand, counting down.
CATGTCCTGCGACTGGGACCGAAACGGCGTGCCGGACATCGGCGTGGACCAGGACCTGATGCTGTTCGGCGCCTCGCTCGGCGGGATCAACACCTCGGTCGCGGTGGCCATCGAGCCCGACGTGGTGGCGGCGGTGCCGATGATCCCCGGCGGGGGACTCGGGGATGGCCTGCTGCGCAGCAGCCTCGGCGGCCCCCGCGAAGCGGTGGTGGGTCGGCTGCTCACCCCGATCATCGTGGGTACCCCCACCGACGGCGGGGGCCTGCAGATCGACCAGATCGTGATCTCGGTGCAGGAGCCCCGGCAGATCCCCATCGCCACGCTGCCGAGCGTGCCCGCGGGCGGGACCATCACGGTCGCGAACCTCACCACCGGTGAAGAGGCGACGGGGGGCGTGCCCACCGATGGGCGCCTGCGGGTGGCCATCGCCACCGACGCGCTGAGCGGAGGGGAGAAGCGGCGGCTCGCGGGCATGCCCGCGGACCAGGTGGATCCGGCGGTGCGCTACGTGGTGCCCGGCAACGAGGGGCTCGGGGATCGACTGCGCATCACGGTGACCGACGCGGCGGGGCGCGAGGTGGCGGTGATCGACGCCTTCGAGACGGAGGTCCTGCACGAGGGCGTCACGATGGAGGCGGGCTCGCCGCTGGTGGCTGCGAGCCACGGATCGGGGCTGACCCGCCAGACGCCCCGCTTCCGCCGCCTGGTGCAGATCCTGGCCCTCGCCGCGGAGGCCGGCGATCCCGTCGCCTACAGCGGCCACTGGTTCGAGGAGCCGTTCGCTGCCCTCGGCGCGGGCGCGCCCCGAAACGTGCTGATGATGCCGACCATCGGCGACGACGTGGTGCCCATCGCCACCGGCATCGCCCTGGCGCGGGCGGCGGGCTTCATCGAGACCGAAGAGGTGGACGGCCGCTACGGAACCACCGTGGATCGCTGGCTCGTGGACCGCTCCGTGCTGCACGGCTACGAGGAACTGGGCCCCTACACCAACGAGGACGGCGCGCCCGTGCTCTTCGATCCCGACGATCTGGACGACGGCACCGACGGCACCGGTGCGCCCTCGGAGCTGCCGCTGCGATCCACCGTCGAGACGACGTCCGGCGTGTCCGGCCTGCGCATCGTGTACGCGGATCCCGAGGGCAGCCACGGCTGGGGCCTGCCGGATCCGGAGGCGGCCTTCGACACCAACACCTACGCGACCATGCAGGCCGCCTGGTACCTCGCCACCCGGGGACAGGAGCTCATCGAGGAGCCCTGCTTCGAGACGGCCGACTGCCCGTTCTTCCGAACGGTGGAGTCCGGGACCGGTGCTGACTGAGGAGCAGGCCGGAGATGACCTCGTGGACCCCCCGCACCCTCGACCCGATCCCCCGCCTGGGCTGGATCACGCGTCCCACGCCGGTCGATGTGCTGCCCGAGGCCGCCGCGGACCTGGGCTTTGGGTGGTTCGGCGTCAAGCGGGACGACCAGGGGCCGGCGCTGCGGGGGGGCAACAAGACCCGCAAGCTGGACTTCCTGCTCGCCGCCGAGCCGTTCGCGTCGGCGCCGCGGTGGGCGTCGGTGGGGGCCATCGGCTCGGGTCACCTCGCGGCCATGACCCTGGCCGCCGCCGAGCTGGGGCGCTCCTTGGAGGCGCATGCCTTCTGGGAGCCCATCTCGGCCAGCGTGCTCGACAACCTCGCCTGCATCGCGTCCGGCCCCACCGAGCTGATCTACCGACGCAACCGCCTCACCCTCGCCCTGCGCAGCACCCGAGTGGTGCGCGGGCTTCGGGACGGGCCCGTGCCGGCCATCCCGCCCGGGGGCAGCGTGCCCGAAGGCGTGGTGGGCATCGTGGCGGGGGCGCTGGAGCTGGCCGAGCAGATCCGCTCCGGCGAGGTGCCGCGGCCCGACGTCATCTTCCTGCCCTGGGGAACCGGCGGGACCGCCGCGGGCATCGCGCTGGGCATGGCGCTGGCGGGGCTGCCGGTGCCCGTGCGGGCCGTGGCCACGGTGGAGCCGTGGTTCGTGACCAGGGCGGCCCTGTCCCGCCTCGTGCGGCAGGCCATCACGTTCATGGCGGGCTTCGGGCTGAGTCCTCCGCCTGACTTCACGCTGCCCCAGGTGACCCCCGTGCGGGGATTCGTGGGGCGGGGCTATGGCCACGTGAGCCCGGCGTCCGAGCAGGCGGTGACCTGGCTGTCCAGCCGCGGGCCCGCCGCGGAGCCCATCTACGGAGGAAAGGCCCTCGCCGCCATGCGGGCCCAGGCGCCGGAGTTCGCCGGGCGCAGCGTCCTGTACTGGCTGACGTCGCACCGGGGCGCGCTGCCGTCGGAGCCCGACTGGCGCGACCGGCTGCCGGCGGCGCTGGCGTCCCGCCT
>CALAGR010000509.1 GCA_937891735.1 uncultured Pseudomonadota bacterium | reverse complement strand
GGCACAGGGCTGCTGATCTGCGTCGGCGTCGCGTTGGATCTGGTGTCCCAGATCGAGAGTCATCTGCTCACTCGTCACTACGACGGGCTGATGGGCCAGAGCGGAAGCGTCGTCCGCGGCCGCAGGGCCGCGCGATGAACCTCATCTTCTTCGGACCTCCCGGAGCCGGCAAGGGCACCCAGGCGAAGAAGCTCGTCGCAGAGCGGGGGATCCCGCAGATCTCCACGGGCGACATCCTGCGCAGCCACACCCGTGAGGGGACGGCGCTGGGCAAGAAGGCCAAGGAGTACATGGAGCAGGGGCTCCTCGTGCCGGACCAGCTGGTCATCGACATGGTCGACGATCGGCTGGGCAAGCCGGACGCGCAGAACGGCTACATTCTCGACGGGTTCCCACGGACCGTCGGCCAGGCGGTGGCCCTCGACCAGCTCCTGGGCAAGCGCGACGCGGAGATCGACAAGGTCCTCGTGCTGCGGGTGCCCGACGAGAAGATCGTCGCTCGCGTGGTCGGACGTCGGATGTGCAAGGCGTGCGGGTCGGTGTTCCACTTGGAGTTTCAGCCTCCGGCGGTGCAGGGCGTCTGTGACGCGTGCGGCGGCGAGCTGTACCAGCGGACGGACGACACTGCGGAGAAGGTTCGTGTGCGGCTCAACGAGTACGCGCACAACACGGAGCCGGTCGCTGCCTACTACAAGCAGCGCGGAATCGTGGCGGAGATCGACGGCGTCGGTGACATCGACGCCATCTACCAGCGGCTCACGAGCGCGCTGGACGAGTAAGACAGACGGTGGAAAAGGAAGGGATCGTCGTTGACCTGATTCCGAATCGAATGTATAGGGTGCGGCTTCCTGACGGGAGCATGATATCCGCCCACGTTGGCGGCGCCCTTTCGATGGGAATCGTGCGGTTGATCCCAGGGAATCGGGTCCAGGTTCGCTTGAGCGACGTCGATCCATCTAGAGGACGCATCATTCGGCGTTTGTCGCCGAAAGAGGAGCAGGGACGATGAAAGTTCGCGCCTCCGTGAAAAAGATCTGTGACAAGTGCCGCGTCATCAAGCGGCGCGGGGTGATCCGTGTGATCTGCGAAAACCCCAAGCACAAGCAGCGTCAGGGCTGAAGAGGGGACTGAGCGATGGCACGTATTGCAGGCGTCGATATTCCGCGCAACAAGCGCATCGATATCGCGCTGACTTACATCTATGGAATCGGACCGGTCACGGCGAAGCGCGTTCTCAAAGACGCAGGCATCGACGCGGCGGTTCGAACACATTCGCTGACCGAGGCTGAGGTAGCTCGCATTCGGTCGGTGATCGACGCGAACGTCAAGGTCGAAGGTGATCTCCGCAAGGAGGTGGCCATGAACATCAAGCGATTGATGGACCTCAACACCTACCGCGGGCTGCGGCACCGTCGGGGCCTCCCCGTCCGCGGCCAGCGAACCCACACGAATGCTCGGACCCGCAAGGGGCCGCGCCGCATGGTCGTGAAGAAGAAGGGCAAGAAGTAGCGCTATGGCTAAGCCCCGCCGTAAAGGCAAAAAGGTAGAGAAGAAGAACGTCGCGATGGGCGTCGCCCATATTCACGCGACGTTCAACAACACCCTCGTGACCATCACGGACACCAACGGCAACGCGATCTCGTGGTCGTCGGCCGGTGTCCGTGGGTTCAAGGGCTCGCGGAAGAGCACCCCGTTCGCGGCCCAGATGGTCGCAGAGGACGCGGCGCGCAAGGCGATGGAGCACGGCATGCGTACCGTGACCGTCGAAGTGAAGGGCCCTGGGAGCGGGCGTGAGTCTGCGCTCCGTGCCCTCGCCACCGCAGGTCTGAAGATCACCCTGATCAAGGACGTGACCCCCATTCCGCACAACGGTTGCCGCCCGCCCAAGCGGCGGCGCGTGTAGCGGCGAGGAACCGAACCATGGCTCGCTACACAGGACCCGTCTGCCGCTATTGTCGGCGTGAGGGAATGAAGCTCTTTCTCAAGGACATTCGTTGTGCCACGGACAAGTGTTCGTACGAGCGCAACCAGTACCCGCCTGGTCAGCATGGCCAGGGGCGCATTCGGGTCTCCGAATACGGCCAGCAGCTTCGCGAGAAGCAGAAGGTCAAGCGCCTGTACGGACTGCTCGAGAAGCAGTTCCGTGGGTACTACAAGTCCGCCAACAACCAGAAGGGAAACACCGGTGAGAACCTGATGATCCTCCTGGAGCGTCGGCTGGACAACACCGTCTTCCGTCTGGGCTTCGGGGCGACCCGCTCCGAGGCGCGGCAGCTGGTGAGTCATCGCCACTTCCTGGTGAACGGGAAGCGGGTAGACGTTCCGAGCTACCAGGTGCGTGCTGGCGACGTGATCGTTCTTCAGGAGAAGAGCCAGAAGGTGGCCCGCATTCAGGAGAACCTGGAGCGCTCGCTCAACCGTCCGCGGATGAGCTGGCTCGAGGTGGACGAGGCCAACTTCACGGGGACCGTACTCGGCCTTCCCGTGCGGTCTGAGCTGACGCTGCCGATTCAGGAGAACCTCATCGTCGAGCTGTACTCGCGTTAGCGGGTGGAGCGGCGCGCTGCGGCGCGTCCAAGCCTCCGCGGGGCCTGCGTGGCCTCGCTGGGGCTCGACCGTCAATCATCAGGAATATTCGGGCTCGGAGCCCGAGTGAGGGACACCACGCGATGACCGAGAACTACCGGAACTGGCGAAGCCTCATCCGTCCACGTCAGCTGATCCAGGAAGAGCGACCGAACGCGAAGCGCTACGGCAAGTTCGTCGCGGCGCCTCTCGAGCGGGGCTTCGGCGTGACGCTGGGCAACACCTTGCGGCGCGTGCTGCTGAGCAGCCTGCAGGGCACCGCGATCACGGCCGTCCGTATCGACGGGGTGCTGCACGAGTTCTCGACGGTCGAGGGCGTCATCGAGGATGTCACGGACATCATCCTCAACCTCAAGGGCGTGCTCATCAAGATGCACACCTATGAGCCGCAGACCTTCGTGCTCGAGAAGACCGGCGTGCGCGGCGAGCAGATCGTCGTCACCGCGGGTGACATCGTCACGACCGGCGACGCGGAGATCGTCAACGTCGATCACCACGTGTGCACCTTGGCGGGCGAGGGACACCTTCGGGTCGAGCTCGTCGTCAAGAAGGGCGCCGGCTACGTGCCCGCCGATGGCAACAAGGACCCGGAGGCGCCGATCGGGACCATCCCCATCGACTCCATCTTCAGCCCGGTCCAGCGGGTCAACTACACCGTGTCCAACGCCCGGGTCGGTCAGCGCACCGACTACGACAAGCTCAGCCTCGAGCTGTGGACCGACGGCACGGTGGCCCCTCCTGACGCGGTCGCCTATGCGGCCAAGATCCTCAAGGAGCAGCTCCAGATCTTCATCAACTTCGATGAGGAGGAGGAGCCGCAGACCGAGGAGGAGGAGCCCCAGGAGGAGTGGAACGAGAACCTGTTCAAGACGGTGGACGAGCTCGAGCTGTCTGTCCGCTCCGCGAACTGCCTCCAGAACGCCAACATCAAGTACATCTACGAGCTGGTCGAGAAGACCGAGGCGGACCTGCTGAAGACCAAGAACTTCGGCCGCAAGTCCCTCAACGAGGTGAAGGAGGTCCTGACTGAGATGGGCCTGAGCCTCGGCATGAAGCTCCACAACTTCCCGAGGATCCGCGAGCAGCAGTGACCCTGCTGGTTGACGGGAGCCCCGGACGGGGCAGGAGACAGTCATGAGGCATCGCAATTCAGGCCGTCGGCTCGGCCGCAACTCGTCCCACCGCAAGGCCATGTACCGGAACATGGCGACGAGTCTGCTCGAGCACGGACGCATCAAGACGACCGAGGCGAAGGCCAAGGAGCTTCGTCGGGTCGTCGAGAAGCTGATCACGCTGAGCAAGCGTGTACCCCAGAGCGCGATCGACGCGGCTGGGCCGGAGGAGGCGGGCAAGCTGCGCGCGCAGCGCGTGCACGCCGTGCGCCAGGCGCGCAAGTGGGTCGCCCGGCGCGACATCCTCCAGAAGCTCTTCGACGAGTACGGCGAGCGGTTCAAGGGGCGTCCGGGCGGGTACGTTCGGATCCTGCGAGTCGGTCGACGCGCTGGCGACAACGCACCGATGACCCTGATCGAGCTCGTCGAAGGCGACTTCGACGGAACCGCGAGCGCTTCCGCGCTGGACGTGGCCACCGACGCGTCTGCTGTTGACGCCGCCCCGCCTGAAGAGGTGGACGCGGACGAGGCGGATGATGATGGCGACGCGGACGAGGATGCTGACGCTGAGGCTGGGGAGTTGACCGAGTAGGTCGTGAGGACACCCAGCGCTGGCCGCTGAATGCCGGAGTCCTGCGAGGGACTCGAACGAGCCGGGGGCACATCACCCTCGGCTCTGTTCGTTCTGGGGTGAGGAATCGCAGGCTGAGCGGACCGGACCCTCAGCGGATCGAGCAGATCCCCCTGGTGGCCATTCCCTCACAGACCCCGAAGAGCTGCATCCGGTGGTCCGTCAGGCGGAACCCGTGTCCTGCGGCGACTCGGTCCTGCAGGGCCTCGATCTCGTCGTTCTCGAACTCGACGATGCGGTCACAGGCCGTGCAGATCAGATGGTCGTGGTGCTCGTCGTTGCCGGCCTCCGCTGGCTCGTACTGCGCCGGACCGTCGGTGAAGTTGTGCTCGTGGGCGATCCCCGCCTCGACGAACAGCTTCATTGTCCGATAGACGGTGGCGTGGCCGACGCCGGGATGCAGACGCCTGGTCTCGGCGAGGAGGCCGTCGATCGCCACGTGCTTTTGACCCGACAGGAACGCGCGCAGGATCGTCTCGCGCTGGCGGGTGAGCTTCAGCCCCTTCCTGCGCATGTATTCCGTGAGACGATCATGGGCTGCGTCGTAGTTCGCCGGCACCGGGCCTCCGGGGCCGAGTCTAGTGCACGAACCCCCAGCCCGCTGCGACCTACCAGAACGAGAACAGGGAAGCCGGCTGACGCCAACTTCCCTGTTCGAGCTTTGGTACGAAGAGGGGGACTCGAACCCCCACGGCCGCAATGGCCACTAGGCCCTCAACCTAGCGTGTCTACCAATTCCACCATCCTCGCAAAGAGCCGTCGGAGGTCGCCCTCCGTCGAAGCGCCGCGGAACGTATCACGGTCCCGCGGGGCGAACAAGAGCCTCCCGGTCGCTACTCGTCTTCGGGATCCTCGCCGCCGCTTGGAGCCTCGTCGCCTGGGGCAGCCTCGTCGTCGGGGGCGGGCTCGTCGTCGGGCGCAGCCTCGTCGCCTGGGGCAGCCTCGTCGCCGGGGGCAGCCTCGTCGCCGGGGGCAGCCTCGTCGCCTGGGGCAGCCTCGTCGCCGGGGGCAGCCTCGTCGCCTGCGGGCTCCTCGTCACCCGCGGGAGCCTCGGTGCCTTCGGTGGCGTTCTGCTCCTCGAGTTCCTCCTGTAGGGCCTCGTCGGTGACGACGGACTTCTGCGGGCGGTTCGAGAACCAGGCCAGCGACATCGACGTCAGCATGAACAGCGCCGCGACGACGGCGGTGAGCTTGCCGATGAGGGTCGCGCCCTGGGCCGCGCTGCCGGTCTGGCCCGTCGAGCCACCCATCATCGCGCCGAAGTCAGCCCCCTTGCCTGGCTGAAGGAGCACGACGAGGATCAAGAAGAGGCACAGCACGATGTGCAGGCCAGTGACGAATGCTTCCATTGCTACTCCGTGTCCTGAAAGCGCACGATGCCGGCGAATGAGTCTGCGTTCAGACTCGCGCCGCCGACCAGCGCTCCATCGATATCCGGTTGGGCCATGATGCCGCGCACATTTGCGGGCTTGACGGAGCCACCGTAGAGAATCCTCATGCTTCGCGCCAATCCGGCGCCCCAGGTCAGGCCGATCCACGCGCGGATGGCGGCGTGCACCTCCTGGGCCTGCTCCGGCGTGGCCACCCGGCCCGTGCCGATCGCCCACACCGGCTCATAGGCGATCACCACCCGCGCCGCCTCGGACCCGGTCAGGCCCGCGAGCGCGTCGCTGAGCTGTCCGCGCACGATCTCGAGCGCCTTGTTGGCCTCGCGCTCGGCGAGGGTCTCGCCACAGCAGAAGACCGGCATCAGCCCCGCCGCGAGGGCGGCCCGAACCTTGCGGGCCAGGTACTCACCGGCCTCCTTCTCGTAGGTGCGGCGCTCGCTGTGCCCGATGAGGGCCGCTCCGCAGCCTGCTGCCACCAGCATCGGAGCCGAGACGTTGCCGGTGAAGGCTCCCTCGGGCTCGGGGTGCACGTCCTGCCCGCCGACGATGATGTCCGTCGCCTTCAGCTCCGCCACCAACGCCGCGATGGACGTGAACGGGGGGAACAGCGCGATGTCCACCGCCGGCGGATCCATCAGCGCCGTTCGCATGGCGCGCCCCAGGGCCGCGGCCTCGGCGGGCGTCGTGAACATCTTCCAGTTGCCTGCGAGCATCGGTCGGCGGGACATCTCAGTCTTCCTCCAGGGCCTTGAGGCCGGGGAGCACCTTGCCCTCCATGAACTCGAGGCTGGCTCCACCGCCCGTGGACACGTGACTGACCCGGCCGGCGAGGCCGAACAGCGCCATTGCGGCGGCCGAGTCGCCCCCGCCCACCACCGAGTAGCCCGGCGACTCGGCGAACGCGTTGGCGACGGTGCGGGTGCCGGCAGCAAACGCTGGACGCTCGAACACCCCCATGGGGCCGTTCCAGAAGAGCGTACGCGCCGCCATGATCCGGGCGGAGTAGCGCTCGGCAGTGCGCGGTCCGATGTCCAGACCCATCATCCCGGGCTCGATGTCCGCGACGCTGCACGCCTCGGACTCGGCCTCGATGGATGGAGCGACGACGTGATCCAGCGGCAGGACGATGTCGACGTTCAAGCTCTTTGCCTTGTCCAGGAGCTTCTTGGCGAGCCACACCTTGTCTGCCTCGACCCGCGAGGCGCCGACGTCGGTGCCCTGGGCCGCGAGGAAGGTGTAGGCCATCGCGCCGCCGATCAGCAGGGCATCGACCCGGGTCAGCAGGGAGTCGATGACGCCGATCTTGTCGGAGACCTTCGCGCCGCCGAGCACCGCGATGTAGGGCCGCTTCGGCCCATCGAGCAGCCCGCTCAACATCTTGAGCTCCCGGGCCACGAGGAACCCGGCGGCCCGGCGGCCTCCGAAGAACGTCGGGAGCACCGCGACCGAGGCGTCCCCCCGGTGGCAGGTGCCGAACGCATCGTTGACGTACAGCTCTCCGAGCTCGGAGAGCCGCTCTGCGAACGTCCGTTCCGCGCCCTTCTCGCCCGGGTGGAACCGGGTGTTCTCGAGCACGAGCACGTCGCCGTCCGTGAGATCCATCGCGAGCTTGCGGGCGCCCCAGCCGATGCAGTCGTCGGTGTGGATGACCGGGACGTTGAGAAGCTCGGCGAGCTTGCTGGCCGGAGCCTCGGTCGTGTAGCGCGGATCCCTCTGGCTGTTCGGTCGGCCGAGGTGCGTCATCAGGATCGTCCGTGCGCCGCGCTCGATCAGGTGGCGGATGGTCGGCAACGCCGCACGCACGCGGGTGTCGTCGGCCACCTCGCCGTCGGCGGTGAGCGGGGTGTTGAAGTCCACGCGCACCAGCACGCGGCGACCCGCCACCTCCAGTTCATCGACCGAGCGAATGACCATGTGGTTGCTCAGCCCGCGACGATGCGGGTGAGGTCCTTCATGCGGTTGGAGAAGCCCCACTCGTTGTCGTACCAGCTCAGGATCTTCACGAGGTTGCCGCCCACGACGTCCGTGGACAGGCCGTCCACGATGGAGCTGTAGGGGCTGCCGATGTAGTCGGTGCTGACGAGGGGCTCGTCACTGACCTTCAGGATGCCGGCGAGGCTGCCGTCGGCGGCGGCCGAGAGGGCGGCGTTCACCTCCTCGGCGGTGACGTTCCGTCCCACTTCGACGGTCAGGTCCACGATGGACACGTTCGGCGTCGGGACGCGCACGGCCATGCCGTGCAGCTTGCCCGCCAGCTCCGGCAGCACGAGGGCCACCGCGGCGGCCGCGCCAGTGGACGTCGGCACCATGTTCATGGCCGCGGCGCGGGCCCGGCGCAGATCGCTGTGGTACCGGTCGAGGATGTTCTGATCGTTGGTGTAGGAGTGGATCGTAGTCATCTGACCCTTGACGATCCCGAACTGGTCCAGCAGC
>CALAGR010000508.1 GCA_937891735.1 uncultured Pseudomonadota bacterium | reverse complement strand
CGTCAGGGGCCGCGAGCTCTCGTCCGATCCCGCTTCGGCGGCGGCCTGCCGGATCCCCGCGACGCGGATCCAGCCCGCCGGCGCATCCTCCGCCCCGCCGTTCTCGAGTCCGTACACGAGGTCTTGTTCGGCCCCCGGGAGCTTCGCGGCGTCCCGCGCCAGACCCCGGCGATAGCGCAGGGACGGAATCGCAGACCGACCACGGACCGAGGCGCCGGCCGCCTTGATCGCCACGTCGAACCGTGGCACGGCCTCATCCGGTTGACCGGTGGCGAGCAGGAGCCCGCCCCACGCGGCCGCGAGCTGACCCCGGTCCAATGGCAGATCGCTGTTCTCGATGAACTCCAGGGTTCGGCGCGCCGCCTCGGGTCGCCCCTCGGTCAGGTACACGCCGCTGATGGTGATGAGGTTCGCGGCGTCATCCGCTCCACCGCGGCCCTCGGCCACCGCGCGGCCCAGCCAGGCAATGGCCAGCTCGGGCAGACCCGCGATCAGGGCGGTCGCTGCGGCCTCGGCCTGGGTGCGCGGATCGACGCAGCCCTGCATCTCCGGCGCCTCCAGGAAGCGGCTCCAGACCCCCAGGGCTGCGAGGTGCTCACCGCCGACGCGGTACTCCTGGAAGGACAGGGGGGCGTAGCGACAAACCACCGCTTCGTAGGCGGTGGCGCCGCCGGTGCTCGGCGTGCGCGCCTCGATCCACCCGTACAGGGCCAGGCCGTCCTGGTGCAGGCCCGACGCCAGGAAGATCTGGGCCGCCATCGACAGGGCCTCGTCTTCGAGGGGCGTGAACGGCCACTCCTGGGCGAGCTCGCGCAGCGTCACTCCGAACTCGGGCCAGGTGGTCCCTCGCTTGGACGGATCGGTGGCCAGCAGATCCAGGGCGCGCAGCCGGAGTCGCGCCAGGGGCACCAGCGCGGAGCCCGGGGTCTGCTCCAGGACGCGACGCAGCGCGAGGCGAGCCTCCTCGAGGTCGCCCATGGCGAGGGCGGCCTCATGCCGCCACCAGCGCGCGTGCTCACGGCGCACACGACGCTCCGCGGACACCTCGATGCGCTCCACCCAGGGCACCGCCTGGGCCGCGCGGCCCGCGTCGAGCAGCACGAGCGCCCAGGGCACCGTCCAGCGCGGATCGTTGGCAGCCACCGGGTGCTCTTCCAGGAGCAGGTCCAGGACCCTGCCGGCCCGAGCCACGTCCCCGGTGTCGTGCAGCGCGAAGAGAGCCGCGAGCCGCGCTTCGAACCGGTTGGCGTCGTCTTCGACCGGGATCTGCCCCGCCGCGCGCTCGATGGCCGCGAGCCCCTCCGTGGTGCGTCCCCGACCCAGCAGCGTCAGCCCCACGCCGAGCTCCCAGTAGGGCCGCTCCCGATGCTCCGGCGCGCCCGTGATCGCCCGCGCGTACTGGATCAGCGCCTCGTCCCACTGCTCCTGCCGCTCGTAGTGGTACGCCGCGCGGCCGCGGGCCCAGGGCTCCCAGTCCGCGTCCGGCGCGAGGGCCGCCGCGAGCTGGAACGCCTCCGCGGCGAAGCCGTCGTCAGCGGACTCGCCTCCCTTGACGGGCTGGCTCCAGACCCAGCCCCGGGCCAGCGCCAGGAGCACCCGGGTGGCGTCGTCGGGCGTCGGCAGGCCGTGCAGCTTTCGCGCAGCGGAGAGGGGGTCGCCCTGCTCCGCTCGGGACACCGCCTCCTTCACGGTGGCGTTGGACCGCCAGGCGTCGCGGATCACGGGGGGCACGAATCCCCAGTGGCGCGGACGCGGCGGGCGTGAGGCCGGCTCCCGCAGGGGCGATTCGGTGCCGAGGGGGAAGTAGAAGGGCTCCAGCTGCACCCACCGCGGGGGATCCATCAGCGGCTCGGCCAGGATCGCGGCCAGCGCTGCGTCCTCGCCCTCGAGGGCCCGGGGAGCGTCCACCTCGGCGGCAGCCACCCGGACCGCCGCGCCCTCGAACAGCCGCGTGGACAGCAGGAGCTGGAGCTGGGTGCGTCCCTTCCTGACGACCTGGACGGAGCGCACGGTGGGATCCAGCCGCAGGTCCAGGCGCAGCCCGCTGTTCCCGCCGGACACGATGGTGAACGACTGCAACCCCACCACCTCGAGCCCCCGCAGCTGCGGCGCCAGCTGGCTGTCCTGACGCCAGAACCGCAGGGTGAACACGTGGTCGCTGACGTCGTCGTCCGCGGTGATCCGCGCGGCCGCGTCCACGGCGAGCACGAGCTGGTTGCTCGGCGCCGAGGGAGCCGGCTCGGCTGCCGCGGCCGGATCGGCGGGCGGGGGTGGCGCCTGTGCCCGCACCACTCCCGTGGCGAGGCTCCCGCCCAGCAGCACCGCCGCGATGAGCAGCCCCTTCACGGTTCGTCCTCCTTGCGGCGCTCGGCGTCTTCGCGGGTGAGCAGGCCGCGCTTCTTGAGCTTCTCGACCAGGGTCGTCCGGTTCATGCTCAGGATCTGCGCCGCCTGGTTCTTGTTCCAGTCGGTCCGCTCCAGGGCCTGCACGATCAAGCTGTTCTCGAAGCGCTCCACGGTCGCCGCGAGGTCGATGCCGTCGTCGGGCAGCAGCGGCGCAGCGTGCGGATCGCTGGACTCCCCCGGCTCATCGTCGAGCAGCCCCACGTGCGCGCGGATGTGCGGCGGAACATCGTCGATGCTCAGGACCTCCGACTCCGCCATGACCACCATGCGCTCCAGGGTGGACCCCAGCTCCCGCACGTTTCCTGGCCACTCCCAGGCGATCAGCGTGTCCAGGGCGCGCCGGGTGATCCCGCGGACCGGCATGGCCGTGCGCCGGTTGACCAGATCGATCAGGAACCGGACAAGCAGCGACACATCCTCACGCCGGTCGCGCAAGGGCGGCAGCCGCACCGGGATCACCGCGAGGCGGTAGTACAGATCCTCCCGGAAGCGGCCCTCCCGCATCTCCACCAGCAGGTCCCGGTTGGTCGCCGCGACGACCCGCACGTCCACCTTCTGGGCCTTCGACGCGCCCACCGGGGTCACCTCGCCGGACTGCAGCGCCCGCAACAGCTTCACCTGCAGGGACAGCTGCATCTCGCCGATCTCGTCGAGGAACAGCGTTCCTTCGTCCGCCATCTGGAACCGACCCTTGTGGTCGTTCACGGCCCCCGTGAAGGCGCCCTTGCGGTGCCCGAAGAACTCGCTCTCGAGGAGGTTTTCGGGGATCGCCCCGCAGTTGACGGCGACCAGCCCGTGGTCCTTGCGGCAGGACAGGTCGTGGATCGTCGCTGCGGCCAGCTCCTTGCCCGTGCCGGACTCCCCGGTGATCAGGCACCTGGTCTCCGCCCTCGCCACCTTCTCCAGGGCCCGGTAGACCCGATGCATGGCCGTCGACTCGCCCACGAACCGACCGTAGTGCAGCTCCGGCATGGGCGACCGGACGTCGAAGCTCATGGCGATGATGCCTTCGTCCGGGGTCAGCGCGTCCCGCACCACCTTCAGGAAGCCCTCGCGCGTGATCGGCATGCGCACCGCGCGAATGGAGGACTCGGCCAGCTGGCGCACGAGCAGCTCGCCTGCGGCGTCCGTGAGCACGAGGATCGGCGGCAGCTCGCGCCCGCACTCCGCCGAGGCGTCCAGGATCGGAGAGCTGTCCAGGCCCTCGGCACCGACGCGCACCACGAGATCCGGCGGCTGGTCGCTGCGCAGGAGCTGGGCTGCGACCACGTCCCGGCTCAGGACCATCAGGTCCGAGTCCGCGGGACCGTGCTCCCGGAGCCACTGTTCCACGGGGGCGTCGGTCCGGTCGGGCCCGATCAGGAGGGTGTACATCGACCGGTCGGATCCTTCCGAGACTGCGTGACGGACTCCACCACCCCAACTGGAGGCACGAGGCACCGGATCCTAGCAGCCGCCAGTCCCCGAGAACCGCGGGCTCAGCGCGCGCGCCGGTCCAGGACCTCCTTGGGTGCCTCGGGGACGAGGATGTCTCGCGACGGCAGGCGGGGCCAGACGCTCACCTCGCGCCCCCCGGCGGCCTGGTAGTCGTCCCAGAGCCGCTGCCGGTACCAGGCGGTGACGCGGTACCCGGGACGCAGGGGATACGTCTCCGTGTGCCAGGGCTCCGTCTGCTGGTCCATCAGCTTCTGGGTCTCGGACAGGTCCTTGCCCGTCGCGATGACCAGATCAGCCGCATCGACCTGCTTCTGCTTCGGCGGCTGCTTGAGGTAGTCGGCCCGGTCGTGGTCCCACCCCTGCAGGATCACGTACCACCGGTAGGGGTTCTTCGCGTCCACGCTCAGCGTGCGCAGACCCCGGCCGTCGTCCTCGGGGCGGGCCTCCGCCACGCCCAGGGCGTCCTGCAGCAGCGGGTAGTAGCCGCGCACCGTCTGCACGTACACGTAGGGCGTCTTCTTGTCGTCGTAGCCGTCCCGCGTGTCGGTCAAGGACTGCCGGAGCAGCCCCGGCACCACCAGGAGCGGCGAGAACACGAGCAGCGCAGCCAACACCCGGGCGACGGGGTGCACGCCGAAGTCGCGCGCCGCTTGCCAGGCCTGCCCCGCGCCCCAACCGAGAAGCAGGAACGCCGGCAGATCGATGTTGAGCACGCACCAGGGCGTCTTGTAGGTGATGGCCGAGTAGACCAGGAACGTGCTGACGAGCCAGGTGACCAGGGCGAGCCCGAGCCGGTGCCGGCGCCAGATCGCCCACAGCGCAGCGGGCACGGTCAGAGGGAGCGCCAGCCCTTCGGTCAGCTGCATGAGCTCGAAGAAGTAACCGAACCCCTTGCCCTGGTTCCGTCCGCTGACGCCGTACTCGGCCCAGGGGCCATAGGCGGCGAAGAACCCACCGACCCCGCCCCAGTGGGTGAAGAAGGAGGAGAAGAACAGCAGGATCACCACCGCGAACAGGCCGGCCCCCGCGGCCCAGGGCACCCAGTTGTTCACCGTCCAGTCGGTCAACGCCTGGTGCCGGTCGCGGCCCCCGAAGAGGTCCGGCTCGTCGTTGCGCTGGTCCCCGGCCTCCTGACGGCCGAACAGCCAGGCCACGCCCGCGGAGAGCCCCAACGAGCCCATGGTGATCAGCGCGGTCTCCTTGTTGATGAAGGCGAAGGAGGCGCCCGCGGCGGCGGTCAGGCCCCAGCGCAGGCCGGGCTTCGCGGCGAACCGCGCCATGCCCACGGCCCACACGCAGGTCCCGAAGATGAGGTGGATCTCGTGGATGTTGGTGCGGCTGAAGTAGACGAAGCAGGGAGCCACCACGAGCAGCAGCCCGGCCATCAGCACGCCGATGCGGCCCACGAACGGGCGGGCCGGCGCCAGGGTCAGGGGCAGCAGCGAGCCCGTGACCACCGTGCCCATGCGCAGGGCCTCGTCACTGGGGCCCCCAAGCAGCCAGAACCACAGGACATTCCAGTAGTACAGGAACGGGCCGTGGTAGTCGGAGTGGGTGTAGACGTAGTAGTTCCACCAGTACAGCCGCAGGCTGAACCACCCGTTCACGCCCTCGTCGCTGTGCAGGGGCTTGTCCGCCAGCCCCGGCAGGCGCAGCGCGAACCCCAGCGCCACCAGGCAGAGCAGACCCAGGACGAAGAGCGCATCGCGGCGCCTCACGGCGCGGTCGGAATCAGCCTCCACCGTCAGGGTCCGGCCCGGGAGCGCGGCCGTAGTCGTCGGCCAGGCGAACGACGTCGTCCAGCTCGGTGGTGGACACCTCCATGAAGTCGCAGTCGGTGAGCGCCTGCAGGCGATGGCGACGCCCCGGCGGCACGTGGATGACCTCGCCCGGCCCCATCTCCACCTCGGTGAGAGGACCGTCCGGCTCACCCAGGCTCACCACCGCGCGCCCCACCTGGAGGAGCAGCGTCTCCTCCTTGTGGCGGTGGTACTGCAGGCTCAGCCGCGTGCCTGCATCCAGATGGAGGATCTTGCCGACGTAGTGATCGGTCTCCGCCCACACAATCTCGTAGCCCCAGGGCTTGTCGATGCGTCGCATGCTCGGATCAGGGCTGGGTGGTGACGTAGGGGGGAAACGCGGTGGCGCCGGCCAGCTGGGTGGCGCTCGCCTCGGCCGACTCCCGGGTGGAGTGCAGGCCCACGCGCACGCGGTGCCACGTCTTGCCGTTGACGACGGCCGTCACCAGGAACACCGGCAGCCCGCGCGCCTGCAGCACCCCGACCGCGGCGGCCGCCTCTTCTTCCGTCTCGTAGGCACCCACCTGGACGGTGTACCCCTTGCCCGTCGGCGGCAGCGGGAGCGGGCTCACGGCCTGAACCGCGAGGGACTCGGGGGGCAAGTCCGGCTCAGGAGTCGGCTCCGGCGCCGGCTCAGGGGTCGGCTCCGGCGCAGAGCGCTCGACGAGCTCCACGACCGCGACGGCGTCGGTGCCACCCGGCACCTCGCGCAGGTCCGGCACGGCCTCCTCGGCATCGGTCGCCGGCAGGTCGCTGCCCTCAGGCTCCGCCTGGGTGATCTCGGCGTCCTCATGCAGCGAAGCGACGTCGCTGGCGACGAGTCCTGGCACGGCCGGGGTTGTGTCGTCCGAGGCGGTCAGCCGATCCCCGACGCGGCTCACCGGGCGGGCAGCGGCGGACAGAGCGGCTTCGCTGTTCCTGCGGGCCATCATCTCGGCCAGCACGGCGCCGGGATCCGACTGCTCGGCGCTGCCCAGCGGCGCCAGCAGATCTGCGTCCGCGGGGGCCCCGAGCCTGCCGAACTGGTAGCCCACGACGAAGACGGAGCCCACCAGGAGCAGCGCGGACACCAGGAACGTCATGGCCTGGGGACCGCTCACCCTGTACTCGCGAACTTCTCGGATCCGGTCCAGGTCGCGCACGTCGGCCTCATCCTACTGGACCGGGCTCCCATCGAGCGGCCTGGTCGGGCCCCCCGGTGGTCGTCCAACCTCAGGCTGTGGGGCGGATCTCCTCGACGATGAACGTCTCGATCACATCGCCGACCTTCACGTCGTCGTATCCCTCGAGGCCCACACCGCACTCGTAGCCCACCAGGACTTCCTTGACGTCGTCCTTGAACCGGCGAAGGGAGCCCAGGCTTCCCTCCCAGGTGACCACCGACGCGCGCAGGAGCCGCGCCTTGTGGTTCCGGCCGAGCTTGCCGTCCTGGACGGAGCAGCCTGCCACGACGCCGATCTTCGGGATCTTGAAGATCTCGCGGACCTCGGCGTGACCCATGACCTTCTCGATGAACTCGGGATCGAGCAGACCCACGAGCGCAGCCTTCACCTCGTCCACCGCCTCGTAGATGACGCGGTAGGTCCGCACCTCCACTCCGGTGGACTCGGCGGCCCGGCGTGCGTTCGCGTCGGGGCGGACCCCGAAGCCGAGCACGATCGCCTCGGACGCGTTCGCGAGCTGGATATCCCCCTCGGTGATGCCGCCGACGGTGGCGTGCAGGATCTTGACGCGAGTGTCGCGAACGACGATCTCGCTGAAGACCTTCTTGAGCGCCTCGATGGAGCCCTGCACGTCCGCCTTGACGATGAGGTTGAGCTCCTTGATGTCGCCCTCCTGCATCCGGCGGTAGACATCCTCCATCTTGAGGCCGCTGTTGGACTCGCGCTCACGGCGCGCGTTGTCCTTGCGGTTCTCGACCAGACGCTTGGCGTCGGCCTCGGTCGCCACGATCACCCACTCGTCACCGGCGAGGGGCAGACCGCCCAGCCCGAGCACCGACACGGGCGTCGACGGACCAGCCGTCTTGACCTTCTTGCCCTCGGGGTTGAGCAGGGCGCGCACCCGTCCGAACTCGAAGCCCGCGACGATGATGTCGCGCGCCTTGATGGTGCCGCGCTCGACCAGGATCGTGGCCACGGGACCGCGGCCCTTCTCCTGCTGCGCCTCGATGACGTGCCCCTGCGCGGAGCGCTCGGGGTTGGCGGTGAGCTCCATCAGCTCGGCCTGAAGGTTGATGGCCTCGAGCAGATCGTCGAGCCCCAGCTTCTCCTTGGCGGAGATCTCGATCATCTGGACGTCGCCGCCCCAGGACTCCGGGATCAGCCCGTGCTCGGAGAGCTCGTTCCGACACCGGTCGGGGTTGGCCTCCGGCAGGTCGATCTTGTTGATCGCGACGATGATGGGCACCTCAGCGGCCTTGGCGTGCGAGATGACCTCCAGGGTCTGCGGCCGCACACCTTCGGACGCGGCCACCACGAGGACCACGATGTCCGTGATCTGGGCGCCGCGGGCACGCATGGCGGTGAACGCCTCGTGACCGGGGGTGTCGATGAACACGATCCGGTTGCCGCCAGCCACCACGTCGAACGCGCTGATGTGCTGGGTGATCCCGCCGGCCTCGCCGTCGGCCACCTTGGCGTTGCGGATGGCGTCGAGCAGCGTCGTCTTGCCGTGATCGACGTGGCCCATGATCGTGACCACCGGGGCACGCGGCTCCTGGGTCTCGTCGGACTCGGGGGCCTGGTCGCGCTCGATGATCTCGTCCTCCTTGAAGGACGCGTCCTTCACCTCGAACTCGAACTCCTCGGCGATCAGCGTGGCCGTCTCGACATCCACCGACTCGTTCACGGTCAGGAGCTGTCCCATTCCGACGAGCATCTTCACCAGGCCGTGGGCCTTGACCCCGAGCTCGTGGGCCAGATCGGTGATGGTGATGGTGCCGTCGACGTGCACGATCCGCTTGTGCGCGGCGGGCGTCGTCAGCTCGGTCTGGGCTCCCGAGCCGCGCGTCTTGCGGCCCTTGCGGCGCCTGCGGTCCGACGACCCGTACAGGGCGTCCTTCCGGCTGACGATGGACTTCCCCTTCTTCTTCGCGTTCCCCTTGGCCTCGCGCTCCTTCATGATCGCGTTGGGGTCGAGGAAGCGGATCGGCTTGCCGCGCTTCGGATCGGCGGCCCCGAGGGCCGGCGCCGGGGCGTCGGTGGCGACCGGAACCGGACGGGGCGGAGGGCCCTCCTTGATCTGGCGGCTGATGTCGTCCTCGATGATCCGACGGCCCTTCTTGGGCACGTGCTGCACGATGCCCTGATCGCGCAGCAGATCCTCGAGGCTGACCGCCTGCTCCGTCACGACGGCCGTGATCTCCACGGCTGCCACGGCGCCGCTGGCGTCCGGGGCCACCGGCACGGGAACGGGAACGGGCGCATCGACCACGGCCGGGGGCGCGACGACCTTCTCGGCCGCGATCTCCTCGTCCGACAGGACCGTGTGCTTGCGCTTGCGTCGAGGCGTGGACAGCAGGTCCTCGATCGACGGCGGCTCGCCCGCGGGAGTGGGCTCCGGCGCAGGCTCAGCAGGAGCTCCGGCGTCCGCGGCCACCGCGACAGGCGCCGGCTCGGGGGTCGGCTCCGGAGCCGGCTCCACGACGACGACGGGCGCAGGCGCGGGCTCCG
>CALAGR010000507.1 GCA_937891735.1 uncultured Pseudomonadota bacterium | reverse complement strand
GCTTCAAAGGCATCGCCTGGCGCGGCTCCGATGTGAGCTTCGGCAGCTGGGGCCTTCAGGCCCTGGAGCCCGGCTTCATCACTGCCCGTCAGATCGAGGCAGCTCGAATCGCCTTGACTCGCAAGGCCAAGCGTGGCGGCAAGGTCTGGATCAGGATCTTTCCTGACAAGCCCCTGACCAAGAAGCCTGCCGAGACCCGCATGGGCAAGGGCAAGGGCGCTCCGGAGCTGTGGGTCGCCAAGGTCCGGCCCGGTCGCGTCTTGTACGAGATGGACGGAGTGGACGAGGCCGTCGCCCACGAGGCGCTGCGTCTCGCTTCGCACAAGCTCCCCATCGCCACGCGCATCGTGAAGAGGGAGAACTGGGCATGAAGCCGTCTGATGTCCGCACCCTCGATGCCAAGGGCCTGCTGCTTCGGCGCCAGGATCTCATCGGAGAGCTCGCCACCTGTCAGTTCCAGCACGCCACGGGCCAGCTGGACGACACCTCCGCACTCAAGCGGGTCCGCAAGGACCTCGCGCGGGTCAACACCGTGATTCGCGAGCATGAGCGCACTGAGGGCCTGGTCAAGGGCTCGCTGGCCGCTCAGGTCGGGAAGCTCGACTCCGGCGACTCCGCGTTCGCCGCATTCCGCAAGCGGATGGCCGCTTCGGCGGAGGGATAGGACCATGAACGAAGAGACCCAGCCGCAGCCGGCGCCCGCCGTCCGCAGCCGTCGCACCCTTCAGGGTGTGGTGGTGAGCGACAAGATGGACAAGACGGTCGTGGTCAAGGTGACCCGTCAGGTCATGCACACCCGCTACAAGAAGTTCGTTCGCCACTCGACCCGCTACAAGGCCCACGACGAGACCTCGGTCTGCGGCGAAGGTGACCTGGTGACGATCGTCGAGTCGCGCCCCCTCAGCAAGCAGAAGCGCTGGCGTGTCCAGAGCATCGACCGGAAGGCGGTTGGCTAGCCATGATTCAGGTTGAATCGGTGCTCGAGGTCGCTGACAACTCCGGCGCGCGCAAGGTCCAGTGCATCAAGGTGCTCGGTGGCAGCAAGCGCAGGTACGCGACGGTCGGCGACATCATCAAGGTCTCCGTCAAGGAGGCCATTCCGAACTCCAAGATCAAGAAGGGCACCGTGACGCAGGCGGTCATCGTTCGCACAGCGAAGGAAATCCGCCGGCCGGACGGGTCCTACATCCGTTTCGACAACAACGCGGCCGTGCTGGTGAACCTCCAGAACGAGCCCGTCGGAACGCGAATCTTTGGCCCGGTCGCTCGTGAACTTCGCGCCAAGCAGTTCATGAAGATCGTGTCGCTTGCGCCCGAGGTGCTCTGATGGCCGTCACGAAGCTCCGCATTGGTGACCAGATCACCGTGATCTCCGGCGCCCACAAGGGCGACAGCGGAAAGGTCCTTCGTTTCAACAAGGACCGCACCCGGGTCTTCGTGGAGGGCGTCAACGTCGTTCGTCGTCACGAGAAGCCGATGCCGGCCCTCGGACGACCCGGTGGCATCCGCGAGAAGGAGGCGTCCGTCCACATCTCGAACGTCGCGTATGTGACGGCGGATGGCGACCGGACCCGGATCGGCTACCAGCGCCTGGAGAACGGCGAAAAGGTGCGCGTCTCTCGCAAGAGCGGCGAGCAGCTCTAAGGAAACCCGGCGAAAGCCACACTCAGGAGCATGACCGGACGGCCTCCGGCGCGCCCGGCCCCAGCACCACAGGAGTGAAGCGATGAGCAACAGTCCCCGCCTTCAGCAGAAGTACAAGGACGAGGTCGTGGAGAAGCTCCAGGCGGAGTTCAACTTCCCGAACCCGATGATGGTTCCGCGGCTGAAGAAGATCGTGATCAACGTCTCCATGAAGGAGGCGATCCAGAACGTGAAGCTGCTCGAGACGGCCGCCAACGAGCTGGCCGCGATCAGCGGCCAGAAGGCCGTCATCCGCCGCGCCCGCAAGTCCATCGCGAACTTCAAGCTTCGCGAGGGGATGCCCGTCGGTGCATCGGTGACGCTGCGTCGCCGTCAGATGTGGGAGTTCATGGACCGGTTCGTCGCCCTGACGATGCCGCGCATGCGTGACTTCCGCGGCATTTCCCGCAAGGCCTTCGATGGTCGTGGGAACTACTCGATGGGCCTGCAGGAGCAGATCGTGTTCCCGGAGGTCGACTACGACAAGGTCGACAAGATCCACGGCATGAACATCACGTTCGTGACCTCCGCACCCACGGATGCCGAAGCTCTCGCACTGCTCGAGGGTCTCGGGATGCCGTTCAAGAAGTAGGCAGAGCACACCATGGCAAAGAAGTCGAAGATCGCCAGGGCCGCGCGGCCGCCCAAGTTCCCGGTCCAGGGCCGCAGCCGTTGTCGCGTGTGTGGTCGCCCGCGGAGCTTCATGCGTAAGTTCCAGATGTGCCGCATCTGTTTCCGGAACCTTGCTCTCGAGGGAAAGATCCCCGGAGTGGTGAAGTCCTCCTGGTAGGAGGCGTGACGGCAGGTAGTCCCGTTTCGGCGGCGAAACCCTGCACGTACTGGAGTCCATCATGATGACCGACCCGATCGCGGATCTGCTGACGCGGATCCGAAACGCCCAGGCCGCCCGCCACGACGTCGTGACGGCTCCCGCCTCGAAGGTGAAGAAGACCGTGCTCGCGATCCTCAAGCAGGAGGGGTTCATCGCGGACTGGCGCTTCGAGGCGGACTCGCAGCAGGGGCTGCTCCATGTCGCATTGAAGTACGACAGGGACGGGGACGCCATCATTCTCGGCATTCGCCGTGTCAGCCGTCCTGGCCGTCGTCGCTACGTCGGCAAGGCCGACATCCCGAAGGTCCTCGGTGGACTCGGGGTTGCAGTCATCAGTACCAGTCGGGGCGTGATTTCTGACCGTGAGGCCCGCAAGTTGGGCGTCGGCGGCGAAGTCATGGCCTACGTCTGGTAGCCGGAAGGAACGGAACAATGTCTCGTATCGGGAATCAGCCCGTTCCAGTGCCTGCCGGTGTGACGGTGGCGCTCAGTGGCTCCAGCATCAGCGCGAAGGGTCCCAAGGGCCAGCTGACGATGCAGGTGCCGGACTTCGTCGACTTCGAAATCGGTGACGGCAGCGTCGTCGTGAAGCGACACAACGACAGCAAGCCTGCCCGCGCCCGTCATGGGCTGGGGCGCGCGCTGCTCAACAACCTCGTGATCGGTGTGTCGCAGGGCTTCGAACGGGAGCTCTCGATCATCGGCGTCGGCTACAAGGCGGAAGTGCAGGGACGCACCCTGGTGCTGCACCTGGGCTACTCGCACCCTGTCGAGTTTCCGGTCCCTGAGGGCATCGACGTGACCGTGAGCAAGAACACGGCGCTGAAGGTCTCGGGAATCGACAAGCAGGCGGTCGGCCAGGTGGCTGCGGTGATCCGGGGCTTCCGTGCTCCCGACGCCTACAAGGGCAAGGGTGTCCGCTACCTCAACGAGGTCGTTCGCCTCAAGGCCGGCAAAGCCGGGACGAAGTAAGGGAGTCGATCATGGGCAAGCTCAACCCTCGTGTATCCGCCCGCCTGCGCCGCAAGACGCGGATCCGCGGCCGGCTCGCCGGCACCGCGGACACCCCGCGGCTCACCGTCTTCCGCAGCAACAACCACATCTACGCCCAGGTCGTCGACGACGACTCTGGCCGGACTCTCGCCTCTGCCTGCACGCTCAAGCTCGATATCGAGGGCCACAAGAGCAACCGGGCTGCGGCGACCGAGGTCGGCAAGGCGATCGCGACTGCTGCGAAGGAGGCGGGCGTCACGTCTGTCGTCTTCGACCGCAACGGTTACAAGTATCACGGCAGGGTCAAGGCCCTGGCAGAGGCCGCCCGCGAAGGCGGCCTCAAGTTCTAGGGGACTCTCATGGCTCGGTTCATGGATGGCGACACTGAATTGCTCGACCGCGTGGTCGACATCAATCGCGTCGCAAAGGTAGTCAAGGGTGGTCGCCGGTTCAACTTCTCGGCGCTCGTCGTCGTGGGTGATGCCAACGGTCGGGTCGGTGTCGGGCTGGGCAAGGCCGCTGAGGTCCCTGAGGCCATCCGCAAGGGTGGCGAGCGAGCTCGGAAGGCGATGGTGCGCATTCCGATCACGGACGGCGGGAGCATCCCGCACGAGATCCTCGGGCACTTCGGAGCGGGCCGGGTCCTGCTCAAGCCGGCCTCTGAGGGTACCGGCGTGATTGCGGGAGGCGCCGTACGCGCCATCCTCGAGTGCGCGGGGGTGCAGAACATCCTCACGAAGTGCATCGGCAGCACCAACCCGCACAACGTGCTCAAGGCCACCATGGTGGCCCTCGAGGCGCTCCAGTCACCGGAAAACTACCTTCGTCGTCGCGGCGCGCCGGACGCCGCGGTCGCGGGAAAGTAGGTCGGACATGTCGAGTCTCCACCTCACCTTGAAGAAGAGCCCGATCGGTCGCACCCAGGGCCAGAAGGCCACTCTCGTGGGCCTCGGCCTGCGCAAGATCAACGGGACCGTCGTGCTCGAGGACACTCCCTCGATCCGCGGCATGGTCAAGAAGGTCATTCATCTGGTCGAAGTCTCGGAGATCACCGAGGCTTCCTGATTCATTCGAGTTGAACGTTTCCAGGCGGCGAGTCGCCCCACCCGCGAAAGCGGGATGCCTGGAACCAAAGACGGGGCGGCGGGAGCAAGACATGGCTCTGAACGATCTCAAGCCGGTGGCCGGTAGCCGCCGGCCTCGCAAGCGAGTTGGCCGCGGTCCGGGTTCGGGCCTTGGCAAGACAGCTGGACGTGGTCAGAAGGGCCAGAAGTCCCGCAGTGGCGGCGGAATCCCCGCATGGTTCGAAGGCGGGCAGATGCCCCTGCAGCGGCGCTTGCCGAAGCGGGGCTTCCACAACCCCTTCAGCAAGCAGATCGCCGAAGTGAACGTCGGTTCGCTGTCCATCTTCGAGGCGGGCACCGTTGTTGATGTTGCCTCGCTTCAGATGGCCGGCCTGGTCTCGAAGGTGGGCGATGGCGTCAAGCTCCTCGGAAACGGCGAGTTGGACCGGGCGCTCACGATTCAGGTTCATCGGGTCTCTGCTGGCGCCCGGGCGAAGGTGGAGGCCGCCGGCGGCTCCATCGAGCTCCTCGACGCCTAGACCCTCGAGCCCTCAGTAGCAACAGCGCAACCGGTGGAGTACTGACGACATGGCTTCTGGCGTGTGGCAGATCCCGAAGATCCCCGAGCTGAGGAATCGCCTTCTGGTGATGATCATGCTGCTTGGCGTCTATCGGATCGGGATCTTCATCCCGAACCCCGGCGTTGATCGCACTGCGCTCCAGAACTTCTTCGCGAGCGCAGGAAACACCCTCTTCGGCATGTACGACATGTTCGCGGGCGGGGCGCTCGAGCAGTTCTCGATCTTCACCCTCGGCATCATGCCGTACATCTCGGCGTCCATCATCATCCAGCTCCTCGCTGTGGCGGTGCCGGCGCTCGAGCGGCTGCAGAAGGAGGGCGAGGCGGGCCGTCAGAAGATCACGCAGTACACGCGGTACGGCACGATCGGGCTCTCCCTCATCCAGGGCACCGCGATCGCCATCGGCCTGGAGAGCATGCGCGCTCCGGGCGGCGAGGCCGTCGTCATGGACCCCGGGTTCGCGTTCCGGGCCATGAGCGTGCTGTCGCTGACGACGGGCACCTGCTTCATCATGTGGCTCGGTGAGCGCATCACGGATCGCGGGATCGGCAACGGCATCTCGCTGATCATCATGGCCGGCATCGTGGCGCGCCTGCCCCAGGCGCTCTACACCACGGTCGTGCAGACCCAGCGGCAGGAGTTCAACTTCCTGCAGCTGCTCCTGCTCGGGGTGTTTATCTTCCTCGTCATCGCGTTCATCGTGTTCTGCGAGCGCGGACAGCGGCGGATCCCGGTCCAGTATGCCAAGCGGGTCGTGGGCAGACGGGTCTATGGCGGGCAGAACACCCATCTGCCCTTGAAGATCAACATGGCCGGGGTGATCCCGCCGATCTTCTCGTCGTCCCTGATGGTGCT
>CALAGR010000506.1 GCA_937891735.1 uncultured Pseudomonadota bacterium | reverse complement strand
AGGCTCGGCGGCCCGCTTCCCGGGCAACCCGGAGATCTGCGACGGCCTGGACAACGACTGCGATCTCACGGTGGACGAGGGCTTCGCGGACGGCGACGCCGACGGCTTCGCGGCCTGCGTCGACTGCGACGACGGGGACGACACTGCGTTCCCTGGCAACCCCGAGATCTGCGACGAGCTCGACAACGACTGCAACGGCGCACTACCCGCGAGCGAGCTGGACACCGACGGCGACACCTTCCTGCCCTGCACCGGGGACTGCGACGACGGCGACGCCGAGGAGCAGCCCGGCCAGACCTGGTACGTGGACTCCGACGGTGACGGCTTCGGCAACATCAACATCATTCAGGTGATCTGCCTGCGACCAGCCGGCTACGTCACCGTCAGCGGCGACTGCGACGACGCCCAGGCCGACGTGTTCCCAGGCAACCCCGAGGTCTGCGACGGAGACGACACCGACTGCGACGGGATCCTCCCCGCCAACGAGGCCGACGCGGACGCAGACACCTTCATGCCCTGCACGGGGGACTGCGCCGACAGCTCCGCCGCGCGCTACCCCGGCAACCCCGAGGTCTGCGACGGGCTCGACAACGACTGCGATCTCTCGGTGCCCGCCGACGAAGCGGACGGCGACGGTGACGGCTTCCGGATCTGCCAGAACGACTGCGACGACGCCGACGCCGACGAGTACCCCGGCCAGAGCTGGTACACCGACCTCGACGGCGACGGCGTCGGTGGCTCCACCCTGACCGTGGCCTGCCTGCGGCCGCTCGGGGCGAGCCTCCTCAACACCGACTGCGACGAAGGCTCGGCGGCCCGCTTCCCGGGCAACCCGGAGATCTGCGACGGCCTGGACAACAACTGCGACCTGCTCTTGCCGGCCGTCGAGGCCGACGCCGACAGCGACAGCTTCATGCCCTGCGACGGCGACTGCGACGACGGCGACGGGCTCGAGTTCCCCGGCCAGACCTGGTTTGTGGACGGCGACGGCGACAGCTTCGGGCTGACCTCCACGCTGGTGGTCGCCTGCGCGCAGCCCGGCGGCCTCGTCACCGTCGGCACCGACTGCGACGACACCGACGCCGTCCGCTTCCCCGGCAACCCCGAGGTCTGCGACGAGATCGACAACGACTGCAACGGCGTGGTGCCCGTGAGCGAGCTCGATGTCGATGGCGACGGCTTCCTGCCCTGCACCGGCGACTGCGACGACAACGACGCCGAGGAGCAGCCCGGCCAGACCTGGTACGTGGACGCGGACGGTGACGGCTTCGGCAACATCAACGTCATCTATGTGTTGTGCCTGCGACCGGCCGGCTACATCACCGACGGCACCGACTGCGACGACTCCAACACCGCAGCCTTCCCCGGCAACCCCGAGGTCTGCGACGGCTTCGACACCGACTGCGACGGCACGCTCCCAGCCACCGAGGCCG
Organism: uncultured Pseudomonadota bacterium; assembly: GCA_937891735.1. Classification (GTDB taxonomy): domain Bacteria; phylum Myxococcota_A; class UBA796; order UBA9615; family UBA9615; genus JAGSHC01. The sequence goes on along the minus strand of CALAGR010000506.1, from coordinate 22,649 downwards.
ACGCCGATGGCGACACCTTCCGGCCCTGCACCGGCGACTGCGACGACGGCGACGACGCGCGCTTCCCGGGGAACAGCGAGGAGTGCGACGGCGTCGACAACGACTGCGACGCAGCGACCAACCTCCCGCTCGGCGAGGCGGACGCCGACGGAGACCGCTTCCTGACCTGCGGGGGGTTCCTGAGCAGCGGCGCGCGCAACACCCTTGGCCTCGTGCTGCTCGGCGGCAACGACTGCGACGACGCCGACCCGCTGCGCTTCCCCACCAACCCCGAGCTGTGCGACGGCATCGACAACGACTGCATCGGCTCCACAACGGTGTCCCTGGGCGAGAGTGACGTCGATGGCGACCGGTACATGCCCTGCGCCGCCTTCGTGAGCCAGGGCGGCACCAACTCCGCGGGCGCCCTGCTGCTCGGCGGGGATGACTGCAACGACGCAGTAGCAGCCACCTTCCCCACCAACCCCGAGGTCAGCACCTGCGACGGCTTCGACAACGACTGCGTCTACGACGGCAACGAAGTGGACGACGACGGCGACGGCCAGTTCGAGTGCGCGGGCGACTGCGACGACGCCGATCCCAACAACTTCTTCGGGAACACCACCCCGGAGCTGTGCGACGGGCTCGACTTCGACTGCAACTTCCCCGACCCCCAGGAGACCGACGGGGACGGCGACGGCTGGATGCCCTGCGAGAACGACTGCGACGACACCGACCCGGCCTTCGCCCCCGGGACCTGGGAAGACAGTCCAAGCGACAGCCTCGACCACGACTGCGACAGCTACAGCACGAACGGAAACGTCAGCGCGTTCGCGTCCATCACCGGCGGCAGCAACCTCACGATGGCCGGGGACATCGACGGGGACGGCCTCGAAGACGTCGCCGTCGCCACCCCAAACTACTCCAGCAGCGCGGTCACCCAGGTCGGCAGGGTGTCGGTGTTCTTCGGCTCGAGCCTGACCCTGCGCGGCGACTACCCCACCAGCCAGGCCGACGCGACGATCGTGGGCACCCAGGGCAACGCCCAGGCCGGGCTGCACCTCGCTGGCGCGGGGGACGTCGACGGCGACGGCCTCGACGACCTCCTGGTGGGGGGCTACTCCCCAGTCAACGTGATGGGTGATGCCTGGCTGTTCTTCGGCGCGACCCTGATCGGGGGCGGCACCTTCACGGTCGATCAGGCTGACCTTCTCTTCAGCGGGCTCCTCAACGGGTCGCTCGGGGGCGCAGGCGACGTCGACGGCGACGGCTTCGACGACGTGCTGCTGAAGAACGAGAGGGCGAACACCCCGCTCTATCCCACCTGCTGCGAGGGGATCGTGTCCCTGTTCATGGGGTCCGACCTGTCCGCGGGCGGCACCTTCACCAGCGCCGAGGCGTTCGCCGAGATCGGGGGGGAGGGCCTGGACACCATCGGCGAAGGTTCGCTGGAGGCGCTGGGGGACATCGACGGCGACGGCCTCGGTGACTTCGCGGTGGGGGTGTCGAACTGGGGCTTCCAGAGCCTCAGCGACCGGAGGGGCCGGGTCTACGTCTTCCTGGGCGCCACGGTCGCCGCGGGCGGTGCCTACGATATGACCGACGCCGACGTCCGGATCACGGGCGCCAGTGGAGACAGCAAGGCGGGCTGGTCGATCGCCGCGGTCCCCGACATCGACGGCGACGGGGCGATGGAGCTGCTCGTCGCAGCGCCCTACTCGGACTATGGGTGGGGCACCACCTTCATCAACGACACCGGGTCGGTCTGGCTGTACTACTCCACCACCCTGCTCGCCAACCCGATCATGGACACGAGCACCGCCTGGGCGGACTGGTCCGTCGTCGGGAACCACAACGGCATCTCCGAGCTGGGATTCTCGGTGTCCGGTGCCGGTGACGTGGACGGCGACGGCCTGGGAGACCTCGTCGTCGGGGTACGGCGCTTCGGCACCTCCGGGGTCTCGGCGCTCTACCTCGGACAGTCGATCCTGCCGGCGAGCAGCGCCACGGTGATCCAGGCGGACTACATCTTCACCGAGGAGGCCTACAACGACGGGGGGGGGAAGGTCGTCTGCGGCGGCGGCGACGTCAACGGCGATGGCCGGGACGACCTCCTGCTCGGGAGTCCGGGCTTCAGCGGGGGGTCCAGCCTCTACAGCGGCCGGGCGTACGTCCGCCTCAGCCCCTTGTAGCTACTTCGCGGCGCTGTCGTCGTCGTCGCCGGTGACGGCGGAGTCGTCGTCGTCCTCGGGGGCCGGGTTGCTGGTGATGGTGCACGCGCTGGCGGACAGGGCCAGGGCGGCCAGGGTCGCGGCGAGGACGGGCAGCTTGATGATCACGTGCTTGTTGTCGGACATGGGACCTCGTGGGGGATTCTCTTAGGGGGTGCTCGCAGGAATCATGCCGGAGGCAGGGGCATCGCCGCCAGCGCGGCGTCCGTCGAGATTCCGCGGGAAGCCAGGCGGGGCAGGATGGTGCGTTGCACCGTGGCGCGCAGGACCTGCCGGTACTGGCTCGCGGGAAGGAGCCCCGCGGCGCGATCACCGGCGTCCAGCGCTTCGATGGTCCGACGCCCGTAGATCGCCTCGAAGCCTTCGATGATCTCCGCGAGGTGGGCCGCCACCAGGGTGCCGATGGGGTCGCCGAACCCGTCCAGCAGCCAGTCCAGGGCGTCCCAGCCCAGCTTGCTGTGCACGGCTTCGTCCAGAACGATCCGGTCCAGGGCCTTCAGCGCCGGGCCGCTCGCGTCCTTGCGCATGGCGGCGAACAGGGGCACCGCGATGGTCTCCCCGAAGCAGAACGTGCGGACGACGGTGGCCACCACCTCGGGCAGCAGCTGGCCCAGCTCGGTGGCGGTGGGCAGCAGCGGAACCACCTCCACGGGCTGGTCCGCGCCTCCATAGGCCAGCAGCGTCTCGTGGCAGAGCAGCGCGTGGTCGAGCTCGTCGGTGACGACCCGGTGTGCCACCCGCACGAGGGGGTCGGGGGCGCCGATCAGGATGAGCTGGTGCAGCAGGCCTGCGGTGATGCCCGCGGAGGTGTACTCGGCGGCGACCTGGCTGGCCCAGACGCGGTGGATGAGGGAGGGGGGCATCGGGGGATCAGGGACCGTTCAGGGCAGGGGGCAACGCGACAAGCATGGGGCAATCCTACCCATGCGGTCAGCGCATCGACGCGAACGTCGCGCGCACGACCGTCCACACGGCGTTCACCCGCGGGACCCGGCGCATCGTGTGGTGGGCCGTCAGCCACAGGGCCCCCGTCACGCCCAGGTCGTCCACCAGGGGCACCAGCCCGGCGCTCGACTCCGCCACGTTCACCACGAAGCCGAGCCCGGCGCGGGCCGCCGCGAGGTGGGCGGGCAGCGAGTTGGCCCGCAGGACGACGTTCGCTCCGATGGACGCGAGGAACCGGGCGTCCTCGAGGTGGGCCCACCCAGCGTCCCAGGTGATGAAGGGAACCTCGGCCAGCTCGGCGCCGCGCCACCGGTCCACCAGGGCCTGCGTGCCGAACACCCCGACCTTCGTCTCGGCGAGCTTCACGGTGACGAGGTCGTCGCCTCGGGGGTTGCTGGTCCGCAACGCCAGGTCTGCTTCCCGCCGGTTCAGGTCCACGTAGGCGATCCCGCAGATGAGCGTGGGCACGAGCGCGGGATGGCGCTCCTTGAGGCGCACCAGCACGAGCGGCATGAACTCGGTGGCCACGCCGTCCGGGCACGCGATGCGCACTTCGCCCTCGATCTCCTGCTCCAGGGCCTGCCCCTCTCGCTGGAGCTGGTCCACGGCCGCCTCTGCCTGCTCGGCGAGGGGCAGCAGGCGCAGGGCTGCGTCCGTGGGCGAGAGGCCGGCGGGGGTGCGGTCGAAGAGCCGGACGTCGAGGTCGCGCTCCAGGGCCCCCAACCGCCGGCTGACGGTGGAGGCGTCGATGGTCAGCCGCGCTCCGGCCGAGGCCAGGGAGCCGCCCCGCAGCGCCGCGAGGAACACCGGCAGATCGTCCCAGCGCATGGGTGCTTCCTTCTGTGCCTGCATTATTGCAAGGCTATGCTGCATCATACGGCCTTCCTTGCGCGGATGCCGATCGGCAGTCTCGGTGCATCAGCGGGTCACCGAACACCGACCCGCCAGGAGGATCACCATGAGCCAGCTTCACGTCGTCTTCGGCGCCGGTCAGATCGGTCGCCCCCTCGCCCAGACCCTGCTCGCCGCAGGCCACCGCGTTCGCCAGGTGACCCGGTCGGGCACCGCCGTCGCGGGCGCCGAGGCCTTCGTCGCCGACCTCTCCGACCCCCAGCAGGCCATCGCCGCGGCGGCCGGAGCGGACGTCGTGTACCAGGTGATCAACGCGCCCTACACCCGGTGGTCGACGCTGCTGGAGCCCCTGCAGCGCGGCGCCCTCGCCGGGGTCAAGGCGTCCGGCGCCCGGTTCGTGGTCCTGGACAACCTGTACGCCTACGGTGTGCCCGACGGTCCGATCCGCGCCGACTCGCCTCTGCAGCCGTGCAGTCGCAAGGGCTCGATCCGCCAGCGCCTGCACGAGCTGCTCACCGGGCCCGAGGCCGCCGGCGTCCAGGTGGCCATCGGCCGCGCCAGCGACTTCGTGGGCCCGGACGTGACCGAGGCGATCTTCAGCGGGGACGCCCTGCGCAGCTTCGCCGCCGGCGGCTTCGTGCCCCTGCCCGGGGACGCGGACCTGCCTCGGGGCTACAGCTACGGTCCCGACGTCGTCGCGGGGCTCGTGGCGCTGGGCGCCGATCCCAACGCGCGGGGCGTCTTCATGCTGCCCACCATCAGCACCACGAGCCGGGAGCTCCTGGCGGCGATCACCACCGCCAGCGGCGTGCGCGGCAGGACGCTGGGGGTCCCGCGTTGGATCCTGTGGACCGTCGGTCTGCTCGTGCCCATGGCCCGGGAGATCGGGGAGATGGCCTACCAGTGGGAGGTCCCCTACACCGTGGACTGCTCCGAGGTGGAGCGCCGCTACGGCCTGGCGCCCACGCCGCTGGACGAGGTCGCCGCCGCGATCATCGGCACTGATGCGGCGGGAGCCGGGGCCGCCCAGGGGCTACCATCGCCGCCATGTTGACGACCCCAGTGGTGAGCGCGGCGGACGTGGTTCCGACCCGGGTGCGGCTCGTGGATGCGCGCAACGGGCCGGACTCCGCCGCGGCGTTCGTGCGCTCCCACCTCGCTGGCGCGGTCCGCGCGGATCTGGCGACCGATCTGTGTGCGACGAGCGCAGACGCGTCCCACGGTGGCCGCCACCCGCTCCCGCCCCTGACGGACTGGGCGGCCAGGCTCGGACGCTGGGGGATCCGTCCCGAGGTCGACGTGGTGGTTTACGACGATCTGGGGGGCGTGAACTCGGCGGCGCGGTGCTGGTGGATGCTCCGGGCGGCCGGGCACGGTCGGGTGGCGATCCTCGACGGAGGACTGCAGGCGGCCCTGGCGGCGGGCTGGCCCGTGGAGTCTGGACCCGCCCGGGTCTGGCCCGATGGCCCCTATCCGGTCAGCGGTTGGGGCGGGCCGACGAAGGACATCGCAGGGGTCGAGGGGGCCCTGGCCGATCGCGATCAGGTGGTGGTCGATGTGCGGGCCGCCGAGCGCTACCGCGGCGAGTCCGAGCCCATCGACCCGGTCGCCGGGCACATTCCCGGCGCCGTGAGCTGGCCGTTGACCGACACCCTCGCCGGCGGACACTTCAAGTCACCCGCGGAGCTTCGGGCCCTGTTCGCAGAACGCCTCGGTGATGCCTGTGCGGACCAGCTCACTGTTCACTGCGGCTCCGGGGTGACCGCGTGCCACACCCTGGCCGCCCTCGAATACGCCGGCTTGCCTGGCGCGGCGCTCTACGTCGGCTCCTGGAGCGAGTGGTGCCGGACAGATCGTCCGCGGGCGACGGGCTCCACTGCGCAGCCCTGATCACCCGAAGGCGAACGCCGAGACCTGCACGCCCATGAGGATGTCCTGGAACACGCGCCGCCCGGGCTCGTCCTCGGCGGCGCCGGCCGCGACCATCAGGGGCAGCAGGTGCTCCTCCCGAGGATGGCAGTAGCGCCCGGAGGGGGCCTCGCTCCAGGCGGCGAGCAGCGACTCCCGACGCTCGCCCGTGCATGCGCAGGCCTCGGCGAGCCACGCGTCGAACCGCGCAGAGCGCTCCAGGGCGCCGGGCTGCCCTCCGAAGGCGCGCATGTTGTGAAAGCTCATCCCGCTCCCCAGGATCAACACCCCCTCGGAGCGCAGCGGGGCCAGCGCTCGCCCCATCGCCAGGTGGGTGGCGGGATCGAGGTCGGCGTTCAGCGACAGCTGGACCGTGGGGATGTGTGCGCGGGGGAAGGCGACCTTCAGGGGCACGAACACCCCGTGGTCGTAGCCGCGGTGGGGCGCGGCCCGCGACTCCATGCCCGCCCCGGTCAGCAGGGTCCTCACGCGATCCGCCAGGGCAGGGGAGCCCGGCGCGGGCCAGGTGAGGCGGTAGGTGTGCTCGGGGAAGCCTTGGTAGTCGAACAGGAGGGACGGGTGGGCTCCGGTCTGGACCGACACCACCGGCTCCTCCCAGTGGGCGGAGATCACCAGCAGGGCACGGACTCCGTCGTACGCGCGGCCGACATCGCCCAACCAGTCCCGAAGGCGATCAAAGGTGTCGGCGGGACCCATGGTCCAGTCCATGAAGAAGCACGGGCCCCCTCCGTGGGGGAAGTAGAGCGAAGGCAGCGGGCTCGGCGTCTCGGCGTGTCCGGTCATGGGTCCACCCTCCGATTCCTGGCTACAGGGGGACGACCCCGCCGTACCGCACCCCGGTCAGGTAGGCGATGTCGCGCTTCCAGGTGGTGAGGTCGTCGAGCGCGAACTCGCTCAGGTGGCCGTGACCGCACGCCCGGGCCATCACCTGCATCAGCTCGACGGTGGCTTCGAACCAGTTGGCCAGACGCCTGGCGGACGCGGCGATCTCGATGCGCGCCCGCAGCGACGGCTTCTGGGTGGCGATGCCGACGGGGCAGTTGTTGGTGTGGCAGGCGCGCATGCCGAGGCAGCCGATGGCCTGCAGCGCCGAGTTGCTCACCGCGACGCCGTCCGCGCCCAGGGCCATCGCCTTGATGAAGTCGGACTCGGTGCGCAGTCCCCCCGTGATGATGAGGGTGCAGTCGCTGCCTCGCTTGTCGAGGTGACGGCGCGCCCGGGGAAGGGCGGCGAGCGTGGGCACCGAGATGTTGTTCTTGAACAGGTCGGGCGCCGCGCCGGTCCCGCCCCCGCGGCCGTCGAGGATGATGTAGTCCACGCCGATGTCCAGGGCCGCGTCGATGTCGAGCTCGAGGTGCTGGGCGCTGAGCTTGAAGCCGATGGGGATCCCCCCGCTGACCTCACGGACCTGCGCGGCCACGGCCCGGAAGTCGGCGGTGCTCGTCAGGTCGGGGAAGCGGGACGGCGAGATGGCCGGCTGGCCCTCGGGGAGCCCGCGGACCTCGGCGATGCGCCCGCTGACCTTGTCGCCGGGCAGGTGGCCGCCGGTGCCCGTCTTCGCGCCCTGGCCCCCCTTGAAGTGGAAGGCCTGCACGTCCCGGACCTTGTCGATGCTCCATCCGAACTTCGCGCTCGCGAGCTCGTAGAAGTAGCGGGAGTTGGCGCGCTGCTCATCCGGCAGCATGCCGCCCTCTCCGGAGCAGATCCCCGTGCCCGCCATCTCGGCGCCCTTCGACAGCGCGACCTTGGCCTCCTCGGACAGCGCGCCGTAGCTCATGTCCGACACGAACAGCGGGATGTCCAGGCGCAGGGGCTTGTTCGCGCGGGGGCCGATGATCAGCTCGGTCCCGACGGGGTGATCGTCCAGATGAGGCAGGCGGGCGAGCTGGCCGGTGACGATCTGCAGGTCGTCCCAGGAGGGCAGCAGCTCCCGCGACACGCCCATGGCGGAGGCCGGGCCGTGGTGGCCGACCGTCTTCAGGCCCTCGCGGGCGAGGCGTTGGATGTGTCTGTTGTGGGGCTCGGCGGGGTCGCCGTGAGTGTCCTGGTACACGCCCAGGTACTGGTCGCGGTCGAACGGCTGGGGGTGCGCGGCGGCGAACGCATCGACCTCGGCGCGGTCGACGAACACGCCGTCCTCTTCGATCCACGCCCCAAAGCGGTGCAGCGCCTCGTCGTTGTTGTAGGCGGACACCCCGGTGTCGAGCCGGTAGTCCCACTGGTGCACGCCGCAGATGAGGTTGTCGCCAGCGTCCACGTGGCCGTCGGACATGAGCGCGCCGCGGTGCAGGCAGCGGCCGTAGAGCACCGAGACCGCCTCATCGAAGCGCGTGACGACCAGATCGACCTCACCGACGAGGGCGTGGGCCGGAGCGCGGTCCGGCAGGGCGGAGAAGGTGGCGACGCGGACGGGCTGGCGTGCAGGGAGCGGGTCGGGCATGGCGAAGGGTACGCCACGGGGTTGGGCTACGCAGGCCACCCCTGCGCCACATCGACCACCACCCGTCCCGCCCGAGCGGGGTCGCCCTGTCGAGCGAGGGCCGCGCCCAGGTCGGCGATGGTGTGCCGGGAGTCGATGGTCACCTGCAGACCGTCGCTGAGCCACCCGCCCACGAGCTCCAGGTCCGCCCGCTTCGAAGCGACCTGGACGAAGTAGCAGCGCTTGGAGCTGAACAGCGCGCGGGCCATGCCCGTGATCAGGGCGGCGTTCGGCAGCGTGGTGACGTAGGCGCCCCCTGAGCGGAGCAGCCCCGCGCAGCGGGCGAACGAGTGCACCGCCGGGGTGTCGAACACGACGTCGTAGGCCCCTTGTGACGCGAACGGGTCGGCCGTCTTCCGGTCGATGACCACGTCGGCTCCCAGCGCCTGAACGCGCGGCACGTCCCGGGTGCTGCAGACGGCCGTCACGTGGGCCCCGAGACGACGGGCGATCCCGACCGCGATCTCGCCGACGCCGCCTGCCGCTCCGACGATCAGCACGGTGCCGCCTTCGCCGAGCCGGCCGAGGTCCCGCATGGATTGCAGGCTCGTCATGGAGCAGGTGGCGGCCGCAGCGGCGACGTGGAAGGGCACGTCGTCGGGCTTGGCGGCGAGCTCGTCGCGCTCAATGGTGATGAATTCGGCGAAGGCGCCCTGCCGCTGGCTGTTGGAGTAGGCGAGGTGACCCCAGACCGCGGCGCCCTCCGCCAGGTCCGTCACGCCGTCGCCCAGGGCGTCGATCGTGCCCGCGAAGTCCCAGCCGAGCACCAGCGGCGAGGTCTGAACGTGAAGGAAGCGTCCGACGAAGGCGCCGCTGATCAGCTTGTCCTCGGCTGCGTTGACCGACGAGGCGACCACCCGGACCCGCACCTCTCCGCGCCCTGGGCTCGGCTTGGGGATCTCGGTCAGCTGGGCGCCGTCGCGGGTCGCCCCCATCGCTCGCATGGTCTCGTTCATGGGTGGAGTCTGCGCGGGCCGTCCCGCCCGGTCCAATCCGGTGCCGGGATTCCGCCTCACCGAGCGGCTCGTGCGAGCATGCGGCCATGACCGCAACCAGCCTCTTCGTGCTCGGATTGCTCGGGGAGGCTGACGATGTTTCACGGGTTTGCTGAGCGGCTCGAGCGGCTGCGCGCGGCGGGATCGACGGGGGTCCTGCGAGGGGGGCTCGTGGGGCTCGAACGGGAGACCCTGCGGATCCGGCCCGACGGCTTCATCTCCCAGGCGGCGCACCCGTCGGCCCTGGGCGCCGCGCTGACCCACCGGTTCATCACGACGGACTTCTCCGAGGCCCTGCTCGAGTTCGTCACGCCGCCGCTCCCCGACACCACCGACGCCCTCCGCTTCCTCGAGCGCACCCACCGGTTCGTGCACGAGCACCTCGATGGCGAGTTCTTGTGGCCGGCGAGCATGCCGTGCTGGGTCAAGGGCGACGGCTCGATCCCCATCGCGCGCTACGGCAGCTCCAACGTGGGTCGGATGAAGCACGTGTACCGCCAGGGGCTGGCGCTGCGGTACGGCCGGGCGATGCAGGTCATCGCTGGGGTCCACTTCAACTACTCGGCCAACGAGGCGCTGTGGCAGGCCTGCGGGGGCCTGTTCGAGGCCGACGACACCTCCGATGCCACCAGCACGGCCTACTTCGGGCTGCTGCGGAACTTCCAGCGGCTGGGCTGGGTGGTGCCCTACCTGTTCGGCGCCTCGCCGGCGGTGTGCAAGAGCTTCCTGCGGGAGCGGGCGGCTGACCTGGTGGAGTTCGACGCCGGGACCTGGTATCGGCCCCACGCGACGTCTCTGCGCATGAGCGAGATCGGCTACCGGAACGCCAACCAGCGCGCGCTGAACCTGTCCTACGACTCGCTGGGCGCCTACACCGAGAGCCTGAGCCGCGCGACGCACCGCCCGTTCGCGGACTACGAGCGCCTCGGCGTGGTGGTCGATGGCGAGCGCCGGCAGCTCAACGCGAACCTGCTCCAGATCGAGAACGAGTCCTACGGGATCATCCGGCCGAAGCAGATCGCCCGGTCCGGGGAGCGGCCCAGCGCCGCCATGCGGCGGGGCGGTGTCGCCTACGTCGAGGTGCGGGCCCTGGACCTCAACCCCTTCGAGCCCCTGGGCGTGAGCGGCGAATCCATGCGGTTCATCGAGGCGCTGCTGCTGCTGTGCCTGCTCGACGACAGCCCGCCCATCGGCCCGGTGGAGGCCGAGGAGATCGAGGCCAACCAGCGGGCGGTCACGAGCCATGGGCGGGACCCGGCCCTGACGCTGACGTGTGCCGGACAGCCCATCGGCCTCGGCGAGTGGCTGGAGCAGATCTGCGCCGCGCTGCGCCCGCTGTGCGCGATCCTGGACGAAGGCCGGGCGGACGGCACCCCCTACATCGATGCGCTCGACCGGCAGCTCGCCGCGGCGAAGGACCCGACGCGTACGCCCTCGTCCCGGGTCCTGGCGCAGATGAAGCAACGGGGCGAGTCCTTCTTCGGGTTCGCGCTGCGGCAGGCCCAGGAGCAGGCAGCCCTGTGGCGGAGTCGGCCCGCGCCGGACGACGTGGAGCTGGGGTTCGAGGAGGAGGCGGCTCGCTCCCTTGTGGAGCAGGCGGAGATCGAAGCGTCCGACTCGGGAGACTTCGAGGAGTACCTGCGGGACTACTTCGGGCAGTGAGGGCCCGGAGGTCCACCTGCCGCGGCCGCCCCGCGCTGCCCACCCGCCTCGTCGGGGGCCCGGACGTCCCTACTGGGCGACCCCGTCGCAGTCCTCGTCGATGGCGTTGCCGGGCACCTCGAGGGCCGCGGGGCTCACGAGCGGGTCTGCATCGTCGCAGTCGCCTCCCTGCTCGCTGAAGCCGTCGCCGTCGTCGTCGGACTGCACCGTGCCTTCGTCCACGTCGCCGTCGCAGTCGTTGTCGAGCCAGTCCGGCAGCTCCGGGGCGTTGGGGGCGACCGTGGGATCGGCGTCGTTGCAGTCGCCCGCCGCCTCGCTGAACCCGTCGCCGTCGTCGTCGCTGTTGGTGGTGCCCTCATCGACCACCCCGTCGCAGTCGTTGTCGATCCCGTCAGCGGCCTCGGGGGCGCCGGGGAAGACGCTGGGATCGCCATCGTCACAGTCGCCGCCCCCGGTGGCGTAACCGTCGAAGTCGAGATCGGCCGTGCCCTGGTCCACGATCCCGTCGCAGTCGTCGTCCACGCCGTTGCCCAGCACCTCGGTGGCGTCGGGGGTGACGGCGGGATCTGCGTCGTTGCAGTCGCCTTCGTCCTCGGTCAGGCCGTCGCCGTCGTCGTCGTAGCCGGGGGTGCCTTCGTCGATGACGCCGTCGCAGTCGTCGTCGACGCCGTTCTGCTCCTCGTCCGCGGCGGGGTTGACGGTGTCGTCGTCGTCGTCGCAGTCGCCAGCGCAGGTGGTCCAGCCATCGCCGTCCGTGTCGTAGGCCGGGGGCAGGCCGCGCTCGCAGTCGTTGCCGCGCACGGCGACGGGGCCGAGCACCAGGGCGTCGCCGAACAGCAGCATGACCTCACCGGTCTGCGCGTCTTCGGAGTCGGGCAGGAACTCGAGCGGCAGCAGCGCTTCCACAGCCGGCTGGACCACGAACTCCTGATCGTCCGCCCTGCCAAAGCGTGTGTTGGTGCTCGTCACCTCCGTCAGGGTGATCTCGACGACCCCGTTGTTGATGATCGTGACCGACAGAACGCCGCTCTCGCCCACGGAGACCGGGCCGAAGTCCAGGGCCGGCGGCAGCACCTTCGCGGTGGCCAGGAGCCCGCGTCCGCGGATCTCCACCTCGATCTGCGGGGTCACCGAGTCCGACGTCACGGTCAGGATCGCGCGGTGATACCCCTGCTCTGGCGGCTCGTACTCGAAGGCCAGCTGCGCGCCGCCGTCCCGGGGCACCAGGACCGTGCTCGGACCGGTGTAGCGGAAGGCGTCGCCGTCGAAGTTCAGGATGTCGATGGCGCGGATCTCGGTGTCGCCGCCCTCGATGTTGCTGACCCCGATCGTGAACGCGAGCGCGGTGCCGACCGGCACGTCGCCCACGTCGGTGAGCCGGGGCGACACGACGATCTCGTTGTCCACCACGGCGATGTAGTTGTCGTTGCCGCAGGCGGCAGCGAAGAGCAGCCCGGCGAGGAGGAGGAGGCGCTTCATCGCAGCACCTCCCTTCGGCGCGCCGCGAGCCCGAGCAGGAGCAGGAGCAGCGCCGCGACCGGTGGACTCGACCGACCCTGGATGTCCGAGCCGCAGCTCGAGCAGTCCTGGGGCGGCGCATCGACCCGGAACACACCGCCGTCGCAGCCCTCGTCGATGTTGCCGTCGCAGTCGTTGTCGATGGAGTCACACATCTCGGACGTGCCGGGGTTCACCCAGCCATTGCTGTCGTCGCAGTCGCCCTCGATGACGGTGAACCCATCGAAGTCCAGGTCTTCGAAGTCCTCGTCGATGTCCCCGTCGCAGTCGTCGTCCAGGCCGTTGTCCTGCTCGGGCGCGCCGGGGTAGATGGAGTCGTCGCCGTCGTCGCAGTCGCCCATGTCCTCGCTGAGGCCGTCGCCGTCGTCGTCGCTGAACTCGGTGTCCTCATCCACCTCGCCGTCGCAGTCGTCGTCGACGCCGTTGGCGGTCTCGTCTGCGTCCGGGGCGATCGTGTCGTCCTCGTCGTTGCAGTCACCCTCCTCTTCGGTGTACCCGTCGCCGTCGTCGTCGGAGCACTCGGTGCCCTCGTCCACCTCGCCGTCGCAGTCGTTGTCGACGGCGTCACAGATCTCGGGAGCGCCTGGGTAGGTGTCCGGATCCGCCGGCCCGCAGTCGCCGCCCGCCGCCGTGTAGCCATCCTGATCCGGGTCGTACACCCCGTTGTCGGTGGAGCCGTCGCAGTCGTCGTCCACGCCGTTGCTGGCGATCTCGGCCTGGCCCGGGTTCACCGCCGCGTCCCCGTCGTTGCAGTCGCCGGCCAGCTCCGTGAAGCCGTCGCCGTCGTCGTCGGTGCACTCGGTGCCCTCGTCCGTGAGCCCGTCGCAGTCCTGGTCGACGCCGTCGCAGACCTCGATGGCCGAGGGGAAGACGTTGGGGTCCAGATCGTTGCAGTCCCCCCCGAGCTCGGTGTAGCCGTCGCCGTCGTCGTCGTACTGCACGGTCGCCTCGTCGACCACGCCGTCGCAGTCCTGGTCGATGCCGTCGGGGAGCTCGGTGGCGCCGGGGTAGACCGAGGCGTCCGAGTCGTCGCAGTCCGTGCCGCCGCCGGCGATACCGTCCACCCCGTCGCCGTCCAGGTCGGTCAGGTCGCTGCCGTCGCAGTCCTGGTCGATGCCGTCGTAGGGCACCTCGGGAGCGCCGGGGAACACGCTCGCGTCCGCGTCGTCGCAGTCGCCGCCGCAGGACTGCCAGCCGTCGCCGTCGGCGTCGAAGCCCTCGTCCACGAGCGCGTCGCAGTCGTCGTCGATGCCGTTGCACAGCTCGGCGGCGCCGGGGTTCACGGCGGCGTCGCTGTCGTCGCAGTCGCCGGAGCAGTTCGTGTAGCCATCGCCGTCCAGATCGCCGTTCTCGTCGATCTGGCCGTCGCAGTTGTCGTCGATGCCGTTGCACAGCTCGGTGGCGCCCGGGAACACCGCCGCGTTGGTGTCGTCGCAGTCTCCGGCGCAGGTGGTCACGCCGTCCGCGTCGGCGTCAAAGCCTTCGTCCACCGATCCGTCGCAGTCGTCGTCCACGCCGTTGCAGACCTCGGCCATCGCCGGGTTGATGGTCGCGTCGGCGTCGTTGCAGTCTCCGGCGCAGGTGGTGACGCCGTCCCCATCCACGTCGAAGCCCTCATCGACGCCGCCAGAGCAGTTGTCGTCGATGCCGTTGCAGACCTCCGGCACGCCCGGGTTCACTGCCGCGTTGGCGTCCGCGCAGTCGCCGGCGCAGGTGGTCCAGCCATCGCTGTCGATGTCGAAGCCCTCATCGACGCCGCCGATGCAGTTGTCGTCGACTCCGTTGCAGATCTCGAGCGCGCCCGGGTGCACCGCTGCGTTGCTGTCGTCGCAGTCGTTCTGGCAGGTGGTCCAGCCGTCGCCGTCCAGATCGAAGCCGTCATCGACCGTGCCGGAGCAGTCGTTGTCCAACCCGTCGCAGACCTCCAGGGCCGCGGGATGGATGGCGGCGTTGGTGTCCACGCAGTCGCCCGCGCAGGTCGTCCAGGTGTCCAGATCGACGTCGAAGCCCTCGTCGATGGCCCCATCGCAGTCGTCGTCGATGGCGTTGCAGAGCTCGGTGGCGCCGGGGTTTGTCGCCGCGTTGCTGTCGTCGCAGTCCCCCACACAGGTCGCCCAGCCGTCCGCGTCCGCGTCGAAGCCCTCATCGACGGTCCCGTCGCAGTCGTTGTCCGCCCCGTCGCAGACCTCGGTGGCGCCGGGGTAGATGGCGGCGTCGGTGTCGTCGCAGTCGCCGTTGCAGTTGGTGAAGCCGTCGCCGTCCGCGTCCCCGTTTTCGTCCACGAGGCCGTCGCAGTCGTTGTCCACGCCGTCGCACAGCTCGGTGGCGCCGGGACGGATGGCGGCGTTGCTGTCGTCGCAGTCGCCGTTGCAGGTGGTGAAGCCGTCCCCGTCCGCATCGAACCCTTCGTCCACGAGGCCGTCGCAGTCGTTGTCGAAGGCGTCACAGACCTCGGTGGCGGCGGGGTTGATGGCGGCGTTGTTGTCGACGCAGTCCCCGTTGCAGGTGGTGTAGCCGTCCCCGTCCGCGTCGAAGCTCTCATCGATCAGCGTGTCGCAGTCGTTGTCGATCCCGTCGCACACCTCGGTGGCGCCCGGGTTCACGGCGGCGTTGGTGTCCGCGCAGTCGCCCGCGCAGGTGGTGAAGCCGTCGCCGTCGGTGTCGAAGCCCTCGTCGATCTGCGTGTCGCAGTCGTCGTCGATGCCGTTGCACAGCTCCGGCTGACCGGGGTTCACGTTGGGGTTGGCGTCATTGCAGTCGCCCGTGCACGTGGCCCAGCCGTCGCCGTCGGCGTCGAAGCCCTCATCGACCAGGGTGTCGCAGTCGTTGTCTACGCCATCACACAGCTCGGGAGCGGCGGGGTTGACCGAGGAGTTGCTGTCGTTGCAGTCGCCGCTGCAGGACGTGAAGCCGTCGCCGTCCACATCGAAGCCTTCGTCGATCTGGCCGTCGCAGTCCTCGTCGTCCCCGTCACAGATCTCGTTGGCCCCAGGGTAGGCCGTCGCGTCGTTGTCGTCGCAGTCTCCGTCGCAGGTGCGAACTCCGTCGCCGTCGGCGTCGAAGCCCTCGTCCACCTGGGTGTCACAGTCGTCGTCGATGCCGTTGCAGGCTTCGGGTGCACCGGGATAGACGGCCGCGTTCGAGTCGTTGCAGTCGTTGCCGTTGCAGCCCGCGACGACGTCGTTGAAGCCATCGCCGTCGTCATCGCAAGAGCACAGCGGGTCGCCGTTGCAGTCCGTGTCGGAGCAGTCGACGTCGCCGTCGAGATCGTTGTCCGTGCCGTCCCCGCAGTTCTCCGCGCAGCCCGTGGACTGGGACACATCGAAGGACAGGCTGTAGTTGCCCTTGTTGCCCCCGTTGCACGCGCTGTTGCCGTTGATCGTGTAGCCGTAGCCCTCGACCACGATGTAGTAGGTCACGCCGGCGGTGCACGTGAACGTGATGGAGTCGTTCACCACGAAGGCCTGGGTGGAGCCGGTCTCGCAGCCGCCCCAGGGATCGCAGCTGTTGTCCAGGACGTAGATGTCCAGGTCGCAGTTCATGCCGCCGATGGCCATCTGCACGGACCCGGACTGCTGGCAGTTGAAGGAGTACACGTGCTCCGGCCCGTTCTGGGACAGGGGCGCGAAGGGCACTCCGCACTGGTAGCAGTCGGTGCCGTTCGGCGGGCACAGGCCACCGAGGTAGCCGACCCCGGAGGTGACCTGCCCGCTGATGACGGAGCTGCACGTCAGGTCGCCGATCGGCGTCACCTGCGACGGGCACTGGGCGGAGGCCGGGAGGGCAAGGAGCGCGGTCACCAGGAAAGCGAGCACAGCGAGCAGCAGATGGGTGGTCCTCAGGTCATCCTCCGAGCCGCCGCTGCGGCGGCTGCGTGTCTCGACCCGGGCGCCGAGATCCCCCCACAGGTTGCCCGATGCATCCGAGTCCCGCAGAGGACAGTGACGCCAAGAGGCGCGCGCCCACCGGTCGCCTCCGTCAGAACACCTTTGAAATCAAGATGTTGAATCCGCTGCCCCGCCCCGGGGTGAACGTCGCGACGCCCGCGTCGAGCCCGGCCACGGTGCCGCCCTCGTGGTTGCCGGGTCGTAGGTCGAAGCGGGAGTGCTCGCCTGAACGTCCTGGTCTGGGCCGCCTCACGCGCCGTGGATCGCGCAGCCCGGCCAGTTGAAGGAGAAGCCGTACCAGCGCGAGAACAGCTGCATCGGGGCCTCGCCGCCGTCGGCCCAGACCGCCCGCGGCACGCCATCGATCGGTCCGAGCGACACGGTCAGGACCCGGCCTTGCCAGGGGTCGTGGACCGGCTCCGCGAGGGCGGCCATGGGGTAGTAGCGCGCCTCGTCTCCCACCAGCACGCCCAGTCCGTTGGTCAGCTTGGGGAGCCGCGGATCGATCCTGGACGACATCGAAGCGTAGAAGGTCGGCGGGATGAACCCCTTCGTGCCGATCTTCTTGCGGCCCACCAACGCCGAGGCGGTCATGCCCAGGGAGCGGTAGTCCGACACCTGGATCCGCAGGTCCGGATCCTCGGAGCGCAACGCTGCCGCGGTGGTGTGTCGGATGGCGTAGCGCTCCAGCGCGTGGCCCTTCAGCGGGCCGTCGAAGGCCTCGCCGGTCATGTGATCCCAGGAGGTCCAGGTCTGCTCGTCGCCCAGCACCGCGAGGCCGTTGGCGAGCCCCGTCGTGCCGAACCAGTGCACCGTTCCGTCAATCACCGGGGTCAGACCGACGCCCGAGTTGCACGGAGCTCAGAAGGTGACGAGGTAGGGCTTCCCGGCGAGCTCGCCCTGGGCGACGTGGTGGTAGGCCATCTGCCGCATCACGAAGCCGAGGCGCTCGCCCGCGCGCTCGACGACCAGCAGCTCTTCGTCGTCGGGCAGGTCGGCGTCGGCCAGGGGCGTTCCAGGGCCGGTGGGCCGGAACGGGACGAACACGAAGGACTGGCGACGGAGGCGGGCGGCGCTGCGGTCGACGCGATCAGTCATGTCATCAGGGTACCGGCCTTCAGAACAAGAACCACCCGTGGCTGCCGGCGATGGCGCCGGCGGCGGCGACCAGGCTGAGGGCCAGCAGCACGACGTGCAGGCGGTGGGCGCGGGCCAGGGTCTCAGCGGGATGGAGCGCCCCCTGCTCGTGGAACCAGCGGTGCAGCACGAGGGGCTCGAGCACGAACAGCACGACGGTGAACAGCAACCACACCAGCGTCATGAGGTGCAGCCACCAGAAGCGGGGCTCGAGGTACCGGCCCCACCCGTGCAGCAGGTGCAGCAGCAGGAACCCCGACGCGCCCGCCAGCGTGGTGGTGATCTTCGCCTGGAGGCCGAAGGCTCCCTCGATGCGCTCGAACAGATCGATGGGGTTGCCGTCGTGGTCCATGCGGCGAAGGGCGGGCAGCAGCACCGTGGTCACCATGGCGACGCCCCCGATCCACAAGATGATCGACAGCACATGGACGACGCGCAGCAGGACCATCGTGTTCATTCGATCTCCCAGGCTCCCCCCGGTTCAGTGGTGTCAGGCCAGTGGTGTCAGGCGTCCCGACGCGGCACGCGGGCCAGCGCTCGCGCATCTCCCAGCCACTCGCACACCGCGGCGAACCCGTCCCTCGGGCCGTCCCAGCGCAGCTCGTCCAGGGACTCGGGGCACGGCGCGTCGGTGCGCAGCGTGGCCAGCGTCCGGTACAGCGCCGCATCTTCACGCCGCGCTGCCAGGTTCTGGGCGAGGGCCGCTGCGCCGCGCACGGCGACGTCCCAGGCGTCGGCGGAGTCCGGGATCTGCTCGAGGTGCCCGTAGCGGGTCAGCACCGCCCCAGCGGACTTCGCGCCCCACCGCGGGATCCCCGGGATGCCGTCGGCCGCGTCGCCCACCAGCGCCAGGTAGTCGGGGATGGAGCCCGGTGACACGCCGAACTTCTCCCGCACGCCGTCCTCATCGAGCGACTTCTTCCGCATCCGGTCGCGCATCGTGACCCCCGGCCTCACGCACTGCGCCATGTCCTTGTCGGGGGAGCAGATCACCACCTCGCCCACCGCCGGATCGTCGGCGAACCGCGCCGCCACCGTGGCCAGGCCGTCGTCCGCCTCGAACTCCACCAGCGGCCACACCGTCAGGCCCAGCGCGCGGCACACGTCCTCGGCGGGGTGGAACTGCGACGACAGCTCCACCGGGATGCCCTCGCCCGTCTTGTATCCGTCGAACAGCTCGTTGCGGAACGACTCGATGACGTGGTCGAAGGCGATCCCGACGTGGGTGACGTCCGGCTCGTGCAGCAGGGTGATCATCGAGCCCAGCAAGCCGCGCAGCGCGCCGACCTCCTGCCCCTGCGCGTTGCGGCGCTTCGGCGAGCCGAAGTAGCTGCGAAACAGCTCGTACGTGCCATCGACGAGGTGGACCTTGGGCGGCGCTCCCATGCCTACGCCGCGCCGTCCCAGTCCTCGAAGAAGTCGATGCGGCGCGTGTCGTGGGTGGCGGGGCGCGTGCGGTCCTGGGCCCACTCCTTGAGGGCCTTGATGCGCTCGTCCATCGTGCGGGCCAGAGGCACCGTCTCCCGCAGGGCACGCATGACGTCGTCCGTCTCGACCTCCCGATCCGCCGCGAAGGCGGCGAACATCGCGTCGATCACGGCCTGCTCGATCTCCGCCCCCGAGAACTTCTCGCTGATCTCCGCCAGGGCCCACGTCTCGAAGGGCTGCTCGCTGCGCCCCCGCTTGCGCAGGTGGATCCCGAAGATCGCCTCCCGCTCGTGGATGTTGGGCAGATCCACGAAGAAGATCTCGTCGAAGCGCCCCTTGCGCAGCAGCTCCGGCGGCATGTGCTGCACATCGTTGGCGGTGGCGATGACGAACACCGGCTTCTGCTTCTCCTGCAGCCACGTCACGAAGCTGCCGAAGACCCGCGTGGCGTTTGCGGTCTCGCCGCTGCCGGACTCGACCCCCGCGAACGCCTTTTCGATCTCGTCCACCCACAGCACCGCCGGAGCCATCGACTCGGCGATCGCCACGGCCTGCCGCAGCCCCTGCTCCGCGTGGCGCCCCGACATCAAGGACGCCACGTCCATGCGCAGCAGCGGCACCTTCCACAGGTCCGCCACCGCCTTGGCGCACAGCGACTTGCCGCAGCCCTGCACCCCCACCAGGAACAGGCCCTTGGGCTGCGGGAGCCCGTACTTGCGGGCCTTCTCGGTGAACGCCGCGGAGCGTCCCTGCAGCCACCCCTTGAGGTTCTCCAGCCCCCCGAGCTCGTCGATGGACACGGACAGGTCCACGAACTCCAGGAACTGGGTGCGCCGGATGATCTGCGCTTTTTCGCGGATGACGTCGTCGAGCTGCGCTTCGGTGAACGTGCCGTGCTCCAGGTGCACCTTCGCGTACACCCGCTTGATCTCCTCGGAGGTGAGACCGAGCGTCGCCTTCACGAAGCGCTCGAACAGCCCCAGATCGATCTCGATCTGCTCGCCCCGCAGCAGCGAGTGGAAGATCCGCGCCACCTCCTTGAGCCCCGGCAGGGGCAGGTCGAGGGCCACGAAGTCCTTCTCGAGCTCCTGGGGCACGTTGGCCACCGGGGACACCAGCACGAGGCCCTGGCCGCGCATCCCGAGTCGCGGGGCGAGGTCCCGCAGCCGCCGGATCACCTCGGTGCGCTCGATGCAGAAGTGAAAGTCCTTGAGCAGGAACACCGCCGGCGTGTCCCACTCGGCGATGCGCGCGAGCAGCGCGTCCGGCTCGTTGCTGTGGGAGATGGGGCCGTCCGGCCCCACCAGCCCGTCCACGCTCGACCACGTAAACAGGGGGCGCCCCAGGGCGGCGGCGGTGCCCGCGACCCCCGCCTGGGCCCGGTCCTCTTCCCACGTGAGCAGGTACACGAACGGGTAGCGGGCCTGGAGGTGCAGGGCGAGGTCGTCGAAGACGTCAGGCATCGGGCCAGTGTACTCCCAGGGCTCAGGGGCGCGGCCCGAACAGGATCCACTCCACGCCCCGGTCCACCTCCCGCAAGCCCGCCGCGCGGCACCGGGCCGCCCAGTCCGGGTGGTCGATGTGGATCAGGGCCCAGGTCGGCTGCACCTGTGCCGGCGGCAGCAGCGGATCGACGAAGCGCACACCGTCCGGCGGGCGCGGATGTTCGATCTCCTCCTGCTGGTAGCTGTAGACGTCGTGGCGGCCCGAGAAGACGTGCACCGTCCCGTAGTCCGACATCACCGCCGCGTCGGCGGGCACCTGGTCCGCCAGCCGGTACAGCTCGACGACCCGGTCCTGCTGCTGGGTCCAGGGCTCGATCTCCGCCAGCGTGACCCGCTCGTGGTAGTCGCGCAGCAGGTGGTGGTGCCCCACCAGCAGGATCGCCAGGAGCGCAGCGCCCCCCAAGAACCGCACCCTGCCCGCCGGGAGACGCGCCACCGCGCGGGACCACCCCAGCGCCGCGGCCGCCGCCACCAGCGCCACCGCCGGGGCGGAGTGATGGATGTAGGGCCCCTCCCAGCTGGCCCACTCGTGGGACTGGCTGAACAGGTACGCGAACAGGGGCACCGCGCCGATCAGGAGCTCGGGGGCGAGCAGGGCGCCGAAGCCCGCAGGCACGGCCCACTCCAGCAGGAAGCGGACCCGGGTCTGCAGCATCTGAGCCGGCTCGCGCCCCCAGGCCTCCAGCTGGTCCGAGCTGTCGCCGGAGAGGAACCGGTCGATCCACTCGCCGGGCCGGATGTAGAAGGTGACGTTGCTGCGCATCGCGTTGGCGGCGAACAGGAACACCAGGCTGGCCGCCGCCAGCCGCACCCCGAGCATCCGCCGTTGGCGCGCGTCCCCGCTGGTCGGGGGCGCTCTCCACAGCCACGCCGTCGCTCCCAACCCCACCAGGATCAGCGGCACCTCCTCGCGGCACATGCACGCCAGCACCCCCCACAGCAGCGTCTGCCACTGCCGGCCTTCCCGCAGGGACGCCGCGCACAGCAGCAGGAACGGGATCGACCAGGTCAGGGGCCGGACGTCCGCCAGGGCCATGCGCCACAGCGGCCACCACGACAGGAACACCAGCCCCGCCCCCGCCGCGCCCCACGCGCTCACGCCGCCGCTGCGAGCGAGCCGGTAGACTCCCACCGCCCCCAGGGCGAGCAGGCTGGCCTGCACCGCGAAGAGCGTCGTGAGCCCGGGCAGGACGGCGTAGGGCGGCACCGCCAGCAGCAGGATGGGCTCGAAGTGGGTCTCGTTGAAGACACCGGCAGGCTCGTGATAGGTCGCCGACTGCCGGTAGCCGTACCCGTGCGTGACGTTCCAGACCAGGTCGTGAAAGAACGACAGGTCCAGGGGCCACTCCGGCATCAGGCCCAGCGCCTTGAAGCGGCTCAGCACCGTGAGGGTGACCGCGAAGGCGAGCATGCCCGCGATCAGCACCAGCCACGGCAGGCGCTCTTTGAGGATGGACGGGCCGGCTGGCTGCTCGCTCACCTGCCCAGCGTTCCCGCAATGGGCAGCGGTTGCAAGGCGCCGCTGGCGTTGCTGGCCATCCTGGTGGGCGCCTGCGGACCCGCGCCCGCGCCGCAGCCTCCCGCCGACCCGTGCGCCAGCGCGTCGTGGCAGACCGCCCGGCGGGCCCTCCTGGACGGGCTGCAGCTGCCCCCACCCGCGTCGGCCCCGCCCCAGGCTGCGCTGCTGGACTCCGAGGTGATGGACGGGTGGGCGATCCAGCCCCTGACCTGGACCCACCCCGACGTGGACGGCGACCACGTCTTCGGGGCCATCTACCGGCCCGACCCGCTGCCCGAGGGCCCGCTTCCGTTCCTGCTCAACGTGCACGGCCACTGGGGCGCCGGCATCGAGGCGGACGAGGTGAACCGGCGGGCGATCCTGTTCGCCCAGCAGGGCTGGCTCGTGCTGAGCGTGGCCAACCGCGGCGCGGAGCACGCCGACGACACCCCCGGCTGGCGGGTCAGCCACGGACGGCCGGCGGGCTTCGCGCTGGCGCGGATCCGGCGGGGTGGCGGCGCCGCGTTGACCTGGGACATCGCCGCGGCGCGGGCGGGGCTCGATCTGGCGCTGACGGGCCGCCTGGGGGCGTCGGTGGACAGGG
>CALAGR010000505.1 GCA_937891735.1 uncultured Pseudomonadota bacterium | reverse complement strand
CCGCCGCTGCCGCCGCCCCCGGACCCGCCGCTGCCCGAGCCGCCGCCGCCCCCCGAGCCACCGGTGTCCCCGAAGCTGAAGTCGTCCATGCCGAGCTCGGACTGGCCCATGGAGCCCACCTCGGCGTCCGCGATGGTGAACAGCGCCTTGATCTTGGCGCCGAACACGATGGTGATCACCAGCACCACCACCGCGATGGCGACGATGATGATGACGTATTCAGCGAGACCCTGACCTCGCTGACCGTGCCGTGGCATGGCCCTCATGCCCACACGCTATTCCGGTCATGTTGTCGGGTGTTGAAGAGTCTGTGGAAGGTCAACGATCTGTCCGCAATGCCGCTACAACAACCCGCCCCGGTCGCCCCATGGGAGTTGTCCGCCAATGTCGGCGCACATTCCCTTGACCCCTGCGGATCTGCGCCTCTACGATGCGTTTGCGGGCGTTGAGCCGGCGTTCCTGTGGAGGCGAATCATGCAGAGCGGTGTTGATCCCTACGACCGGCGCAAGAACCGGGGCTTCGAGAGCAACGGTGACGACGTCGACCTCGACCAGCGCGACGAGCTGCGGCGGGGCGCTCACCGTCTGTCGCTCCGCCTGTGGACCGAGGGCCGCTGCGAAGGCGCCCTCGACTTCCACAACTGCAGCAACATCGCCGCCACGGGCATGTTCATCGAGAGCCCGGACCCCTACGCCCTCGGCGCCATCGTGGACATCGAGTTCAACCTGCCGGGGATCCCGGATCCCATCAAGGTGACCGGGCGCGTGGTGAGCAAGCTCGACGAGCTGAACGCCGCCGAGAACATCATGGGCAACGGCTTCGAGTTCATCTCGATCGCGGCCGCCGACCAGACCCTCATCAACGCGTTCATCGAAGCCAACCAGCTCGCCGACCGCTGATCGCGACGGCGCCGCGGGCGCCTCGCTCAGACCGGCCGCGCAGCGTTCGTGAGCCGCCCCGCCAGGGCGGTGTAGCGGATCGCTGCGTCGGCGTTCCGGATCGCGAGATCCACGGCCCGCTGGCTGCCCACCAGCACGACAATCCGCTTGCCGCGGGTGACGGCCGTGTACAGCAGGTTGCGCTGCAGCATTCGGAAGTGCTGGGTGAGCAGCGGGATCACCACGGCGGGGTACTCGCTGCCCTGGGACTTGTGGATCGTGACCGCGTAGGCCAGCTCCAGCTGCTCGATCTCCTCGCCCACGTAGTCGAGCTGCCGGTTGTCCTCGAACAGGACCCGCACGCGCCGTCCCTTCTCGCCGATGTCGATGACCAGCCCCACGTCCCCGTTGAAGACGTCCTTGTCGTAGTTGTTGCGGGTCTGCATCACCCGGTCGTGGAGCTGGGGCCGGCGGCTCTCGGGATCGAGGACCTCGGCCGTGTCCCCTGCCCCGCCCTGCCCTCGTGAGGCCCGCGCCTCGGCCAGACCGCGCCTCAGGGCGAGGTTGAGCGCCTCGGTCCCGCAGCTGCCCTTGCGCATGGGAACGAGGACCTGGACGTCGAGCAGCGGGTCGAGCCCCCACCGCCGCGGGATCCGCTGGGCCACGAGGTGAGCGACGGTGCGCAGCGCCTCCTCGGGATCCTCGCGCTGGATGAAGAAGAAGTCGCCCGACGGCGTGTCGGCGCTGACCGGTCGCAAGCCGTGCAGGATCTTGTGGGCGCTGCGCACGATGAGGCCGCTCTCGTCCTGCCGCATCACCAGGTCCAGGCGGGCCACGGGCACCACGCCGGAGGCGATGATGTCCCCCAGCACGTTGCCCGGCCCCACCGAAGGCAGCTGGTCCACGTCGCCCACCAGCAGCAGCCGCGCGCCGTCCGGCACCGCCAGCAGCAGCGCGGCCGCCAGATCGATGTCGATCATCGACGCCTCATCGACCACCAACGCGTCGCAGGCCAACGGCGTGTCCTGGTCCCGGAGGAACTGGCCGTCCCGGGGTGAGAACTCGAGCAGGCGATGCAGCGTGCAGGCCGTGCGCGTGGTGGCCTCCTCCATGCGGCGCGACGCCCGGCCCGTCGGCGCCGCCAGCCGCACCCGGAGCCCCAGCCGCTCCCACAGGTCCAGGATCGCCCGCACGATGGTGGTCTTGCCGGTTCCGGGACCGCCGGTGATGACCAGCACCCGCTCGCGGAGGCTGCGCGCCACCGCGGCTCGCTGCCCCTCGGTCAGGGTGAGGCCGCTGCGTCCCTGGGCCCAGGTCACGGCGGCGTCCGCGTCCAGCACCTCGGCCGGGCCGCGGCGCGCGAGCAGACGAGCCAGACGCTCCGCCACGATCTCCTCCGCCTCGTGCCGCTCGGCGAGGAAGTAGCGGGGAACCTCGCCCTCCGGCCGCTCCAGGACCAGGGCCAGCTCGCCCACCAGCTCCAGGGCGCGGGGCTCGATGACCGCCCAGGGCTGGTCCAGCAGCCGACAGGCACGCTCCTCGAGCTGCGGCTCCGGCAGGAAACAGTGTCCGTCGGACGTGGCCTGGGAGAGCGCGAAGAGCACGCCGGCCCGCAGACGGTGCGGGCTCGTGCGCTCGATGCCCAGCTCGGCGGCGATGCGGTCGGCGGTCAGGAACCCGATCCCGGCGACCTCGGCGGCCAGGCGGTACGGGTTGCCACGCACCATCTCGACCGTGCGCGCGCCGTACTTGCGCGCCACGCGCCCCGCGAACGCCCCCGACAGACCCAGCCCCTGCAGGAAGATCAGCGTCTCCTTGTCCACCTTGGACGCGCGCCACGCGGCGACGATCTCCTTGGCGCGGCCGCGGCCGATGCCCTCGACCTCCGTGAGCCGACCCGGCTGCTTGTCGAGCACCTCCAGGGTCTGATCGCCGAAGTGCTCCACCAGGCGCTTGGCGAACACCTTGCCGATCCCCTTGACCCGCCCACCGCGCAAGAAGTCCTCGACCCCCCGTGCGGTGCTGGGCGTCACCGGTAGATACGAGGTGACCAGGAGCTGCCGGCCCCAGGTCGGATCGTCCACCCAGCGCCCCTGCACCCGGAGCCGCTCGCCCTGCTCCACGCCCGTCACGATCCCCTTGAGGGTGATCGGATCAGCGTCGGCAGACACCTCCAGCCGGGCGATGGCGAAGCCGGTCTGTTCGTTGCGAAACACGAACCGGCGAAGCACGCCTTCAATGGTCTCGACCTGCGACACGAGTGGCACTGTACGCTGCCGCCGCCACCAGCATGGGAGCCCTCGATGACGTCCCTGGACCGTGCCCGCGACCGCCTCGTCTTCGCCCTGGACATCGCCGACCCCGAGGAGGCGCTCGCCTGCGCGCGGTCCCTCTCGGGGACGCTGACCTGGATGAAGGTGGCCACCACCCTGTTCACCCGCGGCGGGGCACCCCTCGTCTCCCAGCTCCGACAGATGGGGTTCTCGGTCTTCCTCGACCTGAAGTTTCACGACATCCCCGACCAGGTCCAGGGAGCGTGTCGCGCCGCGGCAGGACTGGGCGTCGGCCTGATGACCGTGCACGCCAGCGGCGGTCGGGCGATGCTGGAGGGCGCCGCGTTCGGTGCCGCCCAGGGGGCCCGCGACGCCGGGTGCCCCGCCCCCCGCGTGCTCGCGGTGACCGTGCTGACGTCCCTGGACGGCTCGGACTTGGCCGACATAGGAGTGGAACGGGCGGTGGAGGATCAGGTCCTGGCCCTGGCCCGGCTCGCCCAGGACTCGGGCTGCGGCGGCATCGTGGCGTCCCCCCGGGAGCTGTCGCTGCTCCGTCCGGCGCTGGCTCGCCCCTTCGGGATCCTGACCCCCGGGATCCGGCCCCTGGGCGCGGCCGTGGGGGACCAGAAGCGCGTGACGACCCCCGGGGACGCGATCCGGGGCGGCGCGGACTGGCTGGTGGTGGGGCGCCCCATCCGCAAAGCCCCCGACCGGGCCGCGGCCGCCACGGCTATCCTCGAGGAGATGGCTGAGGCAGAGGCCGACGCCTGAGCCGGCCGCGGGGGCCGACGGAGTGGCCATGCTGCTGACGCCGAGCCTCATGCAGGGGCGCACGCGCCTCCTGACGGTGCTCAAGTGCTCGCTCGCGGCGCGGGCCGAGGAGGCCACAGCGGTCTTCATCCGGCGTCTGCTGGCCCTCCCTGATCGGGACATGCGCAGCCTGGTGCTCACCGAGCGGCTGGTCCGGCTCGACCTGCAGCTGTGCCTGTCGATCCTGCAGCACCTCCTGGAGCGGTCCCTGACGCGGGACCAGGACGCCCATGAGGTCCTGCTGGACCTGACCACCGCGCGGCCGCTGATCCAGCGGCTGGGCTACGAGCGATCCCGTCAGCTGTACGAGCTGGCGCGGCAGACGGAGCGCTACGCCCTCGCCCAGATGCTGCTGTCCCCCGATGCGCAGCTCCGGCTCGGCCGGCGACCGAACCCCAGCTGGGAGAACAAGCACATGCAGGACACGAGCCTGGGGTGGCGCAAGACCCTGGCTCGCGGCACGAACCGGGGCGCGCTGGACCGCCTCCGGCACGACCGGAACCCCGCCGTGGTGCGGATCCTGCTCGCCAACCCCCGCGTGACGGAGACCGACGTCGTGCGCATCGCCGCCATGCGCCCCACGAACCCCGACTGCCTGGCCGTGGTCTTTGCTCACGGGCGCTGGATCCGGCGGTACCGGGTCCGGGTGGCGCTGGCCCTCAACCCGTCCACCCCCCTGGACATCGCCCTGACCCTGCTGCCGCAGCTGATGCTGCCTGAGCTCCGCTACGCAGCGGCGGGTGAAAAGCTCGATCCCGCGGTGCAGGACGCCGCGCTGGAGATCTTGTCGCGTCGGGAGCGGCGCCCCGACGGAGCCGATGGTCGGTCCGCGCACCCGGACACGGACGTGGACGTGGACGCCCTGGCGGACGTGCTGCGCAGCTGGCAGGCGCCCTGACGGGATCCGGGGGAGCGGACGACGCTCAGACCTTGGACTTGTCCTTCTCGGACGCCCCGTTGAGCGGGTCGAGCACGTCGTCGCCGTCGCCGAGGGCGCCGGTGACGTCGATGGAGTCGTCCTTCTGGGCGTTCTTGAACTGCTTGATGGAGTTGCCGACCGCCTTGGCGACCTCCGGCAGCTTGCCAGCACCGAAGAAGATCATGACCAGGACCAGGATGAGGATCAGCTCCCAGTGCCCGGGGACTCCAATCAACGCAAACGTCGTCATCGATCACTCCAAGTCCACGGGGCAGGAACCCACCTGCGTCGCCGGCAGAGTCTAGGGACTGGACCGGCCATGGCAAGCCGCACAGCTCTGGCGTCCTTCAGGATCCGCGCGTCAGCAGCCACGGCCGGGCTGATTCCACGCGGTGATAGGCCCCGTCCTTGACGATGCCGGTGCAGTGCGAGTCTCCGAACCGGTAGATGAGCTCCCGGGGATCGCGGCACCGGAACAGCGCCAGATCCGCCCGCATCCCACGCCGCAGGGCGCCGCGGTCCTCGTGCAGATCCAGGGCCCGGGCGGCGTTCCAGGTCACGGCGAGGATCGCTTCGTCCAGGGTCATGCCGCCGGCCAGCACCTGGAGCTGGGCCATGAGGAGCAGGTTGCTGGTGGGGGACGTCCCGGGGTTGTGGTCGGTGGACACCGCCATGGGGATCCCGTGCGCCCGGAACCGCTCCGCCCGGGCCAGCTCGTCCCGCAGGAAGAGGGCCGCGCCCGGCAGCAGCACGGCGACCGTACCGGCCCTCGCCATGGCCTCGAGCCCGGCCTCGGAGATGTGCTCCAGGTGCTCGGCAGAGATCGCTCCGAGCTCCGCGGCGAGCACCGCGGCGTCGGTCTGGCTGATCTGCTCGGCGTGCACCTTCAGGCCCAGACCCAGCGTGCGGGCCTGGCTCAAGACCCGCCGCCCCTCCTCGAGCGTGAAGGCACCGGTGTCGATGAACACGTCGCAGAACCGCGCCAGCTTGCGGGTGGCGACCGCCGGGAGCATCTCCCGAACGATCTCCTCGACGTAGTCGGCCCGCGCCGCCGCATCGACCCGCGCCTCGGCCGGGAACGTGTGCGCCCCCATGAAGGTGGCCACGAGGTCCGGCAGCGCCTGACGCGAGAGCCGACGGATGACCTCGAGGATCCTCAGCTCGTCGGGCGTGCTCAGCCCGTAGCCGGACTTCACCTCGATGGTGGTGATGCCCTGGGCCGTGGCGGCTTCGATCCGGGCCGTGGCCAAGGCCATCAGGTCGTCATCGGAGGCCGCCCGAGTCGCCCGGACGGTGGACAGGATCCCCCCGCCCCGGGCCGCGATCTGGGTGTACGAGTCCCCCGCGAGGCGGCCCTGGAAGTCGTCGATGCGCTCACCCGCGAACACCAGGTGGGTGTGGCAGTCGATCAGGCCGGGCGTCACCAGACACCCATCGAGATCGAGGGTGAGGGGCTCCTCCCCGAGGACCCGGGGCAGGTGCGCGGCGGGCCCCGCGTACTCGATGCGATCCCCCACGCACAGCACCGCGGCGTCCCGCACGAGCCCCACCGGGCCGGCGCCCAGGGTCGGGTCGCAGGTGACGAGCGCCCCGACGTTCCGGAGCAGCAGGCTGGATGAGAATTGGCTCACGCGGTTGGCCCGAGGCCCCCGGGACTACTCCTCGGCGTTGTCCTTGCCGGAGACACAGTCCACATCGTCGCTGTCCACGTCACCGTCGCCGTCGTCGTCGACGTTGTTGTTGCAGGCCAGGGTCGAGTACTGCAGCGTGCCCGCGACGATGGTCTCGTTGTCGGCGCCGTCCCGGCACACCGGGTCCTGTGCGTCGATCCAGCCGTCGCCGTCGTCGTCCAGGCCGTTGTTGCAGGTGCCTCCCACGAAGCCACCGGCCTCGGGGTGCTGCGCGGTCAGGCAGTCCGGGTCGACGTCGTCGATCCAGCCGTCCCCGTCGTTGTCGCTCCGGTCGGTGCACTCGCCCGGCGGGTTGGCTTCGCCGGTGGGATCCCAGCCGTACCCGCAGTCGGGATCGGCCGCGTTGGCCAGGCCGTCCTGGTCGTCGTCCCGCAGGGCGCCGCCGCCCACGTCCATGTTGCTGCACAGGAAGTTGACCGCAGCGACCCAGTCGTAGTCGGTCTCACCCCGGGTCCCGAACAGGAACGCCGCGGCGGTGGAGTTGCGACCGGGGCGGCACATCAGGTCGTCCGAGTCGATCCAACCGTCGCCGTTGTTGTCGATGCCGTCCGAGCAGGTGTCGCCGGCTTCGCTCAGGTCGTCGGCGGACTCGCAGCCCGGATCGTCGCTGTCGATGAGGCCGTCAAAGTCGGAGTCGATGCCGTCGTTGCAGTCGAAGCTGCTGTCGAAGCCACCCTCGCTGCTCGACGAGCCGTCCGCACAGCCGGGATCCGAACCCGGGTCGGGGATGCCGTCCTGGTTGAGATCCCGCCAGTCGGTCCAGCCGTCGCCGTCGTTGTCCACGCCGTCCGAGCAGGCCGAGCCCTCGTCGATGTCGGTGGGATCGTAGGTGCCCGCGGCGTTGGTGCAATCCGGGTCGGCTGCGTCGACGAAGCCATCTTCGTCGTTGTCTTCGCCGTCCTGGCACTCGCCGGACTCGTACACCGAGTCGGCGCGGGCGCAGTTGGTGTCGCCGTCGTCGATCTGGCCGTCGCCGTCGTTGTCGATCTCGTCGACGCAGCTGTTCTCCGTGTGCCAGTACCCGATCGAGATCCCGTTGACGTCGAACATCACCTGGGCGCTCTCGTCCCGGAACCCGATGCCCGCGGCAAGCTGCTCGGGCGTGGACAGGTTCCATCGGGCGAGCCGGTGGATCTCGAGGCTGGCGAACCCGAGCAGCTCGGCGCCGTTCTGGGTCTCTCCCTCGGGCCGGAACGCATCGGCGATCGTCGGCACCGTCGCCATCGTCTGGTAGGGGATGGTGATGTAGTCGTCGCCCGGCCACGCGAACGCCGAGGCCTTCCAGGGGCCACCACCGAAGCCGCCGGGGCCCTCGATCTGCCGCACCGTCAGGGCCACGACGAAGTACGTGTCATCCCAGCGGTCCGCGCCCGTGAGCTCGGCGCCGTTCGCCGCGCCGCCCGGCAGGGGCACGCGCCAGTCGAAGCTCTCGTCGTCCCGCTGCACCTGGACCGGGAAGCCGTGCTGCGCGAACGCGCCGCCGTTGGCGAAGAGCAGGGTGTCGATCTCGATCTGCGGGATCTCGATGTAGGGGTAGGCGTCGTACGCCGCGCTGGCGGGATCGGGCAGGAAGCGTCCATCCTCGTCGCGCGGGTAGTCGAAGCCGGGCAGGCCGTCAGCGACGCGGGCGGGGTCGTAGTTCTTGGGCGGGATCCGCTCGCCCTGGCTGAAGCCGCCGGGGTAGCTGACGAAGATCGGGCGGTCCATCGGGAAGCCGCCCTCACCCAGGGGCTGATCGAAGTTGTCGTACCGCTCCTGGTCCGTGTCGTAGGGCCAGGTGGTGGACACCGCGGCCGGAAGGTCCACGAAGCGCGCCCCCTGGGTCACGGTCACCTCGGGGATGACCTCCATGAGGACCCGGAAGGTCTGGCGTCCCTCGTCGTCCTGCCAGGGCCACTCGCCGGCCTCGTCCGCCGCCTTGATGACCTGCACGTTGCGGTACACGCCGCTGGGCAGCATCACGCCGACGGCGCTCTCGCACGTCTCGTCGTCGGCGCAGTCCAGCCAGGCCAGGTACTCCGGCGCGATGCCGGGGTACAGGATCTCGAGGTGCTCGCGGCTGGGGCGCTGGGGGAAGACGAGGCGGAAGCTGGGATCGATGGCGAGGCGCGTGTTGTCGAGCAGGGCGTCGTCGTCGCCGCCGCAGCCCGCGTTGGACGCGTTGTTGCACCACGCGCCGATCTCCTGGCCGACCCGCAGGTACCGCTCCTGGGTGCCACCGTCGCCGGACTCGACCTCCAGCCGCAGCCACACGCCGATGTTGTTGGGCGTCTGCGCCATGTCGGGCTCGGGGCTGCCGGTGTCGGGGTTGAGGCGCTTGATGGCCGCGATCCGGACCGGGTCCAGCGCCTCGGAGTAGCTGCGCTCGAAGAAGAAGGTGATCCCCTCGCCCGCCTGCAGCCGGTCGCCCTGCTCGGGGGTCTCGTAGTTCAGCTGGGGGATCTGCGGCAGCACCTGGGTCGGGTCGTCCGCGACGGCGTGCCCGCCGTAGACGAGATCCGCGTTCTGTCCCCAGAACATCGAGGCCCGCGGGGAGTTCTCGCTGAAGAAGTAGCCGTAGCCGGTCGCGTCGGGCAGCGAGGCGAAGGGCTCGGCCTGGTAGAAGAGCGTGAAGCTGCCGAACTCGTTCTTGAACATGCAGTCGGTGCGCGAGGTGATCCCCGGCAGGGCGTTCCCGTCGGCGTCCTGGCACCGGTCGGGGATGTCGTCCCGGTTGGGCTCACCGTCGCGGAACGCCCCGAGGAAGTAGTCGTAGGCGTTGTGCACCGTGCTGATGCCTTCGACGTCGTTGCCGTCCTCGTCCACCAGCCGGCAGGCGACCTGCACGTCCACGGGTCCGCCGCGCACCGGGCCCACGGGCGTCAGCACGTCGATCGCGTCGTCGCTCTTCTGCCAGATGGTCGCGTTCCGGTTTCCGAACACCACGCGGGGATCGTCGCAGCCGCTGAAGTCGCCCGAGATCCGCACCAGGAGGGGCTCGATCAGCGTGCTGATCTCGTCCTCGGTGGGGCTGTTCCGGTCGACGAGCACGTTGAGCACCAGGGCGGTGCCGACGTTGCCGTTCTCGAACGCAGGCTGGATCCCGTTGTCGTTGATCGGCGGGCCGTCGCCCGTGAAGTAGGGCTCGGCCGGGCAGCCCACCGTCAGGGCCAGGGCCCCGGCGAGGGGCAGGGCGAGGAGCAGGCGGCAGGCAGTGCTCATGGCTACTCCGTCTCCGTGGGCTGGGTCCAGGCCAGACGGCCGTAGTGGACCTGCGACGTGCGCAGGCGCACGGGGTTGATGTCGTCGGTGTTTCCGACCGGGTCGCGCACCGAGGGCAGCGTCACCAAGGCCTCGGTGGTCCGGGCGACGATCACCACCGCGCCGACCGCGGTGGTCACGTCGATCTGCGCCAGGAACGCGTCGATCTCGTCCTTGGGCACCGTGAACTCGCCGGTGTCCGTCGCGGTGCAGATCAGCTCGCCGATCGTGCCGTCGCCGGTGCGGTCACCGCCGGTGGCGCGGCAGCGGCCGTCCGTGCCGCAGGCCGCGGTCTGGAAGACGTGCCGGGAGCAGGTCGGATCCGGCGGCAGCCAGGCGCCGTCGTCGTCGAAGCAGCCACCCTCGTCGCAGAAGCCGTTGCCGTCCGCGTCCACGTTGTCGTGGCAGGTGTCGATCTCGGAGGCGATGCCGTCGTCATCGAAGAAGGGGCCGCCCTCGTCGTTGCCGATCGCCAGGTCCGGCTCGAACCCGTCGTCGCACCAGCGCTTCTTGTCGTCGTTGTAGGCGATGGACCAGGCGAGGTCGCGCTCGCCGCTGACCGGCTCGATGGCCTGGGCCGGCAGGCAGGACGCGCCGCCGTCGAGGGGCTCGCCTTCGTCGCCGTCCCGCAGGAGCTTCAGGGACACCGTCACCACCGAATCATCGGGCCGATTTGTCGGGGTCTCCCAGGTCAAATGGATCACCCCGTCGTTGAGCTGGGGCGAAGGCAGCCCGCCGCTCAGGGGCGCGTATCGCATCAGCTGCGCGTCGTCGCCGTTGTCCTGGTTGGATACGAAGACGTCGCCGAGCTCGTCCGGGCTCCACACCATGGGGTCCCCGGGGTCCTTGGAGACCCGGGGGTCCTCCTGGTCCGAGCTCAGCGGGATCGACGCCACCGGAGCGCCGCCCGGGGGCAGGCCGCCGTCGAAGTGCAGCGCCAGGTCCTGGCCGTAGGCCCACGTGTCCGAGAACGCCGACTGGCCCAGCCGCAGGTTGTCGAAGCCCGAGTACAGCAGGAACACGTTCGTCGTGTTCACCGGGTAGTCCTGGGGATCCCGGAACAGCGTGAAGTCCATCTGCCGGGCGGGCTCCTCCGCGTCCGGATCGACGACGTTGCGCAGCGTCATCTGCTCGCCCACGTCCACCGTTCGGAAGCTGCCCAGGGGGCCGCGGTTGTTGATCTGCGCGAAGCACGCGCCCGGCACGTCCGGGCCCTTGGGCGAGATCAGCGTGTACTCGTCCGCCGCCGTGATGGCCGGCGAGAAGAGGTATCCGAAGCCCAGGGTGGTGTCGAAGGGATCGCTCTGAGGATCCACGAAGGCGCCGCCGCTTCCGAAGAAGCCCGTGATCCCGAGATCCAGCTGGTGCCCCATGAGCCGCGCCTGGGTGAAGTCGATCACCCCACCGCGCTGCTCCGGCGCTCCGAAGATGTCGCCGGGATCGAAGCCGACGCCGATCGGCTTGACGCCGGCCTCACCGGTGCTCCGGGCGCAGCCCGCGGCGAGCAGCAGGCCCGTCACCAGGCCCGCGCGTCGGGTCCATGTCCACATGTGGTGATTCATCGAGGTGTCCTTCACTTACCAGCCGGTGCCGATGCCGAGGTAGAAGCGCAGCCCCGAGGGCTCCTTCTCCGTGGACCGGTTGTTGAGCGTGGGGTCAGCGCCGTTGGTGAAGATGTCGTCACCGTTCACGTCACCGCGGCCGGACACGGGCATGAACCCGTACGCGACGCGGAAGAAGCTGTTCCAGTTGGAGCGGTTGAAGAGGTTCGCGGACAGCCGCAGCTCCACTCCCGCATCCGCCAGCAGGTAGTTGCCGTTCTCAGAGGCGATCATCCCGGGGACCTCACGGACCACGCCGTCGCCCCTGCGGTCCGGGCGGCCGCCGATCCGGGCCTCTTCGTCCGCCAGGACCAGCTCGCCGAACAGGCTGCTCGTCTCTTCGTTCTTGACCTTGTAGGACCAGAAGTTGCCGACGGTGCCGAAGAACTGCAGGTAGATCGAGTCGATGTAGAGGATGCCGAGCTTCTTGTCGATGTCCTTCACGAGGGGGAAGCGGTACTGCAGGTTCACAAGGGCCGCGGTCTCACCGGACAGCGAGTAGGGCTCGTAGCCGGCGAACACCGTGTTCGACGTCAGCGGGTTCGTGCGGTTCAGGCCGCCCGCGCCGCCGCCCCGGATCTCGTCGGAGAACGGCACGTTGCGGTCGATGGCGCTCGCCTGGACCTCGATCTGCAGGGTGTGCCCGGCCTCCTCGCCCATCTTGTTCTTGAAGGGGAGCGAGATGTACTCGGTGAAGTTGATGTCGAACCGGTTGTAGAAGTAGCTCTCGAAGACCTGCCCGTCGTCCACGTCCACGCCCGCCGACGCCGAGTTGAGCGGAACCGTGAAGTTCGGCTGCCAGACCAGCGTGATGCCCCGCCCGCCGCGGGGGTTGATTCGGACCCGGTCGTAGATCAGGCTTCGGGCGAGGCCCTGGCTGAACAGCCGCACCGTGACGTCCTGGATGCCGCGGTAGCGGATGGGCTGCAGCTTCTTGCCGTCGTCCACGCCCTGCACCGCCAGCGCGTAGTGGAAGGCGCTCAGGGAGATGTCGAAGAGCGAGTGGAACGGCAGATCGACGCCGACGCCGCCGCCGTAGATGAAGTACGCCAGCTTCTGGTCCCAGAGGTTCTGGTCCTCGGTGGTCGAGATGTTCTCGTCGTCGTCCAGCAGGAAGCCGTAGTCCGACTTGATCATCCGGAAGAAGCCGAAGGCGTTGAACTCGGCCCACCCGGCGCTGTTGGTGTAGCCGACCTGCGCGACCACGTCCTCGCCGGCCTGGGCGTAGACCGAGACGTTGTTCGTGTCCAGGGCGTCGGAGATCGCGAAGTAGATCGCCAGATCCACCCCGATGTGGGACAGGGACACGTTTCCGATGTTGATGATCGGAATGAGCATCGGGTTGCGCACCCATCCGCCGTGGTGCTTGACGTCCTGGGTCACCGCCGAGTAGTCGGGGTAAACCTCCTGGGGCACGTCCAGCGGGTAGTCGGCGGCGTTGATGACGAGGCTCGTGTCGTCGACCACCTTGTTGGAGAACTCCGAGCAGGCCAGGCCGTAGGGCTTCCACCCAAACGGCGTGTAGTGCTCGTAGACCATGTTCCCGCTGGGGGTGTAGGTCGGCCAGAAGGCGCCCGAGACCACGTTGGTCATCTGCACGAGGTAGGCGTTCTTGAGACGCTCCACGTCCGCGAGGCAGCCCGAGTCCGCCGCAGCAGCGTCCTCTTCGGCCCCGTCCTCGGGGCCGGTGGGCGCGTCCACATCGCCCTCGACGACCTCGGAGACCTCCTCCTGCTGCAGGATCAGGAACTCCACCCGCCGGTTCCTGGCGAACGCCTCCTCGGTCTCTTCGTCCACCAGCGGCACGGTCAGTCCGTAGCCCTTGCTCACCAGTCGGCCGACCTCGACGCCCTCACCCACGAGGAAGTTGACGACCGAGGCGGCGCGGCGGTCCGACAGCCCGAGGTTGTACTTCGCGTCGCCCTGGGAGTCGGTGTGTCCGCCGATCTCGATGCTCTTGATCTGCGGGTTGTCCGTGATGACGCGGGCGATGGCCCGCACCAGCTCGTGGGAGCGCTCCTGGATCACGTCGCTGTCGAGCTCGAAGAAGATCTTCTCGTCGATCTCGATCTTGTCCTTGGTGACCCGGATCGGCACGGCGTCGGGGCAGCCGTCGTCGTCCCGGTACAGGTTGCGGGTCTCGGGCTCGTTCACGCAGGCGTCGTCCGCGTCGGCGATGCCGTCCAGATCGCTGTCGAACGTGCCCGCTTCCACCCGCGGGTTGAGGCGGAACGCGTTGAAGATCCCCCCCACGCGGTCGGAGCTGAAGTAGATGTTGCCGTCGTGGCCCCAGTGGGGGTCGCGGTCCTCGAACCGATCCGCGGTGATCGGGCGGCCGGCGCCGGTCTTGGCGTCGAAGATGTACAGGTCCTGCATGTTCCAGCGGAACATGCCCGTGACCAGCTCCTTGCCGTCGGGCGACCAGTCCAGGGCCTCCAGCCGGGTGGCGTCGGTGAAGTGGGTGAGCTGCGTGGTCTCACCGGTGTCGACGTTGGTCGTGAACAGGTTCTGCGTGCTGTCGTCGTAGCGGATGTAGGCGATGGTCGTGCCGTCCGGGGACCAGGCCGGATCGCTCATGCGCCGGTGGTCGCCCGGCACGCGCCGCACGATCCCATCCAGCGGGATCTCGTCGATCCACTGCATCCAATGGCGCAGCTTGTACTTCCTGCCCTTGGTCTTTTCGTGCTTGTCCTTCTCGGCCTCGAAGCCCCGCCGCTGCTGCTCGACCTGCTTGGCGTCCTCCTCCATCGGGTCGAGGCCGAAGTGCTCGACCATGGCCTCGCGGGCCCGGGCCTCGAGGAGGGCCAGATCGACGATGCAGAGCTCGTGCCAGGCGTACCCGTCCAGGTCGAGCGCCTGCTCGCTGAACAGCGGGAAGTCGCGGTGCGCCTTCTTCAGGGAGAAGTCCTCGGAGCACGGCGTCACGATCTGGGTGCCGTCGGGCGACCAGTCGAACATGCCGTCACCGACGGAGAAGTTGAGCGCCAGCTCGTCGGTGGCGGAGTCGGCGGCCACGACCGGGTCGGCGATGTCGGCCCAGTTCTGCCCCGGGTTCAGGGCCGGATAGCTCGCCTCGTCCTTGTAGACGATCGTGATCTTGTCGGAGTAGACCGACTTGTGGGCCCAGCGGGTGCCGTCTGCGTTGAAACGCGCGGCGTTGCCGTACATGCCGAAGTCGGCCTTCTCACGGTCGCGGCGCCACTTGTACTTGTTGCCGCCCTTGATGGTCTTGAGCCAGGCGGCCTTCTCGACGTCCTCGGGCTTGTCGCTCTCCCAGTAGTTCCTGCTCGTACGCATCGGCGTGCCGATGGCGGGAGCCTTCATGACCTCGTCCCGGACCTTGCCGTACTTCTCGGCGGCCCAGGTCTGCCAGTCGGCGTAGAGTTCGTCGGCCGAGATGTTGAGCACGTCCTCGATGACGGTGAGCCACTGGGGGCTCCAGCCCTTCTCGGCCCGCTTCAGGGCGAAGCTCTGGTAGACGCCCTCGCCGAAGCGCTCCTCGAGGTACAGCGCGAAGCTGTAGCCGGACAGGTAGTGCCGGTTGCCGTCGAAGCCGCCGTGGGACCCGTAGTAGTCCTGCATGTCCCCGAAGTTCAGGGCGGTGCCCTCGAGGATGTCCATGCGCATGCGCATGTCGCGGTTGGCGGTCCAGGTGTTGATGCCCGCGACGTCGGTGTAGTACTCCGCCCCGCCCTCGACCCAGAACCACGGGTCGCCGGTGCCCACGAACGCGGTCGCCTCGACGTTCGTGTTGACCCGGCCGTCCCGCCAGCGGGTGCCGATCACCGCGCCGAAGCTCTCCTCCGCGAGGGGCTGGTCCGCCTTGAGCGAAACCACGTGTCCGAACTCGTGATACATCACGTTTCGGAGCCAGTCGTGGTGGCCGCGCATGCGCCACAGGTTGTCGGAGTGACGCCCCGAGACGACGATCCAGTCGAAGTTGGGGACCGTGTAGCCGGTCAGCTCGTCCGTCTGGTCGAGCATGACGATGTTGACGGTCTCGTCCAGGTAGTAGTTGAACTGCCCGCAGACCAACGGATACATCTCTTCAGCGACGTAGGCGGTCTTGCGCGCGGTCAGCTCGCCGTTGACGGGGTGGGCCGCGTCGTCCCC
The DNA here is from genome assembly GCA_937891735.1 of uncultured Pseudomonadota bacterium. GTDB lineage: Bacteria > Myxococcota_A > UBA796 > UBA9615 > UBA9615 > JAGSHC01. Next base: position 8,568 of record CALAGR010000505.1, on the reverse strand, counting down.
CTTGCGGGACACCGGATAGAAGACGTTGAAGTGCTCGGTCTTGATGACCTTCCACTTCACGTCCGGGTAGTTCCGGAAGAAGGCGAGGCGGGCGTCCGCGTCCTGGGGGCTGGCCACCAGGAAGAACGGGATCGCCAACAGAAGGACGAGCAATCGGGAGAGGCGAGGCGTCACGTAGATGTCTCCCTAGAACCGGTAGGAGATGTTGCCGCCCGCGGTCCAACCGCGGGTGGGGCTGATCTCTTCGAGGGGCCACAGGAACGCGCGCCGACCACCGAGCGTGTACTCGAAGTACCCGTCCAGACCGAAGTGCGTGTCGAAGTCAGCGATGAGGGTGCCGCGCAGGTCCATCCAGAAGCCGTTGCTGTCGGCGATGGGCGCGCAGTTCTTGCAGGCCGGGAAGGCCTTGACCGTGGAGCCCCAGCGGGTGGGGGTGCGGTACTCCAGGAACCAGTCGGCACGGAAGGCCAGATGCTGGATCGGCTGCACCGTGAAGCCGACGTCCAGGTGCACCACGTCGCCGGGATCGAGGTGCTGGTTGAACTGGTTCTCCACGTCCTCGATCAAGTACATGACCGACGCCGTGGGATTCCAGGTGAACCCGAGGCCCGCTTCGACCGCGATCACCGCGATCTGCTGCTTGAACCGGACCGACAGGTCCCAGCCCCAGGAGCCGGTGCCGGTCACGATCGTGGCCACGTTGTTCGGGCCGCCGATGTAGGAGCCCGGCGACTCGGAGCCCGTGGGGAACTTCATGTCGAGGGTGGAGACCAGGGAGTTGGAGAACTTCCCGTCGTCGCTGCGGCTGCGCATCCACTGGAAGCGCACGCCGCCGTGCATGTCCCCCAGGCCCCAGGAGCGAATGGGATCCGGGCTGCCGTCGTCGGTGCGCATCCGATCGTTCACCACCGCAGCGATGACGACGGGCACCTGCACGAACATGTCCAGGTTCTTCGAGAAGCCCCAGGTCAGGGAGATGCTCGGCCGGACGTAGTCCCACCGCGCGTTGTTCTTCTCCTTGACGAAGTTCGTGCCCTCGGTAAACCCGACGTTGAACACGCCGTTCTCCGCCAGGAAGTGGGAGCGACTCTGCTTCCAGGAGAAGCCGAAATCGAACACGAGGCGCGACTTGCCGGCGACCAGCGATCGCTCGATGTCCGCGATGGGCACCGCTTCCTGCAGCGTGTGAGGCTGCAACCAGGAAGCGGACGCGGGCCCGGCGGCGCCGACCACAGCGGCGATCGCTGCGAGGCCGAGGGCTGTCCGAAGGGTCTGGGTCATCTGTGAACGTGCCTTTCCGAGCGCCACACGCGGGGGACTTCGCATCCCCAGGTCCGAAGCGGCGATCGCTGGTCTCCCGGGCGGGAAAACCGCCGGAAGGGAACATGCGCGCCCCCACCGTGTCAAGGGTCCCCAGAAGCTGCGATGGTGACACCGGGGGCTACATCACCGCCGGCGACCGTACCGGCAACCGGAGCCGAACGGGTCAAGGACCGGCAAATCCCTGTCAAGCGCCGGCGTCGACTGTCAACGCCGGTCAAGCCGCGGTCAAGAAGGTCACGGGGCCCGGGGGGGCAAGGGCATGTGCGGGCGCTTGCCGGGTGGGGGGCGCTCTGGTACCAAGCCGCCCGTGCCTCGCACCCCTCCGCACCACACCGCCGGATCTTCTCCCCTTGCCGCCCTGCTCGTGATCGCCTTTGTGGCGGTCGGGCTGGCCGGTTGCCCGGAGCAGCCCGCCCCCGTGGACCTGACCGGCGTGGACGTGCGCCTGACCCTGCTGCACACCTCCGACATCCACAGCCGCGTGCTGCCGTACGCGATGATCCCGCAGCTCACGGACCGCAACCTGGGGCTGCTGGAGGACAACGGACCCTTCGGCGGCGCCGCCCGCATGAAGACCGTGCTGGACCGGGAGCGAGGCAAGTCGTCCCGCGCGCTGCACCTGGACAGCGGCGACGTGTTCCAGGGCGCTCCGATCTTCAACGTGTTCAAGGGCGAGGTCGAGATCCGGATGCACGGCTTCCTGGGCACCGACGCGGTGGTGGCAGGCAACCATGAGTTCGACGCCGGCGCGCGCAACTACGCGACCCAGCTCGAGAAGTGGTCCACGTTCCGCACCCTCGCGGCGAACTACGACTTCGCGAGCGCCGACGAGACCTGGAACTCGCGGCTGGATGGCCTGATCGACCCCACCGCGATCTTCGACGTGGACGGGCTCAAGGTCGGCGTGGTCGGCATGGGCAACCTGAGCTCCATCACCTCGATCGAAGACGCGGACAACTCGATGGACGTGTTCGCCCGGGACACGCTGTCCACGGTCCTGCACTACACCGCGCTGCTCAAGCCCCAGGTGGACGTGGTCATCGTGCTGACCCACCTGTCGCTCGACAACGACATCGAGATCGCCCAGCTGGACCCGAACGTGGACATCGTGCTCGGCGGCCACCTGCACGTGGCGCTCGATCCGGTCAAGGTCGTGCCCAGCGAGGTCGTGCCCGGCAAGGACGTGGTGGTCTGCCACGCCGGCGCCTTCGCCAAGTACATCCAGCGTCTGGACGTGGTCGTACGGGACGGCAGGGTCGTTGCCCACACCAACGAGCTGATCCCCATCGACGCCCGGATCCCCGAGAACGCCGAGATGGTAGACGTGCTGGAGGACTACGAGCGCGAGCTGAACGACAGCATCGACCTGCGCCGCGTGGTGGCCACCACCAATGACCGGCTGATGCGTTTTGGCACCAACGGCGGGGACAGCCCGCTGGGCAACCTCGTGGCCGAGGCCATGCAGTACCGCGCGGGCATCGAGACGGACTTCGCCCTGACCAACTCCCTGGGGATCCGCACCGACGTGCAGGGGCCTGGCAGCGGCGAAGACCTGCACGACATCACCGTCGAAGAGCTCTTCAACGTGCTGCCCTTCGACAACACCATCACCACGATGTTCCTGTCCGGCGCCGAGGTGCAGACCCTGTTCGACTACGTCTCCCTGCGCAGCGCGGGGCGTGGGTGCGGCTCCCAGGCCCAGATCGCCTCGGCCCGGTTCACGATGGACTGCGCCAACGAGGTCGCTGTGGACGTGACGGTGGGCGGATCCTGGGATCTGTGCGAACAGGACTCGGACTGCAGCGAGGTCGGCGAGATCTGCTCCGCGCGACGCTGCGGCCGGGCGGTGAACCCCACCGAGTCGTACGAGCTGGCCACGAACAACTACATCGCGGCGGGCGGATCGGGCTTCGAGGTCCTGGGGAACAACACCACCCAGGAAGACTCCGGCATCTCGATGCGCGACGCGGTCGAGTTCTACATGCTGCAGATCAGCGAGGGTGGCGTCGTGCCGCTCAACGATGTCTACCCCGCCGGCGACGGCCGCATCTCGCCGAGGTTTTGATGCGGCTCGCCCTCCTCATCGCGCTCTGCTCGCTGCTCGGCTGCACGACGGCCGCACCGGCCCCGGACCGAACGGGCCCCCTGAGCTTCCGGGTGACGTTCGTGGAGCCCCCCGGTGGCGAGGACTCCGCCGCTCCCCTGCCCTTCGACGTGGACGGCGCGACCCACCGGATCACCATCGAGGCGATCGGCTACGACCGCCAGCTGCTGACCGACTTCACCGCCACCGTCGCCTTGAAGGTGACGCCGGCCCAGCTGCTGTCTGCGCCCTTCGTGCTCGTGCAGAACGGACTCGCGCAGACCGAGGTGACGTTCTCCCGGGGCCTGGGTCAGGTGCGGATCTGGGTCTCCGACGAGGGCACGGACGAGACGCCCGGCAGCTACGCCACGGGCGTGAGCGACGTCGTGCACTACGAGCTCCCGACGGTGCGGCAGGTCCAGGAGACCCCGAACACCACCACCTCGCCCATGGAAGGCAGCTACGTGCACATCCGGGGCTGGGACCCGGAGAACCCCGACTCCCGCGACCTGCGCGTGACCTCGGTGACCAACGACGGCTTCTACGTCACGGACCTGAACGATCCACCGGGCAGCTACAACTCCCTGTTCGCGTTCAGCTTCTCCCGGCCCGACGGCCTGGACGTGGGCATGCGGCTGGAGCGGCTGTCCGGCAAGATCGAGGAGTTCCTGGGCTTCACCGAGATGGGCTTCCCCGACTGGGTCGTGGCCGAGGCCGATGAGGCGCCCGCCATCGAGATCCTGGACCCGTTCATCGTGTGCGACTCGCCCGCGATGGAGGCCTGGGAGTCCAGCGTGGTCAAGGTCGTGGCCCTGGAGTCGGACTTCGGCGGCATCGGCGACTGCGAGGACTACAACGAGTACGGCCAGTGGCCCGCGCGCCTGCTCGATCCGAAGACCCTGGATCCCATCCAGTGCGGCGGCGACGACGCCCGGATCAACGTCGTCAACATCAACACGGTGCCGAGCTACACGTTCGACGAGTGCGGCGACTTCGGTCGCCCCGACGACCGCTACATCAGCGCGCTCACCGGCATCTTGCGCCACAACCAGTACGCCAGCCCCTCCTGGATCCTCGAGGTCCGGAGCTGCATGGACTTCCCCCCCGAGCTGCGGCCCGCGGACTGCGAGGCGCAGCTGCGGCTGCCCCTGAGCGGCCCACGCAAGGCCCCCCAGTACCTGTATCGAGACATCCCGGAGTGCGAAGGCCACCTGACCTCGCGCTGAAACACGGACGACGGACCGGCCCCCAGCTTGCGGGCCCCGAGGAACTGCCCATGACGACTTCCCGACTGCTCATCCTGCTGTTCGCGCTCGGCGCGATGTCCTTTGCCGGCTGCGGCCGCCTCGGCCCCGGCGACGACGACGACGCGGCTGACGACGACGACTCGGTCGGCGACGACGACGACTCCACGGGGGGCGACCCCACCGTGGTGACCATCGCCCAGATCCACGCGGGCGAGGTGAACAGCGACACGTTCGTGACCATCGAGAACGTCGTGGTGTCCACACCGATGCTCTTCGACGAGGACGACAACGAGGGCGCCTTCTGGCTCTCCACCCCCGACGGCGGCGAGAACTCCGGCCTGTACGTCTTCACGTTCTACGACGTGGTGGACGAGCTGGACGGCAACGACGACGCGGCGCCGGGCGACGTGATCACCATCACCGGCACCTACATCGAGGCCTTCGACTACGGCCTGCCGGAGCTGCGGCTGACCAACGCGAGCAACGTCACGGTCACCGGCTCCACCACGCTGCCCACCCCGCACCTGGTGGACGCCGCGGACATCGCCGATGGCTTCGCGGACAGCAGCCTGTGGGGCGCCGTGGTCCAGATCGTCGACGCCGTGGCGGACAACGCCCCCACCTGGGACAGCTACCTGGAGTGGACCGCGGACGACGTCATCGTGGTCGATGACTTCTACTACGCCGATGTGGAGGCGGGCTACGAGATCGCCTCGCTGTCCGGGGTGCTGCACCCCAACTACGGCGACGCCTCGCTCTTCCCGCGCTGGCACGACGACATCGACTTCACCTACCCGGGCTGTGACGACAGCTGGGGCGCCGACTCCATCCAGGGCGCGCGCTGCCGGGTGGTGGACGAGGACACCGAGGTCACCATCGACGGCCTCGTGGTCACCTCCCCGGCGCCCTTCTTCGGGAACGCGTTCTTCGTGCAGGACATCGACGCCGTCGGCAACTTCGCCGCCGCCGAGGTCTACGCGATCTTCGATGACCTCGAGATCCCGGACATCGGCGACGTCGTCAACGTCTCTGGCGACGTCGAGAACTTCAAGGGCATGACCGAGATCGTGGTGTTCAACGGCAGTGACGTGGTCAAGACCGGCGCGAACCGGGCGGGCGAGCTGACGCCGCTGGTGCTGGCCTCGGCCTGCGACATCACCGAGGAGCACGAGGGAATGCTGGTCAGCGTCGCGTCGGTCGAGGTCGGCGAGCTGGACTACAACTTCTACCCCGTGGACGGGTGCCCGAAGATCGGCGTGTCGAGCCTCTTCTGGCCGACCGTGACCGGCTTCGAGGACGACACCGCCGGCTCCGTGACCATCACCGATCTGGTCGGGATCGTGGGCGAGAGCTTCGACGAGATGAGCATCAACCCCCGCGACAACCTGGACTGGGGCACCTGGCCCGCCGCATCCAGCTCCGTCCAGTAGAGCGAGACCATGTTGAAGCCGCTGAACGCGTACGCGCTGATCCTCGCGCTCGCCCTCCCCTGCTCGGCCCTCGCCGAGGAGAAGGACGGCACCAAGGGCGACTCCGGGGACGACTCCACCGGTCCCGACGAGCCGGCGGAGTCCCCTGAGGGAACCAAGGGCGCAAAGGGCGACAAGCCCGCGCCGGAGCCCGAGCCGGCCCCCGAGCCCGAGCCCGAACCGGAGCCGATCCCCGAGCCCGCGCCCGCGCCGGTGGCCCCGGCTGTCGCCGCCCCTGCTCCGGGCAGCCTCGCCGAGTACTGGGCCCGCCCGGATGTGCCCAAGCCGCGCGTGTCCGACTTCGTCAGCACCCAGCTGACCTTCTACATCGGCGACGACAACCTGCTCGCGGGCAACGCGGACCGCTCGCCGGCCCTGGGCATGGGCAACGCCTACCCCGAGCTCTTCTTCGAGGGCCTCAACGCCCAGAAGAACGTGGTGGTCAGCGAGACCCACGCGGTGCTGTACGCGAAGATGCCGGGCTTCCTGAAGTTCGTGGACACCGAAGGGGCGTTCGTCGCGGAGTTCGAGCTCAGCCGGGATCCCGACGACGCCAAGCTCATCGGCCGGTTCGCCGACGACGGGTCCTGGCTCGCGGCCACCTTCTGGTTCGGCGAGAAGGGCTCCAGCAGCAACCTCAAGGTCACGGCGTGGCCCTTCTCCGCCAACCGGTTCCGGCTCGGGTACCTGTACGACCTGACCTGGGGCGGCGACAAGATCTGGGCGCGCAACCGCGGGCCCGTGCCTGGGATGAAGCTGCACCTGGACCTGCAGAAGTTCGAGGTGTTCGTCGGCGCGAAGTCCCTCGTGCGGCTGCGCGCGGACAACAACGAGACGGAGAACTACTGGGGCGTGCTGGGCGGCCTCGGCCCCCGGATCCCCTTCGGAAAGCTGGCCCGGCTCCAGTACGACCTCAACGGCGGCTACTTCGCCCGGGGCACGTTCGAGCAGGATCCGCACCGGTCCACGGCGCTGCGGGCCTTCGGCGCGTCCCATCGACTGCTGTTCGCCTACAACGAGGCCAGCCTCGGCGCGTCCCCCGACCTGTCGCTCATGAAGAACGATCTGGACGCCGAGGGCAGCTGGAGCAACCGGGGCTCGCTGGCGAAGATCCCGAACTACTCCGGGTCCTTCGGGTTCGGCGCGAGCGCCGAGTTCTCGACGATGTGGCAGTCCCTGATCGACGCGGACAACCCGAGCAACGTCGTGTTCGACGACGCGATCACCGCCGCGTTCAACGCGCGGGTCCGCTTCGTGAAGAACATGCGGGTCGGGCTCGACGTGGTGTACCGCGACGTGTCGTTCCTGGTCCTGAACGTGCCCGGCCTCGTGCCCTACGTCAGCTTCGCCAACGAGACGGAGCAGGCGCCCCAGATCTACGGCGCGCTGTGGTGGGACTGGTTCATCGAGAAGGCCAAGCTGCGCCCCGGCTTCACCATCGGCCTCATGCAGCCGGCGGCCTTCTCCGCCGCCCCGGACGCGCAGGGCAACCGGCAGGTGCAGGTGATCCGCGAAGCCAACGACTACGAAATCATGCCGACCGGCGAGCAGCCGTTCACGATCCTGTCCCTGAAGGCGAGCCTGCGCTGGCACCTGTCGCCGATCATGGTCATCGCCGGACAGGTCTCCTTCACCCAGGACTACAACAACACCCGTGTGGTGACCGACCCGAACTCGGGCGTCGGCGTTCGGGAGCTGGACGCCAAGCAGGCGCAGCAGCTCGGGCTCAACCTGTTCATGCAGGCCGCGTTCTAGCCGCGTTCTAGAGACGCGCGCGCCGTCCGCGACCCCGAGCAGCTACGCTCACTGCCCTTCCTATGGCTGATCTTCCTTGGTGGATGGGGCTCGCGCCCCTCATGGGTTTCCTGCTCGACGCGCTCCTGGGAGGGACGCGGGCCGAGGAAGTGGCGCACGGCTGGATCCGGAAGAACGTTCCGCGCATGGACTTCGTCATGCGCAGCGCCTTCGGAGGGCCCACCGCGCGGGCCGGCTACGCCCTCGTGCTGTGGTACGCGCTGATCGCCTTCTGCGGGACCTGGCTCGTCAGCACCCTGGGGCGCGTGGTGTACGAGGCGTACGGGCTGTTCGTGGCGCGGGCCCTGCTGTTCACGTTCCTGTTCTCCGCTCGCCGCCTCACGGTGGTGGGGATCCAGGCCCTGGGCCAGCTCAGCGCCGGCGACACCGAGGCCACGCGCCGCACCCTGTGGGCCCTGGGCTACTCGGGGCCGGAGCGAGAGCTGTCCGCGGTCTCGGGGGCGACGGTGCGGGTGCTGAGCGGGGGGCTGCTGGGGGCCGCGTTCATCCCGATGTTCTGGGGACTGCCCGGCGCCGAGCTGGCGGCCGCGGGCCTCGCGGTGCACCTCGCGGCGCGCCAGGGGGTGGGCCAGCCCGACGAGGCGGATCCCATGTGGAACGCGGCGCGGCGGGTGGACCGGTGGGTCTCGCT
>CALAGR010000504.1 GCA_937891735.1 uncultured Pseudomonadota bacterium | reverse complement strand
GCCAGGTGGACTCGCTGATCCAGGTGTCCCCAGCCTGGGGCTTGCCGCGCGGTCCGAAGGTGACCCCTTGCACGAGCCCGACGGATGCAAGGGCGCCGAGGAGAAGCGGGAGCAGGAGGATGGGATGGGCACGCATGAGCCGGACCATAATGTCGCTCAGCGGTCTTGCGAAGCCTGCAATTTGTCCATCAGCGCATCGACCACCCAGTGCAGGTGCGCGCGCCGCTCGGCGATGCCGGCTTCGGACAGCGGATCGTCCCCCCACATCAGCTCGAGCACCGGCGCGTAGGTGAACGTGTTGATCACCGCGCCGGACAGGGTGATGAAGAACTGGCGCGCGGCGAGTGGGCCCTGCTCCGGGGACAGCTCGGACAGGGCGGCCTGGGTCCACCGGAACAGGGGCTCCAGGTTGCGCTGCAGGTGGCGGTGCCACTCGGGGTTGCTGGCGATGAGGCCTTGGACGAGCCGCGCGTAGTTGCCGTTGGCGAGCACGAAGTCCAGATAGGCGTCGATCGTGCCCTGCAGCCGCTCCCGCAGCGTGCCCCCGGCCTGGAACGCGGACTCCAGGGCCGCGGCGTGGGAGGCGTAGTAGCCCGCCAGGATCCGCTCGAGCAGGTCGTCCTTGCCGTCGAAGTAATAGAAGACCGCTGCCTTCTTGACCCCGGCGTGCTCGGCGATGTCCCGCACGCTCACGCCGTGCATGCCGCGCTCACCGAACAGGATCCGCGCGCTGGCGAGGATCTGCTCGGCCCGCTCCTTGAGCATCGGTGGGTGGTTCATGGTCTGCGTACGCCGTTCATGGGGGCACCCTAGCAGATTCTCAGTGAAGTTTGACCTTACGGTTTGACCGGTCGGTCAAACAGGTCTACAACCTCCCCACTGGAGGTTCACATGAGCGTTGCCCGCACCCTTCGCAGCCGGACCGTCAAGGGCGGAGAGATCGTCAGCCGCCTGCTCGCCGCCGAGGGCGTGAGCAAGGTCTTCGGCATCATCGACGGCACCTACTTCGGCATGTACTCGACCTTCGGGGCCAACGGGATCGACCTGATCACGCCGCGCCACGAGGCGAGCGCAGTGCACATGGCCGGCGCCTTCGCCCGCCTCACCGGCACGCTGGGGGTGTGCATGGCCAGCAACGGCCCCGGCGTCGCCAACGCGCTGCCCGGCGTCGCGGTGGAGAACGCCGAGGGCAACCGCGTGCTGCTCATCACCACCTCCCGCCGGCACGCCATCGTCGAGCCGGACCGGGGCGGCACCTTCCAGTGCTTCCCCCAGACCGCGGTCATCGGCGCGATGGCCAAGCTCAGCGTGCATGTGCCCTCCTTCGACCGCATCGCGGAGCTGACCCGCCGCGCGCTGCGGGCGTGCTTCGTGGGCCGTCCGGGGGTCGTGCACCTCGACATCCCCGAAGACCTGATGAACTCCAGCCAGCCCGAGAACGCCTCGTGGTTCGTGGCTCCGGGGCAGTACCGGGCCAGCGGCAGCTTCCCGCCGCGCCCCTCGGACGTGGCCGCCGCGGCGGATCTGCTGCTGTCGGTCGAGCGTCCCCTGATCCACGCGGGCTCGGGGGTGTTGCACGCCCTGGCCAGCGCGGAGCTCATGGAGGTGGCCGAGCTGCTCGAGGCGCCCGTGACCACGAGCTGGGCGGGCCGCGCGGCCCTGGACGAGCGCCACCGCCTGGCCGTGCCGATGGTGTACCTGGACGCCGTCGCGGTGGCCCGGAACGAAGCCGACGCGGTGCTCGTGCTGGGCTCGCGCCTGGGAGAGACGGACTGGTGGGGCAAGGCCCCGTACTGGGCCGCGCCGGGGCAGCAGAAGATGGTTCAGGTGGACATCGACGCGGACATCCTGGGCAACATCAGGCCCGTCGATGTGCCGGTGCTGGCGGACGTGCGCGAGTTCCTGGTGGCCCTCGCCGAGGCCCTGCGCGCGCGGCGCCGTCCGGCCCGTCGCGATGTGTGGATCGACTCCCTGAACGAGCGGGTGGCGAAGCGGCGCAAGGCGCTGGACAAGCACCTGAGCAAGCGGTCCATCCCCATGCACACCGCCCACGTGCCGGTGACCTGCCAGCGGGTCTTCGGGGACGACGCCATCGTGGTCGTGGACGGCGGCAACACGGCCGTGTGGACCAACTTCTACACCCAGATGCGCACGCCCAACAGCATGCTGACCACGCCGAAGATGGGCATGCTCGGCGCCGGCTGCGCCCAGCCCCTGGCCGCCAAGGTCGCCTTCCCCCACCGGCCCGTGTACTGCGTGATCGGCGACGGCGCGATGGGCTTTCACCCCCAGGAGATCGAGACGGCGGTCAGGAATGAGCTGAACGTGGTGTGGATCGTCATCTGCGACAAGCAGTGGGGCATGGTCAAGATGAACCAGCAGTTCGCCCTCAAGCCCATCAAGACCCTCATCAAGAAGTCGCTGTCCCCCGAGGAGACGATCAACGCCGACCTGGGCGAGATCGAGTTCGACGCCCTGGCGCGGTCCATGGGCGCGCACGGCGAGCGGGTGTCGGACCCCGCGGGGCTCGAGAACGCCCTGCGGCGGGCCATCGCCTCGGGCAAGCCGGCGGTGGTGCACGTGGACGTGGACCCGGTGGCCCACATGTGGGCGCCGAACCTGAAGGACTTCGTGGCCATTCACGCCGAGCCGGCCGGCTGATGGCCCGCACCGTCCTCATCACCGGGGCCGCCGGCTCCCTGGGCCACCAGCTCATGCAGCGGCTCGAGGCGGACGACGTCACCGTCATCGCCACCGACATCCGTCCTCCTCCCACCCCGGCGCGAGGGATCGCGCTCGAGCTCGACATCCGCTCCAACACCCTGCCCGATCTGCTGCGGGAGCACCGGGTGGACGTGGTGGTGCACCTCGCCGCCATCCTGAGCCCGCCCAAGGGCATGGATCCCGACGCCGTGCGGGAGATCGAGGTGGAGGGCACCCGCAACGTCGTGGACTCCTGCGTCGCCGCGGGGGTGGGCCGCTTCGTGTACACCTCGTCGGGGGCGGCCTACGGCTACTCGCCGGACAACGCCGCGCTGCTGTTCGAGGACGCTCCGCTGCGGGGGGACCGCCAGTTCCCCTACAGCCTGCACAAGCGCCTCATCGAGGAACTCCTGGCGGAGACGCGGGAGCTGCACCCCGAGCTGAGTCAGCTCGTCTTCCGGGTGTGCACGGTGCTCGGGCCCGGGGTGGTGAGCCCCATCACGAAGATGTTCGAGCGGCCGGTGGTGGTGGGTCTGCGCGACGCGGACACGCCCTTCTGCTTCGTGTGGGAGCAGGACGTGGTGGAGTGCCTGCGCCTGGGCGTGATGGGGGACGCGGCGGGCACCTACAACCTGACCGGAGACGGGGTGATGACCCTGCGGGAGGTGGCCGCAGGCATGCACCGCCGGTTCGTCGGGGTGCCCGAAGGCCTGCTACGCAAGGCCCTGCGGGTGCTGCACGACCGCGGGCTCACGGAGAACGCGCCGGAGCAGGTGCAGTTCCTCAAGTACAGGCCGGTGCTGGGCAACCAGCGGCTCAAGGAGGAGTTCGGCTACACGCCGCGGCGCACCAGCCGGCAGGCCTTCGACGCGTACCGGGCGATCCGTGGGTGACCGCCTGAAGGGCAAGGTCGCGGTCATCACGGGGGGCGCTGGGGGGATCGGGCGGGCCCTGGCGGATGCGTTCGAGGCGCAGGGGGCGGCCGTCGCGCTGCTGGACCGGGACGAGGCCGCCCTGGACGAGGCGGCCGCGGAGCGCGGAGGGCGCCCCTTCGTGGTGCGCTGCGACGTCACGGATCCGGACGACTGCGCCGCCGCGATGGCCGCGGTCCAGGCGGAGCTGGGCGGCATCGATGTGCTCGTCAACAACGCCGGCATCAGCCACCGCAGCCCGTTCGTCCGCACCGACGCCGCCGTGCTGCGCCGGGTGATGGACGTGAACTTCTTCGGCGCGGTGCACTGCACGGCCGCGGCGCTGCCGTCGCTGCTGGAGCGGCGGGGCCGGATCGTGGCCGTGTCCAGCGTGGCGGGCTTTGCGCCCCTGCTCGGACGCACGGGGTACGCCGCCAGCAAGCACGCCATGCACGGGTTCTTCGACAGCCTCCGGGCCGAGCTGGTGGGCAGCGGCGTGTCGGTCACCATCGCGTGTCCCTACTTCACGGACACCGCCCTGCGCACCCGGGCCCTGGACGGACGCGGCGAGGTGGGCAGCGCTCCGCCGCCGTCGCTGGGCAAGCCGATGGCGCCCGACGTCGTGGCCAGGCAGATCGTGGATGCGTGCATCGCCCGCCGCCGCCTGCTGGTGTGCGGAGCGGTGGGCCGCGCGTCGCTGTGGCTGTCCCGGCTGGCTCCGGCGGCCTACGAGGCGGTCATGCGCCGGAACCAGCGTTCGGAAGGCTAGAGAGAGGTGAACCGCATACGCTCGGGTCGCCCCGCTGGTCTGCGAATCCACTGGCAGCGTCACTCATCGGTCACGGGGGATTCACCCCGTTCCCTCTTCGTTTCTCGCCAGTGAATCCGCATCCTCACCGGTGCTCAACCTCGGTACGCGGTTCAACTCTCTAGTAGCGCGCGATGCGGGCCGCGATCTGATCCCACTGGGATCCGAGCAGTCGGGCCGCCATGGGGTACAGGATCCCCTCCTCCTTGGCGTTGTGCTGCTGGATGATCATCAGCAGCGTGTCGCCCTCGTCGGCCAGCCCCTCGGAGTCACCGGCCTCGGCCAGCGTGTCCATGTGGCGCAGCAGCCCGCGCATCTGCTCGTGCTCCATTCGCATCATGCGGGTGGGACCCATGGGCGGCAGGCCCGCGGCCTCCATCGCCGGGAACAGCACCTCCTCCTCCATCTCGAAGTGGCGCGACAGGGCCGCGTCGAACCGCTTCCAGGCGGACAGGGCGACGGCGTCGTCGCCTTGATCGGCGGCGGCCTCGACCTCCGCCCAGATGGCGTCGATGGCGCGGTGGTCGTGGGTAAAGAACTCTTCGGGGCCAGAATCAGGGGTCATCTCGGGGTCTCCGGTGATCGGTCAGTCCGAGGACGTTATCACCTGATAACTTGTGCGGCATGACGGATCGCCGAACCCGTGACGAACGCCGCGCCGAGCTGGTCTCGGCCGCCCTCGATCTGCTCGCGGACACGCCCCTGGGCGCGCTCTCCACCCGGCAGCTGGCCCGGGAGCTGGGGGTGAGTCAGCCCGGGCTGTTCCGCTACTTCCGCACCCGCGAAGCGATGCTCCTGGCGATCATCGAGCACGCGCGGGCCGATCTGGGGGCCGCCGTGGCCGCTGCGCTGCAGGACGGAACGGCGGTCCAGCGGCTGCGCTCGGTGGTGGGGGTGGTGCTGCACCAGGCCAGCGTCAAGCCCGGCCTGCCGCGGCTGCTGTTCTCGCTGTCGCAGCCCCTGGACGGGGCGGTGGGAGCGGCCTTGGCGGCCCTGGCGATGGGGCAGCGCCGGCTGCTGCAGACCCTGATCGAGGACGGCTGTCGGGACGGAGAGCTGCACGCGGATCCTGCGGGCGCCTCGGCCCAGCTGCTCGCGCTGGTGCAGGGCACGCTGTTTCAGTGGCTCGTGGGGGGCCGGGTCGCGCCCCTGGACGCCGAGGCCCTGGTGGACGGCTGGCTGCAGGGGGTGCGGCCGGAGTACGGCGTGCCGAAGCTCGCCCCGCCGGTGTTGCCGCCGGGGGAGCCCGAGATCCGGTTCGTGGACGCCGCCGCGCTGCTCACCCAGGGCATCGATCCCCTGGACACGGTGCTCGCGGCGCTCGAGGGCAGCCCCGAGGGCACCGTGCTGCGCATCGACGCGCCGTTCCGGCCGGATCCGCTCATGGCGCTGCTCGGGCGCCGCGGCCACGCCGTCACGAGCGAGGTTCGGGGGCGTACCCACGCCGTGCTGGTGGTGCAGGACGGGGCGCAGGTCGAGGATCTGCGTGAGCTGGAGGCCCCCGAGCCGTTCGAGCGCCTGCTGGTGGCGACCGCGGCCCTGGGGCCCGGGGAGCGGCTCGTGGCGCGGACCCCGC